>DATEKK010000242.1:0-19898 GCA_035277485.1 Gemmatimonadaceae bacterium
CCCGCGCGCTCGCCAGTCGCGCCGTTGCGCGACATATTGGGGTGATGTTTTCGACGTGCATCTTCTGCCACGCCTCGCTGGGTGCGAACCCGGTGATCGAACCGTTCCCCGTGGGACGGCGGTTGGCATTCGATCCCGCCAGGGGCCGCTTGTGGGTGGTGTGCGTGCGATGCGAGCGGTGGAACCTGTCGCCGCTCGACGAGCGATGGGAAGCCATCGAAGATTGCGAGCGAAAATTCCGGGCGACGCGGCTGCGCATGTCGACCGACAACATCGGACTCGCGCGCATTGCCGATGGCGTGACGCTGGTGCGCATTGGCCAACCGCTCAGACCGGAATTGGCCGCGTGGCGCTATGGCGATCAGTTCGGCCGCCGCCGGCGATTTCGCATTGCACAAGCCGGCGCGGGTGTCACGGCTGTTGGTGCAACGTTGGCGGGCGGCGCAGCGGCGGGCATCGGGGCCGGCGGTGTCGCGCTCGCCATCACGCAGTGGGGACGCGCGCTGCTCTACGGGTCGCCCTCGGCGATCGTCGCGCGCATTCCGATCGGCGATGGCATCGTGGCGCCGGTGCGTCGCGCGGATCTCGAGCGGCTCGCGGTGCGCGGTGGAACCACCGCCACCGACTGGGCGCTGTGCGTGCGGTATGCGTCGACACACAGCAACACGCCGCCGGTGGAGCTCGAGGGTGAGGCGGCCCAACGCGCGGCGGCAATGCTGCTGCCCGTGGTCAACCGGTTCGGCGGGTCGCGCACGCAGATCGCGAACGCGGTGCGTGTGCTCGAGGAAGCGATCACTCCGTTAGGCGTGTTCGCGCTCACGGTCAGGCAGCAGGATCACGCGTTGGTGCTGCCGCTCCCCGTTCCCGTGCGATTGGCCCTCGAGATGGCCGCGCACGAGGAGCGCGAGCGACGCGCCCTCGAGGGCGAGTTGGCCGAGCTCGAGCGCGAATGGCGGGAAGCGGAGGAGATCGCGGAGATCGCCGACAACCTGCTGCTCCCGACGCGCGTCGACGACGTCATCGGCGAGCTGCGACAACGCCCGGAGCCCACCAGCACGTGACGGCATCGCCCACGCCCCGCGCCGCCGGCGACCACCGCGAGGCGGTGCTCGCTACCTTCCTCGGCTGGACCCTCGACGCGTTCGATTTCTTCCTCGTCGTCTTCTCGCTCACAGCCATCGCGGGCGAGTTCGGACGCAGCGACAAGGCGATCGCGCTCTCGCTGACACTCACGTTGGCGTTCCGTCCTGTCGGCGCATTCATCTTCGGGCTGATGGCCGACCGGTACGGGCGACGTCTGCCGCTGATGATCGACCTCGTGTTCTTCTCGGTGGTCGAGGTGCTCACCGGCCTCGCGCCTAACTACACGACGTTTCTGATTCTGCGCGCGCTGTTCGGCATCGGAATGGGCGGCGAATGGGGTGTCGGTGCATCGCTGGCCATGGAGAAAGCGCCGACGCGATTGCGCGGCGTGTTGTCCGGCTTTCTGCAGGAAGGTTACGCCGTTGGATATCTGCTCGCGGCCGTCTGCTTCTTCTTCGTGTTTCCACGCTGGGGCTGGCGTCCGATGTTCTTCATCGGCGGGCTCCCGGCGCTGCTCGCGCTCTTCATTCGCGTTCGCGTGAAGGAATCCGAGGTGTGGCAGCGGACGCGCCACGAGAGCTGGTCGGGGCTCGGCCGCGCGATCGTGAGTAACTGGAAGTTGTTCGTGTATCTCGTCGTGCTGATGTCGATGATGAACTTCGTATCGCACGGCACGCAGGACATGTATCCGACGTTCCTGCAGCGCGACTGGCACTTGTCGCCGCAGACGCGCGCGCTCGTCACGGGCTTTTCGATGATCGGCGCGATCACCGGCGGACTCGCCTTCGGGATGTGGTCGGATCGCATCGGGAGACGGCGTGCCATCGTCATCGCGCTCGCGCTCGCCGTGGTCGCCATTCCGCTGTGGGCGTTCGCGCCCTCGCTCGCCTTACTGTGGGTGGGCGCGTTCGTGATGCAGTTCATGGTGCAGGGCGCCTGGGGCGTGATCCCCGCGCACATCACGGAGCTGGCGCCTGATTCCGTGCGCGGGTTCCTGCCCGGCTTCGCGTATCAGTGCGGCGTGCTCGTCGCGAGCAGCGCCGCCTACATCGAGGCGGCGTTCGCGGCGCACGCCACGTATGCGCAATCCATGGCGCTCACGGCGCTCCTCGTGTGCGTGTTCGGCGCGGTGGCAACGGCGGCCGGCCACGAGAAACGCGGCATCGAATTCGGCCTCACCGAGGCGGGCGGTCGAGCCGTCGAACCCGCGCGCACCGCGTCCCGTGCGACGTCGCTCAGTGGATGACGTCGCGCATCACCGCACGGTGCAGCGGACGGGCTAACCGCCAGACGAGCGGCGCTTTCGCGATGGTGTTCGCCGTCGCGAGCACGACATCGCGGCGCCTGCTCATCCGATAACTCGCGTCCAACGCCGCGACGATGTCGAACCGCCCGCGGCTCACGGCCAGCGCGCGGTTCGACCGGTTGAAGCCTTTCGTCACCCAGTTGGAGCAGTACATGTGCGCGACGCGATCGAGATCGAGTGTCCGCGCCGGGAACGTGGCGCACCGCTCGAGCGCGCCGGCGATCTCCAGCGTGATCATCGTGCGATAACACTTTTCGCACGTCCCGCAATTCACGTCGGAGAGCGAGCGCCAGCACACGTGCAGGTGGCGCATCGCCAGCGCGGAGCCGGCGATGGCGCACACTTTGTCGACGCGATTGTACGTGCCGCCGTCGTGCACGAGGCGCATGTGCTGCGTCGAGAACAGCGGATCGCTCACCGGGTGCGAGCCCCATCCGGCGCTCGAGTACGGATACTCGCGTGCGGAGGCCAGGGCGATGGCGCGAAAGCGCGGCTCGAAGGCGAGGGCGACCGCGGCCAGCGCGGGACCGTGGCCCAGGCGCGCCCACTCGAGCTCGCGGAATCGCGTGAGGCGGATGTTGGTGCGAATCGGGATGAGCGTCTTGCCCATCGCGTCGGCCACGCCGTTGAGGCTCGCGCGCAGCCGGTCGAACGCGTCCGCGTTGCCTAACGGAATGTCGAAGCCGTGCACCACGAGGAGGTCGTCGACCGCCAGGTGGGGATTTCGCGGGCGCTCGCGCTCGCGGCGCAGCACCGTGAAGAACGAGTCGACGCCGCCCGAGAAAAACGCGCCGACGCGGCCGGCCGTGTCGCGTCCGCGGGACGGACCGATCACCGACGCCACCGTGACGGGCACGGGACGGAACGGCGGGAACCACGCTGCCCAGAGACGCGCCACATCATCCATGCCGTCGAGCAGCGTGGCGTCGACGGGCGCATCGACGTGCAACGGCTCGCCGCGCTGCATCGCAAGCGGCACGCCCAAGGCCAGCCACGGATTTCCGTTAGGCGACAAGGCGTCAGTGTACGCCGCGGGCGCCTCGATCCAGATCGCCTCGTGAGCCGCGGCCGGGTCGGCGTACGTTACCTGCGCCGTCAGGCGCACGCGATCCGCGCCGTCGGGCGATGGTGCGACGCCGATCCCGGTTACGCGCACGCGCGCGGCGCTACTTCATGCCCGTGTTCCAGCCCGTGAACGCCCACACGTCGGCCAACTGCGCGATGCGCTTGTCCGTCGGCATGTAACCGTGGCTCGTCTTCGTCTCGACGCGAATGAGCACGGGTCGCGCACACGACTGATCGGCCTGCATCGTCGCCATGAACTTGTACGAGTGGCTCGGCACCACGCGGTCGTCGTGATCGGCGGTGGTCACGATCGTCGCCGGATAACACGTGCCCTTCTTGAGGTTCTGCACCGGCGAATACTTGATCAGATAGCGGAACTGCGATGAGTCGTCGGAGGATCCGTATTCGGGCACCCAACCCACACCGGCGCTGAACTTCTGGTAGCGCAGCATGTCCATCACGCCGGCCCCTGGATACGCCGCGGCGAACAGATCGGGCCGTTGGTCGAGGACCGCGCCCACGAGCAGCCCGCCATTCGAGTAGCCGTGGATCGCCAGGTGCGCCGTCGACGTGTAGTGTTGCTTGATGAGATACTCGGCGGCGGCGATGAAGTCGTCGAACACGTTCTGCTTCTTGTCGAGCATACCCGCGTGGTGCCACGCCTCACCGTACTCGCCGCCGCCGCGCAGACTCGCGACCGCGTAGATGCCGCCGTGCTCCAGCCACACGGCCGTCGTTGGACTGAACGACGGCGTCACGCTGATGTTGAAGCCGCCGTACGCGTAGAGCACCGTGGGGTGCGAGCCGTCGAGCGCCAACCCTTTTTTGGCCGTGATGAACATCGGAACGCGCGTGCCATCCTTGGATCGATAGAACACCTGCTTCGTTTCGTATGCGCGCGGGTCGAAGGCGACGTGCGGCGCTTGGAACGGCTCGCTGCGCTTGGTCGCGAAGTCGTACCGGAAGACCGTGGCCGGGAAAAGAAACGACGAGAATCCGTAGAACAGCTCCGGCGTGTCCATGCGTCCGGAGAGGCCGCCGACGGTGCCGATGCCTGGAAGCGAGACGGTGCCCTGGCGTGACCCGTCGGTGCCGTAGATCACGAGCGCGCTCTTCACGTCCTCGAGGTACTGGGCCACGACGTGTCCGCCCGCCAGCGTCGAGGCCTCGAGCACGTTCTTCTGTTCGGGCACTACCGTGCGCCAGTGTGCGCGGGACGTATCGGGCAGCACCATGGCAATGATGCGGCGGTTCGGCGCCTGGTTCGTGGTCTGCACGAACACGGTGTCGCCGTGGTTGCCTAACGGAGCGTATTCGGCGTCGCCCTGCGAGACGAGCGGGACGAGCGGCGCCGAGAGGTCGGGGTGCGCGCCGTTTTTCAGGTCCATGTAGAAGACCTGGTTCTTCGTGTCGGTGCCGTGGACGAGGGTGATGAACGCGAAGCGTCCGTCGTCGGTGGTCGACGACATGATGTACCAATCGGGCAGGTCGGGCCGGCCGTAGATGAGCTTGTCGGTGCTGTCCGGCGTGCCTAACGCGTGGTAGTACACCTTCTGGTTCACGGCCGCCGTGGACAGCGCCTGGCCCGTCGCGGGCGCCGGGAATCGTGAATAGAAGAAGCCCTTGTCGTCGGCGGTCCACGAGATGCCGGAGAACTTCACCCAGTGCACCGTGTCGGGGAGATCTCGGCCGTCGCGCAGCGAGCGCACGTGCAGCTCCTCGAAGTCCGATCCGCCCTGCGACAGGCCGTACGCCAGATACTGGCCATTGGGCGACACCGACGAGGTGGCGAGCGCCGTCGATCCGTCGGGCGAGAGCGCATTCGGGTCGAGCATCACGCGGGCGGCGCTGCCCATGCTGTCCTGCTCGTACAGAACACTCTGGTTCTGGAGGCCGGAGTTCTTGCCGTAGAAGAGGTGCCCGGCCTGGCGATACGGGACGCCTACTTTCTCATAATTCCAGAGTTCCGTTAGGCGCTTCTTGAACACGTCGCGGAGCGGCACCTTGTCCAGGTAGGCCGCGGTGACGGCGTTCTCCTCTTCGACCCACTTCGCCACCTCGGGGCTGTTGTCGTCCTCCATCCACCGGTATGGCGCGGGGACCTTGGTGCCGAAGTAGTCGTCGACGGTACTGTCGCGGTGCGTATCCGGGTAGTGCAGGCGCTCCATCGCCATCTGCGCGGCGGCAGGCGCGGCGAGGAACGCGGCGAGCACCGCGCCTAACGAAGCGGCGCGGACAACGCGGTAGCGGGGCATCCGGACTCTCCCTTGGAGTGACACGGCGCGTCGTGCCAGGCGCCGACCGACTCGGAATGTCCGGAAGCTAGGTATGAGCTAACAGCGAGGGAATAGGGAAGCGCTCGCTGTCGCTCGCTTGGGGAAGCGCTGCACTTCGGGAAGCGGCGGCGACGCCGCCTTGGGGAGTGGAAGGACATCGGTTGTCTCTGGATGGAGAATGCCGCACCGTGTGGACTCGCGCAGGGCACCCCAGTCGCGCAGACCATCGATGTTGTTCCACTCCCCAAGGCGGCGTCGCCGCCGCTTCCCGAAGTGCAGCGCTTCCCCAAGCGAGCGACAGCGAGCGCTTCCCCAAGCGAGCGACAGCGAGCGCTTCCCTATTCCCTTGCTGTCAGCGGCACCGGGCTATCGCTGGGCAGCAGCGCGACCTGCGCTTTCACGCCCTGCCCGGCGAGCAGCGCGTCGATCTGGCCGACCGTCACGGGGCGGGCGAACAGGAAACCCTGCCCCATCTCGCAGCCGAGCTCGCGCAGGCCGTGCCACTGCTGCCGAAGCTCGATGCCCTCGGCGATGGTCTGCAGCTGCAGCGTGTCGCCTAACGCAATGATCGCGCGCACCAGTGCCGGCTCGACCCCGGCGGCCCCGATGTCGTCGACGAACGCCTTGTCGATCTTGAGGATGTCGATGGGGAACCGCTGCAGGTAGCCGAGCGACGAATAGCCCGTGCCGAAGTCGTCGATGGCGAGCCGCACGCCGACCGCCTTGAGCGCCCGCAGCCGCTCGAGGATCGTCTCGTTCTGCTGCATCAGCACGCTCTCGGTGATCTCGAGCACCAGGTTTCGCGGATCGAGCCCGCTGTCCGCGAGCGCCGCGCGCACGTCGGCCACGACGCCGTCGTACTGGAGCTGGTAGCCCGATACGTTCACCGTGAGCGTGAGCGGCACCCCGTTGGTGCGCGTGGCCTGCCACACCTGCGCCTGCCGGCACGCCTCGCGCAGCACCCACCGGCCTAACGACACGATGAGGCCCGTCTCCTCGGCGAGCGGGATGAACTGCGCCGGCGTGAGCGTGCCGCGCTGCGGATGGTTCCAGCGGACCAGCGCCTCGATGCCCTTCACCTCGCCCGTCTGCAGCTGGACGATTGGCTGGTACAGCAGCACGAACTGGTCACCGCCGTCGAGCGCGTGACGGAGCTCGGCCTCGAGATCGAGCCGCTCGAGCGCCTTGGCGTGCATGCCGGGCTCGAACCGCTCCCACCGCGCCTTGCCACGGCTCTTGGCCACGTACATCGCCATGTCCGCGTTGCGCAAGAGATCGGACGCGCTGCCCTCGTCCTTTGCCGTCGCGATCCCGATGCTCGCGGTCATGAACACTTCCTTGCCCTCGAGCAGGATCGGGTGACGCACGCTCGCCGCGATCCGATCCGCCACTTCCGAGGCCGCGTGGTCGTCCGTCGCATCCTCGATGAGCAGCGCGAACTCGTCGCCGCCTAACCGAGCAACGGTGTCCGACGTGCGCACGCAGGTCGAGAGACGCTGCGCCACCACCGCCAGCAAGCGGTCGCCCGCCGCGTGGCCCAAGCTGTCGTTGATGGTCTTGAACCCGTCGAGGTCGACGAACAGCACCGCGAGCATCTGGTCGTGCCGCCGCACGAGCGACAGCGCGTGGCTCACGCGGTCCAGGAAAAGCACCCGGTTGGCCAGTCCGGTGAGCGGGTCGTGGAAGGCTTGATGCGTGAGCTGCTTCTCCAGCGCCTTGCGCTCGCTGATGTCGCGCGTGTTGAGCACGATGCCGCCCACCGTCGGCTCCGAGAGCAGGTTCGTGCCCACCGTCTCGACACTCAGGAGTCGCCCGTCGCGGTGCCGCATCTTCCACTCGGCGGGTGCGGTCGCGCCCGGGGTTGCTGCTGCGGACACCAGCAGGCTCACCGCGTCGCGCGCGCTCTCGTGGTGGAGGAACTCAGTCATCTTCCGGCCGAGCAGGTCTTCGGGCAGGTAGCCGAAGATTCGCGTCACGGACGGGCTCAGGAATCGGATTACACCGTCGACGTCGACGATTGCAATGACGTCGGTGGAGTGCTGCACCAGCGCGCGGAATCGGGCCTCGTTCTCACGCGCGGCGCGCTCGCCCACGAGGCGCGCGTTCTCGTGCACCGCGGCGAGCTGCCTCACAACCAGAAACGCCGTCGTGCACATCGCGCCGATGGAGAGCACGCTGAGCGGCGTCGGCCACGAGCGGATCCCGACCACGAGGACGAGGCCGAACAGGAAGGCGCCGGCGACGTACGGCAGCGGACTGAATGGCTGAACCGCGGGCAGCTTCTCTTCGGCCTGCACCTCGGCGGCCGGCCACGTGAAGTGCGCCAGCGACGCCATGAGGACGCAGTACGCGCCGAGATAGACCACGTCGCTGGACGTCAGCCCGAACCACCCGACGTTGTTGAACTCGAGGTCGTTGGCCAGGTCGGAGACGGCGTATATCGCAATGCCGAACACGAACCATGCACGCGCCCCGCCCCGGCTTTCCGGCGGCCGCCGCATGAGGAACGCCGTCAGGCCAGTGAGGAGCAGGATGTCGCCTAACGGATAGGCGAGGGCAATCGCGCTGGCGAGCGGTCCCAGAGCATTGGCTTGCGTCGTGGGGCGGAGGACGAAAAACCAGATCGCGGTCCCGCCGCCCATGAGCACCGCCGCCGCGTCCAGGAGGAATTTCCGGTTTTCGTGCTCGCTACGCCGGGTGAGCGGGAAGGAGAGCAAGCCGGTGAGCAGCAGCGGATAGACGGGGAAATAGAAGACGTTGATCCAGCTCACCCCCGGATCGCCGCCCATGATCATCCCGACGTAAAACGAGACGATGTTCCCCGCGAGGACAAAGACGAACGCGAGTGTGATGAGCCGGAGCGCGCGCTGTGTGCGCGGGTCGTGTGCGTGCCGACTGGCGGCACGCCACGCCAGCAGTGCGGTGCCGGCGTTGAGGGGAAGAAAAACGAGCCGGGCGATGACGTGGGTAACCAGGTCGTCTCTGGGGCCTGAGGCTTTCCAGATGACGTACGACAGGCAGTACGCGACGGCCAACACCGGGAGCGCGTTCCCCCAGTCTTGCCACCACGCAGGTGCCCGCCGGGCCGGTACGCTTCCCGACAAACGGCGCGATTCCATGAGCAGTAGACGCGGAGCGCGGCGACACGTTTCATGACACCGCGCCCAAGCGGGCTTTCTCTCTCTGGGGAGCGTCCTTGGGCAGGTCTTACGAGTCTGGCGCCGGCAGCCGCGGTGTCAAAGAACCAGTCGGCTTCGAACGATCGATCAGCCCCGCGGCAGCGATGGCGGGCTCGGCCGCGTCGTCGCTGCGACGCTCACGGGTGAGCGGGAAGACGAGCGTGAAGGTGGTGCCCGCGCCGTAGGTGCTGACCACCGAAGCGCGGCCGCCTAACCGATCGAGCAGCTTGCGGACGATGCTCAGTCCGAGGCCCGTCCCGCCCACCTCCCGGGTCATCGACTGGTCCACCTGGCGGAAGTCTTCCCAGATCATCTCCAGGTCGCTGCCCTTGATGCCGATGCCGGTGTCGGTCACGTCCACGCGCAGCTCGTCGCCGCGCTCGATGCCCACCGTGACAGTGATGCCGCCGCGCGGCGTGAATTTGATCGCGTTCGAGATCAGGTTGAGCAGGATTTGCTTGAACTTTTGCCGGTCCGTTTCGATCTCGCGGCACTGCTCGGACACGCTGGACGAGAATGTGAGTCCGCGCTTCTGGACCATGGGCTCGACCTGCTGGTGGATCTCCGCGATCACGATGCGCGGATCTACGAACTCGTACGTGACCGGCATCTTGCCGGCCTCGATGCGCGCGAGATCGAGCAGGTCGTTGATGAGCGTGAGCAGGTCCTGGGCGGCGGCGCGGATGCGTCGTAAGGCATCGCGCTGGCGCTCGTTGAGCGTCCCGTGAATCTGATCGATCATGAGCGATGCGTGGCCCATGATCGCATTGATCGGCGTGCGGAGCTCGTGCGACATGCTCGCGAGAAAGTCGGACTTGAGCTTGTTCGCCTTCTCGAGCTCCTGCGACTGCCACTTGAGGCGCTCGTTCTGCGCCGCGAGATCGCTCGTGGCGGCGCGCACGCGCGCTTCCAGCTCGTCGGAGGCCGCTTTGACCTCGCGGTAGAGGCGCTCGTTCTCGACCTGTTTCGTGAGGTCGTGCAGCACGGAGACGATGGCGACCGCCTCACCGCGGTCGTTGTTGATCTTGCCGGACACGACTTCGACGGGCAGAAGCGCGCCGTCTTCCGGGCGCACGAGCGTCATGCGTTCGTGGCGGTCGCGTTCGGGCGAGAGCGCGAACTCGCCGACGAAGGCGGAGAACTTGGTGTCGTTGCCTAACGCAGCCTGCTTGACGCGGTAGTCGTAGGTGTCGGTCGTGCCGCCGACGTCGAACAGCTGCTCGGCTTTCTCGTTCATGAGCAGGATCTTGGCGCGGTCGTCGGTGACGAGAATCGGATCGGCGACGTTGGCCAGGATCAGGTTGAGGCGGTCGCGTTCCTTGGTGGCCTGCACTTCGGCCTGGCGTCCGCGCTTCACCTGGTGCTCGAGCTCTTCGGCGGCGCCGCGCAGATCGGTGACGTCGCGCAGCACCGACAGCACGGCGCCCTCGCCCTCTCCGCTTTCGCCTAACGGATGGGACAGGAGCTCGAACAACAGCTCGATCCCCTCGAGCGGGTCGACGAGCGTGAGCTCGCGCGGCGCCGTCCGCACGCCGGCCGTCATCACGGCGCGCGCCAGACCGGACGTGAAGAGCAGGTTGTTGAGCTCGAGCGCGCGGCGGCGGCCCGGCGAGTCCGACTCGCGCGACGCGAGCAGATGCTCGGCGCGCTGGTTCTGTACCAGGATGTTGTTGGCCGCATCGGTGATCACGACCGGATCCGGCAGCGCGTTGAGCATGAGCGTGAGGCGGCTCGACACCTGGCGCAGATGGTCGTTCTCGCGCCGAGAGGCGCCGATCGCCGCGAGGCGGCTCAGCACCGGTCCGCTCAGCGACGCCAGGCGTACGAGCCGGGCTACCGCGTCCTCGGGCAGGTTCGAGGCGTCGAGCACGACGACGCCCGACGGCGATTGGCCCGGCCGTGCGACGTGCGGAATGAGCTCGGCGCCGTTGCTTCGCAGCATCTCGGTGGCATGTCGCGGCTGGAGCGGGACGGGTGCGCCGCGGACGTACGTCTGCGGGAGCGGCAGGGCGATCCAGTCGGCGAGCGGCAGGCGCGCCGTCGTTTCGTCGCGCCTGGATCGCGCGGGCCGCATGGCCAGCGCGGCCGCCACCCACGGATTGGACAGGTCGCCTAACGGCAGCGGCGCGACCTCGCCACCGGGTACGGCACCCAGCTCGCACTCGGCGACCAGGGTTTCGGTGGCGTGGTCGATGAACAGCAGCATGCCGCGGTCACTTCCGGCCAAGCGCGCGAGCTCCGTCAGCGCGAAGAGTGCAGCGGCGGGAAAGTCTGGCGCTTCTACCAGCGTCGGCAGATAGTCGGGAGGGTCCATGCGTGGACCCTCCGACGCAGGAAGGGTCATGACCTCACACGATGCGGTCCGGCGCGTTCAGCTGTTCGAGGCGCAGGCGGAGCTCGTGGTTCTCGCGTTGCACGCGTTCGAGCTCGGTTTCGACGAGCGACCCGGCCAGCTCGCGCGGGCGCGAGCCGGAGGCGGTGAGTCCGACCGCTTCCGAGTATTTGAGGTACGTATCGATCGAGGCGACGACGACGCGCGCCTCGACGGTGACGAGGTCGATGCCGACGAGCGACACGCGGACCCAGGCATCGATGACGATGCCTTTGTCGAGTACGCGATCGAGGACGTCGATGAGGGAACTGCCACCCGGCGAACGCTCGACAGCCATGGCTAGCTCACTCCGCGGAGGAAGAAGGTTCGGCGCCCGTACGCGGCGGGTGCGGGTTCGCGGACTGCCCCGGCGCAGCCAGCGCGTCGAGCCGGCGCTCGATGCGCGCCAGCCGGTTCTCGATGCCATCGCCGGCGGTCGCATACGGCGGCGCGACGACTCCCGTTAGGCGCGGATCGTATCGCCACCAGTTCAAGCCGATCTGCTCGGCCTTGTCGATGGAACAGACGAGGAGGCGCACCTGGATGGTGAGCAGCTCCACGTTGGCGAGGTTGATCTTGATGTCGCCGGCGATCACGAGGCCTTTGTCGAGCACGCGGTCGAGGACCTCGACCAGGCCGTGACTCTTCGTCGGTGCGATGTGCTCGGGCACTCCCCTCTGCTCCCGTGTCGGTCTCCGTTAGGCACATGCCGCGCTCGCGCGCGCCGCCGCCCGTCTCATCGCAGCCGGCCTAACGGGCCGAGGTCGATGTTCAGGTCATCGTCGGTCACGTGAAACGCAGCCTTGAGCTCGGTCATCCGCTCGTTCAACCGCATGAGCGAAAGGCCCAGACGCTCGATCTGCTCGTCGGACAGCGAGCCGCCGTCCATCCGTCGTATGGCTTGGTGCTCCAACACATTCCGCAACAGTTCAACCAGTGTCAAGACGAGTCGGGCGAGTCCACTCTCGGCGTCCTCGGGATTTATCCCGATCTGATCGGGCAACGCCCGCGCGACCGCGCGCAGCTCGGCCTCGAAGGCATTGACGCTCCCCTCACTCACATCGGCACGCGGCGGCGACACGGCGCCGTTCAGTCCATCGCTTGGGTTATTCATGTCCGGCGGCGCAAAACGTGTACGGTGCCCAGGGTCCCGACAGCATCACCTTCATGCGATGATCCCGCTCCACCGCCGTTCGCACGACCTCGCGGTGCCGGTCGATCAGCATGCGCGGAACCAGGTGCGCAGCCTCGAGCGAGCGCGCTCCCGGTGCCACTGTCGCCCATCGGATTTCGCGAACGACGCCCGCTTCCTCCACCGCCCGGGCGAGGCCCCTCCGCAAGAATTCGGCCTGAGCCGAAACGGCCTCTCGCACGTGCTGCCGCTCGCGAACCCACCGCATGTACGCGCTCCCTGATTCGCGCGGCGCAGGTCCCGGAGCAGCTCCGTGTCCGGCGAGAAGCACCCGAACGGTCATCTCCACGCAGCCGCGCACGCGCTCGAGCGATTCGAGGAGCGACTCGCGTCGCTCGCTCAATAGCGCGGCAACGTCCGAGTCGTCGGCGAGCACCTGGCCAAAGCGGGCGGGCACCGGTGTGGCGCGCGCCATGGCATCTCGCACCACGTCGTCGTGCGCGCGCGCACGCGACACGCTCGGCACAACGACCATGTCGGGGACGTGGCTCACCCAGGCCGCGAGGCCGTTCGCGCAGACCTCTCGCACCGGCGCGGCATCCAGGCCGAGCCGGGATGCGGCCGGTGTGTCATACCCCGCGGGGATGATGCAATACAGGTAGGTCGGCATCGGGCGTCGCGCGTTCGCGCGCGGCGGCGTGATCGAGCTGGGACTGAATGGCCGTGATGTAGATGCCTAACCCAACGCGGATGAGGTCGATATCGGCGACGGAGATGGTGACGTCGCCGCTGATCACGATGCCCTTGTCGAGCACGTGGTTGAGAAGGTCGCCCAACACGAGGCGGTCATCGCCGGTGAGCTCGAGCTCGTCGTCCGTCACGCGTCGTCGCGCACGAAGTGGTAGGGCGGCCACGGCCCGCTCAGCTCGACGCGCAGTCCGCGCGGCTCGAGGCGGGCGGCGAGGTCGCCCGCCGCGGACCGAAACGGCTCGACCCGGTCGCGGCGCACGAGGAAGGATGCATCGAGCACCGCCACACCGGCGGGCCGCGCTCCCGTTGGGGCGGCGGGCAACGCGTCGCGCACGGCGCGCTCGCCTAACGCGGACAGCGCGTCGAACGCCTCGCGCGCCGACTCGGCGCTCATGCGCCGCAACTCGGCGCCCCGCACTTCCTCGGCTTTGCGCTCCAGCAGATAGCGCTGTCCCGGCGCCGCGGCCTGCGCCCGCTCGGCGAGCTCGGCGATCCTGGGGCTCGTGAGGCCGAGCGCTGAGGTGGCGCGGTCGTCGAGGCGGAAGAGCCGGACGGTCCATTCCTGGCACGGCGCGACGCGATCGAGCAGATCGCTGAGGATGGCGTCGCGCTCGCGCAGCATCGCGTGGAGCGACTCCACCGATGCGAACAGCGTGAACATGGGAAACGGCACGACGCCGCCGGATTCGCTCGCCCAACTGAGCACGGCGTCGTGGGCTACCGCACGCGGGCCCACCCAGTCCACATCGCCGGCGCGCGTTTCCATCACGCCCGTCGTGTAGACGGTTGCGTCGACGCGCGACACGAGCGCGGCCACGTTTTGGCCCGCGATCTGCTCGAGCGTCACCGCCGAGTCGTCGAGCCCGTGGGGTGCGCGCGCGACCGGCGCGGTGGGACGCACCGCCCCATACGCATACAGGACCGACGCGCTCAGCGCTCGTCCTCGTCGCGCTGCACGCGAACCGGACCACCCGCGACGCCCATGCCGAACTGCTCGCGCCAGTGGCGGACGTCGCGCAGCCGCGCCATCAGCTTCGCTTCGCGCGACAGGTATTCGGCATCATCGATCTCGCCGCTCTCGAGCGCGAGCTGCAGCTCCATCAATTCCTGCTTGATCGCGGTGTCATCGGTCAGCTCTTCGCGCGCCGTGCGCTCCACCATCTCGAGCGACCAGCGGATGCCGGCGACGGGTCCGGAAACGGGAAACGTGAGGAGCTTCGACAGCAGGCCCATCGTCCGTTAGTCCGCGCGCTCGAGTTTGAGCTTGATGTTGACGAAGTTGTACGGCGGCCACGGGCCCGTGTACTTGAACGTCAACAGACCCTCGTGCCGGTGGCTCAGCTCGCGCACCTTCTCGTCGAAGCGCTCACTCGCCGAGCGCTCGACGAGGAACGCGGCGTTCATGATCATGCGGTCGCCGATTGGCTTGCTGCTGCGGCTGGCCACGGCCACCGGCCGCAGCGATTCGTGCACATCGGCCACGAACGCGTTGCCGGCTTCCTCGAGCGCCGATTCCACCAGACGGCCTAACTGGACGCGCGCGAAATACGTGGAGCTCTGCGCGTTGTTCTCGATCTCTTCCTTGAGGCGGCCGATTTCCTCGTTGGTCCGCTCGAGCGTCGCGATCACCTGCTCGCGGTCCCACAACACCTTGAGACCGAACTCGATCTTGTCGCGCATCTTGTCGAGCACGTCGCTGAAGGCTTGATAGGTCGAGCGCAGGAGCTCCGTCACGTCCTCTTCGGAGCGGAACACGGTGCCGAAGGACATGGGGATCACCGTGTGCTCGCGCATCACCGTCTCGTTCACGAACTCGTGTGCGAGCACGTTTTCGCGCGTGGGGTCATAGATCACGATGGGCGTGTCGCTGACGACGGCGGCGAGATCCTTATGGTGGACCGTGTAGACGCGCCGCCCTTCCCCACCCATGCCGATCGCTCCGAATTCGCACGGCGCCTCGGTGCGCACAATGCAATAGACGTATTTGCCGCCGTCCGGCGGGGCCGTAGGCGTACGCTGGGCAAGCGCCATCTCATCCATTGCCAACTACCCTCCGCTGCGGCATCGCATCCTGGGCTCGCGCCCCGCACTTGAGACGCGAGAGTCGCCCAAAAGCGTGCGCAAGTATCATCCTGGAGTCAAGATGCGCGCCGCGCCGTGGCGGGCTAGCGCGCCGCGCGACATCTTCTCGCTCCCATTTACTGCATCACGACGATCAGTGACCGGCCGACCATACATTCTTGGCGAGTCCACGTGGCCCACGGTGCGCGACGCGGGCTACGAGGTTGCGGTGCTGCCATGGGGCGCCACCGAAGCCCACAACACGCACCTGCCGTACGCGACCGACGTCATCGAATCCGAAGCCGTGGCGGCCGAGTCGGCGCGGTTGGCCTGGGACGCGGGCGCACGCGTCGTCGTCCTGCCCGCCATTCCATTCGGCGTGAACACCGGCCAGTTAGACGTCGCCTATTGCGTGAACATGAATCCGAGCACACAGGCGCTCGTGTTGGGTGACGTGGTGCGCAGCCTCGCGCCGCATGGTGTCCGAAAGCTAGTGGTGCTCAACGGACATGGCGGCAACGATTTTCGCGCGATGATCAGGGAGCTCCAGCCGGCGACGGCGCTGTTTCTCTGCACGCTCAACTGGTACGCGAGCGTCGATCCCAAACGGTACTTCGACGAGCCGGGCGATCACGCCGGCGAGCTCGAGACGAGCATGATGATGGGGCTGGTCCCCGATCTCGTGCGTCCGTTGGCCGAGGCCGGCGCGGGTGCCGCGCGCCGCTTCGGGCTGCGCGGTCTGCGCGAGGGTTGGGCGTGGGCACCTCGGCGCTGGACCAAAGTCACGGACGACACGGGTGTGGGGAATCCGGCCCGCGCCACCGCGGACAAGGGCCGCCGGTTTTTCGACGCGGTATGCGGCCAGATCGCCGGCTTTCTGGTCGAGCTCGCCAGGGCGGAGCCGGAGGAAATGTATCAGTAGATCGCGGGTGTTTGTGTGTCAGGGGCAGAGGGAAGGGTCGATCGGCACATCGTCGGTCGGCGCCACCCGCCCCAATTGTTCGATTCCCGTCAGACCCCTTGTTGACTTAGGTATAACGCGCCATTCTGTAACCCGGATCATGGAAGCCTCGTAGTACGACCAACTGGGCATACCGGGGACTCCGAACATGGCGGGCAGCGATCTCTATACCGGCACCTTGGATGTGCTCATCCTCAAGGCGCTCACGTGGGGACCCATGCACGGATATGGCGTGGGGAAATGGATTCGCGACACGACGCGCGAGGCGCTCACGGTGCAGGAAGGCGCGCTGTACCCGGCGCTCCACCGGCTCGAGCGCAAAGGCTTGCTCGAGGAGGAGTGGGGCATTTCCGAGACCGGGCGCGAAGCCAAGTACTACAAGCTCACGAGCGCGGGCCGGAAGCACCTGCAAGCGGAGGTGCTGCGCTGGACGCGCTACACGCTCGCCGTATCGGCGGCGCTCAATGCGTCGCCCGCCTGATCCATCGGTCGGACGATGAAGCGCGCCTTTCACCTTTCCGCCGGCCGCCGCGGCATCACGCGGGACGTCGACCGCGAGCTGGCGTTTCACATCGAGATGCGCACCCGCGAGCTCATTGCGTTAGGCCGCAATCCGGCCGACGCGCGCCGCGAAGCGATCGCCGTCTTCGGCGACCTGTCGGCGGTGCGCGCCGACTGCGTCTCGGAACAGGGACACCGCACACGTCAACGCGCGAGGACGGAATTCATGCACACGCTCTGGCAGGATGTCCGCTTCACCGCGCGCACGCTGCGCCGCGCGCCGGCCTTCACGATCGCGTCGCTGCTCACCCTTGCGTTAGGCATCGGCGCCACCACCGCGATCTTCTCCGTCATCGACGGTGTGCTGCTGCGACCCTTGCCGTACGCCTACGGCGATCGCCTGGTGCACGTGTCGCAGCCGGCCAACGCCGGCGCCATTCCGGACATCGGCTTCTCGCCCATGGAAGTGATGGACTACGAATCACAGGCGCGCAGCTTCGATGCGCTGGCCGAATATCACACCATGGCGTTCACGCTGCTCGGGCGCGATGAGCCGCTGCGCGTGCAGACGGGCGTGGTGTCCGCCGGGTTCTTCAATGTGTTAGGCGTCAAGGCCCTGCTCGGCCGCACCTTCCGCGAGGGCGAGGACCAGCCCGGCGCGGCGCCCGTCATCGTGCTCAGCTACGAATTCTGGAAGCGCGCGCTGGGCGGCGACCCGACCATCGTCGGCCGGACGTTCACCATGAACGACCGCGTACACACCGTGATCGGCGTGCTGCCGTTCCTGCCGCAGGACCCCGACCACAACGACATCTACATGCCGGTGTCGTCGTGCCCGTTCCGCGTGTCGGCGCACGTCCTCGAATCGCGCACGGCTCGCATGGTCACTCTGTTAGGCAGGCTCAAGCCCGGCGTCACGCTGACGCAGGCGAGCGTCGACGTGTCCGGCGTGGCGGCGCGCCTCCACCGCGAGTATCCCGACGCGTATCGCGCGAACGATCGCATCGGCATCTCGGCCGCGATGTATCGCGATGAGATCACGCGCGGCGCACGCCCCACGTTGCTCGTGCTGCTCGCGACGGCGGCGTTCGTGCTCCTGATTGCGTGCGCCAACGTCGCCAACCTGACGCTGGCGCGCGAGCTCCGCCGCGAGCGCGAGATGGCCTTGCGCGCCGTGCTGGGCGCGGGCCGCCGCCGCATCGCGCGCCAGCTCGTGACCGAGAGCACGATGCTCGCCGTGGCCGGCGGTGCGTTAGGCTTGGCCGTTGCCTACGGCTTGTTGGGCGTGCTCAAGTCCTTCACCGCGCTCTTCACGCCGCGGGCAGCCGAGATCGGCATGGATGCCCGCGTGCTCGCGTTTGCGTTTGCGGTGTCGGCACTCACCGGGATCTGCCTGGGCCTGGTGCCGGCACTCACCTCCCGCCGCGACCTGGCGAGCGGACTCAAAGAAGATGGAAACGCCTCCACGCTGGGCGGCACACGCATCCGGCTGCGCGGGGCGCTCATCTCCGCGCAGGTGTCCATCGCGTTCATGCTGCTCGTGGGCGCGGGACTGATGCTGCGGAGTTTCGTGAACCTCGAGCGCGTCGACCCCGGATTCGATCCGGCCAACGTGCTCACGGCGCGCTTAGACCTCGACTGGACGAAGTACACGAACGGACCAAAGATCCGGAACTTCGAGGAGGCGCTGCTCGAGCGCATGAGCGCACGGCCCGGCGTGACCGCCGCCGCGGTGTCGAACGCATCGCCCATGAACGAAGGACAGCCGAACAACGCACCGTTCCGCATCGATGGCCAGCCACTCGGCGCCGGCCAAACAGCGCCGACGATGGATGTGCGCATCGGCTCGACTGATTATTTCCATGTCCTCGGAATTGCCCTCATCAGCGGCCGGACGTTCACGGCAGCGGATCGCGACACGGCGAACGAGCCGGTGGTCATCAACCAGACCGCCGCGCGGCGCTACTGGGGCGCGGCCAACCCGATCGGTGCCCGCCTAACGTTCGACGACGGCAAGAGCTGGGCGACCGTCGTGGGCATCGTGGGCGACGTGTCGCAGTACGGGCCCGCGCAACCCGAGACGCCGGCGGTGTACGCGCCGTTCACGTTGAGTACGACGAGCGACATGCGCGTGCTCGTGCGCACTCGCGGGGATCCGGCGTTCGCGGCGCGCGACCTCCGGGCCATCGTCCATGACCTCGATCCGGCGCAGCCGCTCACCGAGGTTGAGACCCTGGCAAAGCTCCGCGGCGATGCGGTTGCCACACCGCGCATCACGATGCTGCTCGTCGGCGCGTTCGCGATGGTCGCCCTCGTGATCACGGCGGCCGGCCTCGCGGGCGTCATCGCGTTCACAGTGAGCCGCCGCACGCGGGAGATCGGCATTCGCGTTGCGTTAGGCGCCCAACCGGGCGGCGTGCGCGGTATGGTGGTGCGGCAGGGGCTGCGCCTCGTGATCGTGGGCCTCGTGATCGGCGCGGCCGCGGCGCTTGTACTCACTCGGCTCTTGTCGCGGTTCCTGTTCGAGGTGAATGCGACCGACCCGATCACGTTCGTCGGCGTGGCCGCGCTCTTCTGCGGCATCGCCGCGCTCGCGTGTCTGGTCCCGGCACGACGCGCCACTCGCGTCGATCCGATGATCGCGTTGCGCGACGCCTAGCACCGTGCGAGGGAATGGGGAAGCCCTCGCTGGCGCTCGCTCGGGGAAGTGGGGAAGCGGCGGGCTACGCGCGCCTTGGGGAGAGGAGGACATCAGCAGTCCGTGGATGGAGGGTCCCGAGCCACCGGTCGACAGGACGGCAACTATTGCTGCGCGGACATCGATGTTCTTCCTCACCTAAGGCGGCGTAGCCCGCCGCTTCCCCACTTCCCCAAGCGTAGCGCTTCCCCAAGCGAGCGTTAGCGAGCGCTTCCCTCTTGTCACTAACCCTTCGTTGCGCCGCCCTCTCGTCGGGCGTCGAAACGGGGAACCCCTCCCGAGCGCGCCATGCAGATCACCGTCCACGATGACAACCGGCTGGTGCTGCACCAGGGACCCTGGGGCCTGCGCGCCATGGGCGTCCTGTTCGCTGTGTTAGGCTTCGGCATCCTGTGGTTCATCACGCACGGCCACCTGGGCGAGCACAATGCCTGGGTCGCGGTCGTGGTGGGCGGGTCGTTCGGCGTGGCCGGACTCGCGATGGCCGTGCTCGCGGGCGACCTCCTCTGCACGTT
>DATEKK010000243.1:0-1335 GCA_035277485.1 Gemmatimonadaceae bacterium
CCCATGCGCCAGCGCCGGCGCCCGCCCGGCACCGCCACGCCGCGCGGCGCGCGTTGGCTGCCGGACACGGCCGCGTTCGAGCCGGAGGAGGTCCGCACGCTCACGCGGTCGTCCCCTTCGTCTCCATCGCCAACCTCCGGAACGTCGCTCCGCGTTCCGCGTAGTTGTTGAACATGTCGTAGCTCGAGCAGGCCGGTGAGAGTAACACCACGTCGCCCGGTTGCGCGAGCGACCGGGCCTTGGCGATCACGCTCTCGAAATCCGAGCCCATGTGGACGAGCGGCACCACGCCGGCGAGATCGTGTGCGACGATGGGCCCCGCCTCGCCGTACGCGATCACCGCGCGGGCGATGCGCCTGAGCGGCTCGGCGAGCGCGGTGTACGGCTCGCCCTTGTGCCGTCCGCCTAACAGAAGCACCGTGGGGCGCGTCATGCCCTGGATGGCGACCAGGGTCGAGCTCACGTTGGTCGCCTTGGAGTCGTTGATCCAGAGCACCCCGTTCACCTCGCCCACGCTCTCCAACCGATGTTGCAATGCCTTGAACGACTGGAGACCGGCGGCGATCCGGGCACGCGACGCGGGCGTCGCGTGCGCCGGATCGGCGACCATCACGGCGAGCGACGCCGCGAGCGCGTTGGCGACGTTGTGGTCGCCGAACAGCGCCAGGTCGCGCCGCGCGACGAGCGCCGCGCCTAACACGACCAACGTGTCGGCGGACCGGTCGTAGTACGCCTCCGCCTTTCGTGCAAGGCTGAACTCGGCCACGCCGGCGAGCGGCCACTGTGACGTCGGCAACGTCGTACCCGCCCGCTCCGTGCCGCGCAGCGAGCGCACCACCCGCGCGACTTCTCCGTCATCGCCGTTCAACACCCACTTGGATGACGCGCTCGCGTTGGCGAAGAGCAGCGCTTTGTCCGCGTAGTAATCCCCCACCGACGCATACCGATCGAGATGGTCCGGACTCAGGTTCGTGACCACCCCCACCGCCGGCGCGATGCTCGGCGTGTCGTGGAGCTGGAACGACGACATTTCGAGCGACACCCACGCCGGCGGCGTGGCCGCCAGCGCGATTTCGGTGAGCGGCGTGCCGATGTTGCCCGCGTCAACCGCCGCCAGGCCTAACGCGCGCAGCAGGTGGCCGACCATCGCCGTGGTGGTCGTCTTGCCGTTGGTGCCGGTAATGGCGATGTAGCGGGTGCCCGGCGCGAGATACCGGAGCCCGACCTCGATCTCGCTCACCACCGGCACGCCGGCCGCTCGCGCACGCGCGAGCGGCGCGGCGTCCGGCGGGACACCGGGACTGGCGACCACGACCGCCGCGCGCGACACGCGCG
>DATEKK010000244.1:0-7651 GCA_035277485.1 Gemmatimonadaceae bacterium
CGGCGCTTGCTCGACGACGCACACGGTCCCGCCGAGCCGGCGCCGCCGCTCAGCGCACTGCTCCGCGCCGGCGGCATCTTCCACGACATTCCAGGTGGGAGCAAAAGCGAGGTGCTCCGCGAATTCGTGCAGCGGTTACCGCTGCCGCCGGACTACGATCGCGCCTTTCTGCTCTCCGTACTCGAGGCGCGGGAAGCGATGGGATCGACCGGCATCGGCGACGGCATCGCGATTCCGCACGTCCGCAATCCAATCGTCTTGCGAGTCGAGGAGCCGTTCGTGACCCTCGGGTTCTTGCGACAACCCATTGATTTCGGCGCGATAGATGGTCTGCCGGTCGATGCGCTCTTCCTCGTCGTGAGCGCAACCGTGCCCGGACATCTGGCCATCCTCGCGCAACTGGCGTTTACGCTGCGTGACGCTTCGTTCCGATCGCTGCTCCGACAGCACGCGCCCGCCGCGGACCTCCTCGAGCGCATCGCGGTGGTCGAGAACACACAGGTCACCGGCGATCACCGAGTGCGGAACCGGTCGTGACGCTCCTGCTCGTTGGCATTGCGCTGATTGTCGCCTCCGCCATCATCCCGCCTTTCCTGGCCCGTGCCCCCAGCCAACGCATTGCGTATCTCGCGCTGCTCGTCGCCGGCAGCGGCCTAACGGCCGTCGCCGCTATCGACGCGCTCGCTGCCGGCACGCTCGTGCAGCGCGCATGGACGTCGTTCGTGCCCGGCGGCGATTGGGTGATCGGCATCGATCCGCTGTCGGCCGTCTTCCTCATCATGATCGCCGTGCTGGGCGCGACCAACGGTGTATACGGCGATGCCGACCTGCGGAGCGACACGCATGCGCGACGGACCACCGAATCCAACGCGCTCTACGCGGTGCTCGTGGCAAGCCTGGTGGTCGTCGTCGCGGCGCAAAACATCGTGCTGTTCCTGGCGGCCTGGGAGGTGATGGCGATCAGCTCGTTCCTCCTCGTCATGACCCATCATGAGCGCGCCGAGGTGCGGCGCGCCGGGTGGATCTATGCGGTCGCGACGCACACCGCCACGTTGATCCTCGTGGTGATGTTTGCGCTCTGGTCGGGCGCGGCCCGCGACTGGTCCTTCGCCTCGCTTGCGGCCGCGAGCGTCACCCGCCTGCCGCACGCGGGTGTGATCCTGCTCCTTGGACTGCTCGGGTTCGGCCTCAAAGCGGGCTACGTGCCCCTGCACTTCTGGCTGCCGCCGGCACACTCAGCGTCGCCGTCGCACGTCTCGGCCCTCATGTCGGGCATCGTCATCAAGACGGGCATCTACGGGATCCTGCGCCTGCTCACCCTGTTAGGCACGCCGCCGGCGTGGTGGGCGTGGTTGGTGTTCGGCCTCGGCGCCACGTCGGCGCTGCTCGGCGTCTTGTGGGCGCTCGCCCAACATGACGTCAAGCGGCTGCTCGCCTACCATAGCGTCGAAAACATCGGCATCATCATGATCGCCGTTGGACTCGGCGCGTTAGGCCAATTGTACCACCGCCCAACGCTCGCCATACTCGGGTATGGTGCAGCCGTGCTCCACACACTCAACCACGCGCTGTTCAAGTCGCTGCTCTTCATGGCCGCGGGCGCCGTCCACCGCCGCACGCACACGCGCAACATCGAGGAGCTCGGCGGCGTCGCCCGTCTGATGCCGTGGACCTTCCTCATGTTTGTGATCGGCGCCGTCGCCATTATCGGCGTGCCGCCGCTCAATGGCTTCGTCAGCGAATGGCTGGTGTTCCTGGGATTGTTCGACGGTGCGGGAACAACGGACCTCTTGCGACTGGTCGTCTTCGGGGCTCCCCTGCTCGCGCTCGTCGGCGGCCTCGCACTCGCCTGCTTTGCCAAGGTCACTGGTGTCGTGTTTCTCGGGACTTCTCGATCCGAACGCACCGTCCACGCGACGGAGGTCGGAGCATCGTATCTGGTACCGCAAGCCATACTCGCCCTGTGCTGCGTCGGCATCGGGCTCGTGCCCGCGTTGCTGGCGAATTCCATCGCGCGCGTCGGGGCGTTCCTGGCCGGTGATCCGGCTTGGGGTTCCATCAGCGCGTCACAGTCCATCGGCACGTTGCGCGGGCCGATGGTGTTTGCCCTCGCGCTGGCCTCCGCGATCGTTGTCCTCGGTGTCGCGAGATACGCGCTCGGCCGCAGGCGGCCGATGCGCGCCGGCGTCACATGGGGCTGCGGTTACCACGCGCCAAATCCGCGGATGCAATACACGGCATCGTCCTTCGCGGCGCCGCTCGTCACGGTGTTCGGCGCCGTCAGCGGTGTTCGCGAGCATCGCGGCGCGACGGTCTTTCACAGCGAGCCGCGAGACATCGTCCTCGATGGCGTGCTCACTCGTGTGTGGGGGCGGATCCAGGCGGCGGCGCTTCGGCTGCGTCCCATGCAGCAGGGCCGGTTGCACGTCTATCTCGTGTACGTCGCCGCGGCACTGTTGAGCGGCTTGACGTACTTCATCATCGCGCGGTGAGCGCCGAATGACCGGATCGGGATCTGCGGCGGCCGCCCTGGCTGTGCTCCTGATCGTGGCGCCCGCGGTGTCAGGCGTGGCCGGCCGGACCAAAGCCTTCCTCACGCGGCGTCGCGGCGCGCCGATCCTGCAGCTCTACGTCGACCTTGCGAAGTGCACGCGGCGTGGCGTCGTATGGAGCGGCACCACGACGCTGATCTTCCGCGTTGCACCGGTTGCGCTCCTCGCCGCGGTCCTCGTCGCCGCAACCGTTGTTCCGTTAGACGGCCGGAGCGCGCTGATCAGCTTTCCCGGCGATGTCGTGGCCTTTGCGTATGCGCTCGGCTTGGGGCGCTTCCTGCTCGTGCTCGCCGCGTTGGACACGGGGTCGAGCTTCGAAGGCATGGGCGCGAGCCGAGAGGTGACCGTGGCGGCCTTCGTCGAGCTCGGGCTGTTCCTCGCGTTCGGCACGCTCGCGGTGCTCACCAAACAGCTCTCGCTCAGCGGAATGCTCGGGGCGCCGCTCGCTGCGACGTGGCGCGCGGCCTCACCCGCCATCGCAATGACGGCCGTTAGCCTCTTCGCCCTGATGCTGGCGGAGTGCGCCCGCGTGCCCGTGGACGATCCGGCGACGCACCTCGAGCTCACGATGATCCACGAAGTGATGATCCTGGATCACAGCGGGCCGGACCTCGCGCTGATTCACTACGCGTCGGCGATCAAGCTCTCGCTCGTCGCTGCATTGATCGTCGATCTCGTCATCCCGCGGGGTGTCGTCCCGCTCGGCGGCTCGCTCGCGATCCTGGCCGCGGGACTCGTTGTCGTCGGCATCGCCGTCGGCGTGGTCGAAGCATCGGTGGCGCGCATGCGCATGCCGAAGATCCCGCTCTATCTCGCCGGCGCGTCATCGCTCGGGCTGTTCAGCCTGGTCCTCGTCTTGTGGAGCGGTGCATGACCCAGTCCGCCGCCCACCTGCTGCTCTTGCTTGTCGTCCTAACGGACTTCGCCGTGCTCGGGACGTCGCGACTGAGCGCGTGCATTCGCTGGATTGCGTTCCAGGGCGCCTTGCTCGGCGTGCTCTCCCTTCTCGAAGGCGGCGAGCTCGGGTGGAACGCGATCCTCATTGCGGCGGGCACGATCATCGTCAAGGCGGTCGCGCTCCCGGCGTTTCTCCGTTGGGCGATTCGCGAAGCCTCGATCCGTCGCGAGGTGGAGCCGCTCATCGGCTATCTCCCATCGATGTTGCTCGGCGGGGCCGCGCTCGCCGCGGCGTTCGCAGTCGCGGCATCCATGCCGGCCAGCGTCCGCGATGCGCTCGTGGTGCCGGTCGCACTGGTCACGCTGATCATCGGGATGATCGTGCTCATCACGAGGGTCAAAGCGATCACGCAGGTCATCGGATATCTGATGCTGGAGAACGGCGTGTACCTGTTCGGCATCCGGCTCGCACGCCACGTGCCGTTTCTCATCGAAGCCGGCGTGCTGCTCGACGTCTTCGTCGGCGTGTTCATCATGGGCATCGTCGTGTTCCACATCAATCGAGAGTTCGACTCCATTTCCTCCGCGAACTTGTCGGAACTGCGGGAGTCATGACGCGACGATGATCGATCTGCTTCTCATCGCTGTGCCCATTGTCGCCGCCGGACTCGCGTACGTCATTCGGGCGCGTGGCTGGAACGCCGCGCTGCTGTTAGGCGTCGCGATATTTCATTCGGCGGTCGTTCTCTGGAACTGGACGCATGTACCGGTTCCCGCGGATGGGAGCTGGATCGGCCTCGATGACCTCGGCCTCATTGTACTCAGCGTCAGCAGCGCGGTCTTCCTGTGCGTCGCGGTGTATGCCGCCGCGCTTCTGCGGGTGCATACGCCGCGCGGCGGTCGCGGGTTCATCCCGTGCCTGCTGGCGTTTCTCGGCGCGACGTCGCTCGTCGCGTTGAGCCAGCATCTGGCTCTGCTCTGGGTTGGGCTCGAAGCCACGACGCTCTCGCTGGCACCGCTCATCTACTCGCGGCGCGATCGGCCATCGCTCGAGGCCGTGTGGAAGTACCTCGTCTTGTCGTCGGTCGGCATCGCGTTCGCGCTGCTCGCGGTGTTTCTCCTTGCCAATGCCCAAGCGGCGGACCCAGCCGCGAGGCCCTTGTTGCTGTCCGATCTCACCTCACGGGCAACGCATCTCGATAGTTGGTGGCTGCGCGCGGCGTACGTCTTCGCGCTCGCGGGTTTCGGCACGAAGATGGGGCTCGCGCCGCTCCATACGTGGAAGCCCGACGCCTACGGTCAGGCGCCGAGTCTCGTGGGCGGGCTGTTGGCCGGCACGCTCACGACGTGCGCATTTCTCGGCGTGGCGCGGTTCACGCAGATCGCGACGGCCGCCGGCCTCGAGCGCTTCGTTAGGCCGCTGCTCATCGCGGCTGGCCTCCTGTCGCTCGTCATCGCGGCGGGGTTCATCATCGGCCAATCGGATGTCAAGCGCATGCTCGCGTACTCGAGCGTCGAGCATATGGGCCTGCTCGTGATTGGACTCGGTGTCGGGGGAATCGGCGTCTACGGCTCGGTGCTCCACATGATCAACAACGGCCTGATCAAGGGGGCGCTGTTTCTGGCCGTGGGAAATCTCGTCCTCGCCGCGGGGACCGCCGTGGCCGCCGACATGCGCGGCATGCGAGTGGTGCGTCCTGCATCGGCCCTGCTCGTGCTCGCCGGGTTATTCGCCATCACCGGCTCGCCGCCGTTCGGCCTTTTTTTGAGCGAGTTTTCGATCATCGATGGCGCACTCCAGCAGCACCACCCATGGGTCGCCGCCGTTACGGTCCTCATGCTCGCGGTGATCTTCGTTGGGCTCTCGCGCATGATCATCGGCATTGTGTACGGAACGCCGTCGACGACGAGCCCCGACACTGCGCCCGAGCGCGAGGGTCCGGCGTTCATCATTGCGCCGACGTTGTTGACGGCCGCTGTGTTGCTCTTCGGCCTCTACCTCCCGCCCTCGCTCCAGTCGGCGCTGGCTCGCGCGGCGGCCACGCTCGGCGGGCACAGCCCATGACGGCCCTACCCGGTCTTCGCGTCCTCAACCGGCGCGCCGTTCCGCTCGCCGACGTGCCGATGCTCCCTGTGGACCGCTTTGCTCGGCGGATCGAGGACGCGATCGCCGATGCATGGCGCATCGTGATGCTCTTCGGCGCGCCGGAAACGAGCGACGAGCTGCGGATGCTGTGCGTCCTCGCCCACGATGCGCGCGGCGAGCTCTCGGCGCTTGGCACTTCCGTTAGGCAGGACTACGCCGCGCTGAGTGCCGAATGCCGCCAGGCCGCGCGATTCGAGTGCGAGATTGCCGAGCAATGCGGCGCTCGCCCCATCGGCCATCCGCGACTGCGGGCCCTCCGACGCCACGCCGCGGATCACGCGCCGTTGAGCTGGGGTGACGCCGCGACGACATTACCCGCCTTCGCGTTCACGCCGATCGGCGGCGACGAGGTGCACGAAGTCGCGGTCGGTCCCGTGCACGCCGGCATCATCGAGCCCGGCCACTTTCGATTCCAGGCGCACGGCGAAGAGATCCTGTCGCTCGAGGTTGTGTTAGGCTATCAGCATCGTGGTGTCGAGCGGCTCCTCGAGTGCCTGCCGCGCGAGCGCGCCATCTACGTCGCGGAATCGATCGCCGGAGACAGCACCATTGCGCACGCAAGCGCATACTGCGGCGCGATCGAAGCGCTCGCCCGCAGTCACAAGAGTCCGCGCGCGCAGGCCATCCGCGGCATCGCGCTCGAGCTCGAGCGTCTCGCGAATCACATCGGCGATCTGGGCGCGCTCTCCGGCGACGTCGCGTTTCAGCCGGCCGCCGCCTACTTCGGGCGTATGCGCGGCGATTGTCTCAACCTGCTCATGTCGATCTCCGGCAATCGCTACGGCCGCGGATTGATTCGTCCGGGCGGCGTCGGGTTCGATATGGATGACGAAATCGCGCGCGAGGTCGAGCAGCGTGTAGCACGTCTGGCCGGCGAGTTTCGCGGAATCGCGGATCTGTTCTTTGGCGCTGCGTCGGTGCAATCGCGGCTCGAGGGCGTGGGCGCCGTGTCTCGAGAGCAGTGTCTTGCGCACGGGTTTGTGGGCATCGTGGCGCGCGCGTGCGACGTATCGCGCGACGTGCGCCGCGACCATCCGTATGGCGTGTACCGCTTCGCGCAGATTCCCGTCGCGACAGCGTGGGCGGGCGACGCGTACGCGCGCGCGCTCGTGCGCCGGCTCGAAACGCTGCGTTCGCTCGCGTTCATCGCCGAGCAGGCCAGTGCGCTGCCGCGCGGCGAGATCCGGTCCGCGTGCGGCAATCTCGCGCCTAACGAGTTCGTCGTCGCGCTGGAGGAGGGCTGGCGGGGCGAGGTGGTGCACGCGGTGCTCACCGATGCCGCGGGCCGCATCCGGCGGCACAAGGTGATCGACCCGTCGTTTCACAACTGGCCCGCCATCGAGGTCGCGATGCCCGGCAACCAGATCTCGGACTTCCCGCTCTCCAACAAGAGCTTCAACTTGTCCTATGCCGGCCACGACCTCTAGCTCTTTCGTTAGGCAGGCGCGCGCCGCGCGTCCAACGGCCTGTCGCTGACATGTTCGCGCTCCTGCGTGCACTCCTGGGCCAGCGCCGGTCGACCTCGCCGTTTCCCGGCACAGCGCCGCCGTTTCCGCGGCGGTTTCGCGGACGGCCGGTGCTCCACGCCAACGGCGGGAAGTCTCTTCCGGTGCTCGATGTCGGCGCGTGTCTCTTCTCGCCGGAAGAGGCCGTGCACGTGAACGGTGCGGAGGTCGCCTTCACGCACGACATCGAGATCTCATCGCGGTCGAGGGCCAACCTCATCACGTCCACCGGCGCGATCGACTTCGGCCCGGCGCTCGACGAGCGGATGCGGCGGCTGTTCGGGCGGTCCCTTCGCCTCCGCGCGGTCGTCGCCGGCAGCTGCGCGGGCTGCGAGGGCGAGCTCGCCGCGTTGTCCAACGTCGTGTTCGACATCGCACGGTTAGGCATCCAGTTCGTCGCGTCGCCGCGTCATGCCGACGGCATCGTGATCACCGGCGTCGTGAACCGGAACATGGTCGGCGCGCTCGAGCGAACGTACGCCGCGGTGTCCGACCCGCGCATCGTGATCGCGGTCGGCGCGTGCCCGGCGAGCGGCGGTCCGTTCCACGAG
>DATEKK010000245.1:0-7943 GCA_035277485.1 Gemmatimonadaceae bacterium
GCGTCACCGAGGCGCGCGCGCACCGCGCGCCGCCTGAGCCAGATGCTCGCCGCGTACGCCACGTGCACCGCCGCGACGATGATGTACGCCGCGTGATAGTAGCCCGCGTTGTTCGGGATCATCGTCCCTCCTGCGCATCCAACACCGCTTGATCGGTGGCCAGGCGGTACCGCGCGCGCAGCAGCGCCACGTAGAGCAGCGTGAACGCGCAGAACGACATCAGAAACGTCACCAGCATGTCGTCGGGCAGCGAGGGCCGGCTCGGCTTCCCGATGATGGGCATGGGGTGCAGCGTGCGGAACAGATACACGCTCAGGTGGATGAAGGGAATGAGCAGCGAGCCCAAGATGCCTAACACAGCAGAATAGCGGGCGCGCATGCCCGGATCCTCGACCGCGCCGCGGAGAATCAGGTACCCCACGTAGATGAACCACAGGAACAGCGTCGACGTGAGCCGCGCGTCCCAGGTCCACCATGTCCCCCAGATTGGCTTGCCCCACAGCGAGCCCGTGATGAGCGTGATCGTCGTGAACACCACGCCCACTTCGGCCGAGCATTCCGCGAGGCGGTCGAGCCGCGCGTCCTTCATCCACAGATAGATGATGCTCGCCACCGCCACGACGCCGAACGCGAGAAACGCCACCCACGCCGACGGCGGGTGCACGTAGTAGATCTTCTGCGCCGGCCCCTGCAGTGCATCCATCGGCGTGAAAAAGATCGCGCGGATGAACGTCGCGATCACCGCGAGCACCGCCAAGACGAACAGCCAGTCGAACGTCGGCCGCGCCGCGGGGCGCTCGCCGGGCGTCGCGGCCGTGCTGTTCATCGTGTCGCGGGTGGCAGTCTCGATCATACGGAGGTGTGGGTCGGCATGCGGCTGAGAGCAAAGATGACGTCCGGCTGCCCCGCGGCCAAGGTCAATCCTCGAGGGTGTAGGGGAACGCCACGGTACACGCCGCCACGAACACCAAATCGAAGGCCACGAGAATCTTGAGCCACCCGACCGATTCCACCACCGGCCGGCCCGCGAGCAGCCGCGCGGTGGTTTGCGCCGCCGGCACGACGATGGGCACGAAGAACGGCAGCGACAGCATGGGCAGGAGGAGCTCGCCCAACCGCGTATTCACCGACATCGCTGCGAACAACGTGCCCACTGCCACCAGTCCGATCGCGGCCAGCACCATGAGCGCGGCGAGCGCGGCCACGCCTGACCATCCGCCTAACGGCATGTCGTAGAACAACGCCACCGCCGGCACCGCGATGACCTCGATCGCGAGCACGAACACGAGGTTCGCAAGCGCCTTCCCCAGATAGATCGCATGCCGGGGTATCGGGGCGCCAAGCAGTCCGTCCAACGCGCGGTCGGCGAGCTCGACGCCAAACGAGCGGTGCAGTCCGAGCAGCCCCGAAAACGTGAAGATCACCCAGAGCACGCCCGGTGCGAGGTCGGACGCCGCCACCGCCGTCGGGTCCCATGCGAAAAAGAAGATTACGATCGCGAGCAGCGCGAACACCACGGCCGAGAAAAACGCGGTGCGCGTGCGGAACTCGATCGCCAGATCTTTGCGCGCGATGAGCAGCGCGGCGCCGAGCGTGTCAGGCATCGAGCGACACCAGGGCGCGATAGGCGTCGGCATACGCGCGCGCGTCCAGCGAGGCACGGGATTCATGTCGCGCGAACGTACCGGCGGTCATGATCGCCGCGTGCGTGGCGAGCGCCAGCCCTTCCTCGAGGTTGTGCGTCACGAGCACGAGCGCCGCACCGGAATCGCGCAGCGCGCCTAACGCAGACGTGAGCGCCGCCGCGCCCGATGCATCGAGCCCCGTGAACGGCTCGTCGAGCAGCACCACGCTCGGCGCGTGGACCATCGCGCGTGCGATGCTCACGCGCTGCTGCATCCCGCGGCTCAGCGAGCGCACCGGCGCATCGGCGCGCGGCGCCATGTGCATCGCGTCCAGGGCGCGCGCCGCAGCGCCACGAGGATCCGGCACGCCGAACAGCCGCGCCGCGAGCTCGACGTTCTCGCGCGCCGTGAGTGCCGCGTACAACATGCTCGCGTGGGAGATGAACCCGATCCGCTGACGCGCGTCCGGACCGCCGGGCAAGGGCACGCCGTCCACCGATGCGCGTCCGCACGTGGGCCGAAGCAGCCCGGCCAGCACGCGGAGGAGCGTCGTCTTCCCCGCTCCGTTAGGCCCGAACACCGCGAGACAGTCGCCGTGGTCGAGCGTGAACGATACGCCGTCCACCGCACGGCGCTGCCCGAACGCCCGCACCAGCGCTTCGACCTCCACCGCATGGCGCGCGTCTGCTCGGATCGCGGGCGTCGTCACGATGCGCCCGTGGCGGCGAGGGCCGCCCGCCCTCGCCCAAGCCGCGGTCGAGTCGTGCCAATCATGACTCAACAGTAGCGCGTAGCCCCCGCGCGCGGAACGCGTTATGAAGGATGGTCTCGCTCTGGACGCCCGCCCGGGCGGCCGGTAAGGTACCTCGGACTCACCCTCAACTCTGCTCGTGCCATGACCGACATCGACGTGCTGCTCCAGGAAACGCGCAAGTTCACGCCGGCGGCGGAGTTCTCGCGCGCCGCCAACGTCCCCACACGCGATGTCTACGACCGCGCGGCGCGCGACCCCGAAGCTTTCTGGGCCGAGATGGCGCGCGAGCTCGAGTGGTCCAAACCGTTCACGAAAGTGCTCGAGTGGAATCCGCCGTGGGCCAAATGGTTCGTGGACGGCAAGCTCAATGCGTCGGTCAATTGCCTGGACCGGCATCTGAACGGACCTCGTCGCAACAAAGCGGCGCTCATCTGGGAAGGCGAACCGGGCGACACGCGCACCTACACGTACTGGGATCTGCACCGCGAGGTCTGCAAGTTCGGCAACGTGCTGCGCGGGTTGGGCGTCAAGCGCGGCGATCGCGTCGCGATTTATCTACCGATGATTCCGGAAGCGGCCATCGCCATGCTCGCGTGCGCGCGCATCGGCGCGCCACACTCCGTGGTGTTCGGCGGATTCTCCGCGGAATCGCTGCGCGATCGGATCAACGACGCGCAGGCGAAAGTGCTCATCACCGCCGACGGCGGATATCGCCGCGGACAGATCGTCCCGCTCAAGCGCAATTCGGACAAAGCGCTCGAGGAAACGCCGAGCATCGAGCACGTCGTGGTCGTGCAACGACGACCCGGCGGACAAGGCGACGAGTCGGCCGCATCGATGCACGCGAAGCGTGACCATTGGTGGCACGAGCTCATGGGCGACGTGGATGCGGACTGTGCGCCCGAAGAAATGGACGCCGAAGATGTGCTTTACATTCTCTACACGTCGGGCACCACCGGCAAACCCAAGGGCATCGTGCACACCACAGGCGGCTACCTCACGGGTTGCGTGGCCACCACCACGTGGGTGTTCGATCTCAAGGAAGACGATGTGTACTGGTGCACCGCCGACGTGGGCTGGGTGACAGGTCACTCGTACATCGTGTACGGACCGCTCGCGTGCGGCGCCACGTGCCTGATGTACGAGGGCGCTCCCGATTGGCCGGAGAAGGACCGCTTCTGGGAGCTGTGCGAGAAGTACGGCGTCACCATCTTCTACACCGCGCCCACCGCCATCCGCGCCTTCATGAAGTGGGGCGATCACCTGCCGGCCAGGCATGATCTGTCGCAGCTTCGTCTGTTAGGCTCGGTGGGCGAACCGATCAACCCCGAAGCCTGGATCTGGTATCACGTCAATATCGGGCACGAGCGGTGCCCCATCGTCGACACATGGTGGCAAACCGAAACGGGCGCGATCATGATCACGCCATTGCCCGGCGTCACGGCCACCAAGCCGGGCAGCGCTACCGTGCCCTTCCCCGGGGTGTCGGCCGACCTGCTGGATGCGCAGGGCAAGTCGATTCCGTTAGGCGGCGGCTTGTTGGCGCTCACGCGGCCGTGGCCGTCCATGCTGCGCACCATTTGGGGCGACCCGGATCGCTACGTGCAGACCTACTTCTCCAAGTGGCCCGGCCGGCCCGATCTCTACTTCCCCGGCGACGGCGCCAAGCGCGACGAGGACGGCTACTTCTGGATCCTCGGCCGCGTCGATGACGTGCTCAACGTGGCTGGTCACCGCATCGGCACGATGGAAGTCGAGTCGGCGCTCGTGTCGCACCCGGCCGTGGCCGAATCGGCCGTCGTCGGCCGTCAGCACGACCTCAAGGGCCAGGCGCTGGCCGCATTCGTGACGCTGCGCGAGGGATTCAAGTCGTCGCCGCAACTGCGCGACGAGCTGCGCGACCACGTGGCGGACAAGATCGGCGCGCTCGCCAAACCCGACGACATTCTGTTCAGCGCCGATCTGCCCAAGACGCGCTCGGGCAAGATCATGCGGCGGCTCCTCCGAGACATCGCCGAGGGCCGGGCATTGGGCGACACCACGACGCTCGCCGACCCAGCCGTCGTTGCCAAGCTCAAGGAGCAGTACGAGTCGACGGAGGCCTAAGTTAGACCGCCTGTGGAGTCATTCATCGCGGGGAATAGGGAAGCGCTCGCTGCGAGCGCTTCCCCATTCCCGGATTCGCAGGGCCCGCGATCAGAACTCACAGATCTGACGAGCTTAGGTGGCCTTGGGCGCTCGTCGTTCGTCACTCCGGAGACGCACTCTTCCGGAGTGACACGATGCGCGGCACCCTCGCATTCATCGGCACGACGATTGGCGGAGCCATTGGCTGGTGGATCGGCGCCAAGATCGGCATCACCACGGCGGTCATGGTGAGCGCGATCGGCAGCGGCGTCGGCCTGTACTATTCGAAACGCTTCGCGGATTCCGTCATCCCCTGACACCGCTTCACTGGCGCCTGCGGGCGGCGCCAACCATCATGCATCGGACAGGCGATCCGCATGGAATCGATCGCCATTTGCTCTCGCAGAGGAGCTTCCGATGGCTCATTCCCGAGTCTCGCGTCCCAAAGAAGACGAGTACGCGCCGTATTTCCACCGCTACATCGCACGCGTTCCCGACGGTAACCTGATCGAGATATTCAACGAGCAGGCTGCCGCGACGCGCGCGATTCTTGGCTCGCTATCGGACACCGACGCGCGCTTCCGCTACGGGCCGGACAAGTGGAGCATCAAGGAGGTCGTCGGTCACGTGACCGACACCGAGCGCATCATGTCGTACCGCGCTCTCTGCTTCGCGCGCGGTGAGAAAGAGGTGCTCCCGGCGTTCGACGAGAACGCGTACGTGAAGGAGTCGCGGTTCGACGAGCGGGCCTTGCACGCCCAGCTCGCAGAGCTCGCTCTGGTCCGCGCCGCGACGATCGCATTCTTCGACGGACTGAGCCAGGACGAGCTCATGCGGCGCGGACGCACGCCGAGCGGCGCGTACAGCGTTAGAGCGCTGGCGTACATCATCGCGGGCCACGAGCGGCATCACCAGCAGATTCTGAGCGAGCGCTACCTGAGCGCGTTGCTCGGCGGCGCAGCAGTCGGCGCCGGCTGACGACACCAACAGGAGGACGCGATGGCCGGACAGGGATCGGCGGGAAATGTGTTGGCGGCCGCAGCGAGCTTCTTCATTCCAGGACTCGGCCAGCTGCTCCAGGGACGGCTGGGCATGGCAATCCTGATGTTCGTCCTGGCGGCCGTTCTGTGGATTTTTCTACTGGGGTGGGTCATCCACATCTGGGCCATCTTGGATGCGGCCCTGTGGAAGCCGAAAGTGGTCTGAGATTGGCAGGCCGGGTCCTATTCGGACCCTCCGTCGATGAGATTGCGGTATGAAGAAGAAGCAGCCAAACGACGCGCCTCAGCCCAAGCAAGAGGCGGCGCCGCGCAAGAGCGAGATCGATCCGGTCGACGAGTCGTCGCGGGAGAGCTTTCCGGCGAGCGACCCACCGAGCTGGGCGCCGCTCAAAGCAGGTCCTCCGGGTCAGGAGTCCGAGTAGCCGGTGGCGCCGGTCGCGCTCGCCAAGTCGGACTCGTATGGACGCATCTACGCCGTCGTGCGCCGCATCCCGCGCGGGCGCGTGGCGACGTACGGACAGGTCGCGATCCTCGCGGGTCTTCCCCGGCAGCCCCGCCTCGTGGGATACGCGATGCACGCGCTGCCTAACGGAACCGATGTCCCGTGGCACCGCGTGATCAACGCGCAGGGTCGCGTGAGCGCGCGCGCCGGAAATGGAGCGGGCAGCGTGCGGCAGCGCACGCTGTTGGAGGCGGAGGGTCTGCGGTTCGACGCGGCCGGCCGGGTATCGCTGGCGCGTCAGGGATGGAAGCCGCGGCGGGCGGGACGCGCCGTGACCGCCCGGGCCCGCTCAGGCTCCGCCTAACGGTGCGCGCTTGAGGGCCCGGATGCACGGCGGGGCGCCCCGGTGGAGCGCCCCGCGTGTGCGTTACTTGCCGACGCCGGCTTCTCGCAACTGCGGGACCGATTGCGGCGGAATCGACACCATGTGATCGCACTCGGTGCACACGTCCACCAGCACATCGGGCACGCACAGGCGCGAGCGCGCCAGACGGACGGTGCGATACTCGAATCGCGTGCGCACGACTTTATGACAGCGTTTGCATTCGTTCGCGGCGTAATCGCCGGGGTTCCAGGCGAGCTTCATACAGACCTCTTTCTCTAGGCGTCGGCGCTCGCCCGTGCGAGCGCATGGAATCTTCTCTCTGCGCCACTCCGTACGGAATATTGCAGTGAAGGTTTCGTGTTCGCGCGTTGCGTCGCGGTAGTGTTTTCTCTATGGTACGAGACGAGAACATGCTGCTGCACAAACTTTGACACGGCTCGAGGTTGCGGTGACCGATCTGCGCTATCCAGTCGGTAAGTTCACGCCTCCAACGAGCATGTCGGACTCACAACGTGCGGCGTTGATCGACGACGTCGCGCGTGCACCGGCTGCAATGCGCGCCGCGGTGGCTGGGCTCACGCCCGCCCAACTCGACACGCCGTACCGCCCCGGCGGCTGGACCGTTCGGCAACTGGTGCATCACGTGCCGGACAGCCACATCAACGCCTATGTGCGTTTCAAGCAGGCGCTGAGCGAGTCCACACCCACGATCAAGCCATACGACCAGGACGTGTGGGTTACATTGCCCGACACGCCCGCGACTCCAGTGGACGTATCCCTGGCGCTACTCGACGCGCTGCATGCCCGCTGGGTCACGCTGTTGCGCGCCATGCGGCCATCGGACTTCGAGCGGGGATACGAGCACCCCGAGTACCGGCGGGTTGTGCCGTTGTCGGAGGCTCTGGCTTCGTACGCCTGGCACGGCCGGCACCACGTGGCGCACATTACATCACTTCGAGAGCGGAGCGGGTGGTAGCGATGATCGCGTTAGGAGAGGCCATGCAACAAGCCACACAATCGCCGACACCCGACGCGGCCGCGCTCCGCGCGCAGATCAGAGAGCAGGTGCGGCAGCAGGTGCAAGCGGCACAAGCGCAGGCGCGTGCAGCGGAGCAACAGGCGCAACAAGCGGTTCGGCAGGCCGAACAGGCGCAACACGGTCAGACGGCGCCGCCGGCGCCGGGCCCGATCCCCGGCGTGCCCGACATTCCGCCGGTCCCGCAGATTCCTGGCACGGAGCCGCCGTTCTATTTCGAGCCGGGCATGCGCATGACCGTGGAGCACATCGCGATTGGATTCTTCGTCATGGTCGCGTCGCTCTTTTTCATTGTGCCCATCGCCCGCGCATTCGCCCGCCGCATCGTGTCGAAGCCCATGCCCGCTCCGTTAGACCAGGGTCTCGCCGACCAGCTCAAGCGCATCGAGAATTCGGTGGATTCCATGGCCATCGAGATCGAGCGGATCTCGGAGGCCCAACGCTATATGGTCCGCTTGCAGTCCGATCGCGGGGCGTCGACGGCGTTGCCGTCACAGCAGGCCGCCGGTTAGGCGCTCAGCGCGCCCGCGCGCGCACGCCGCACGCCGCCAGCAAGCGCCGCGGCGCCGGCGC
>DATEKK010000246.1:0-5671 GCA_035277485.1 Gemmatimonadaceae bacterium
GCAGTGTGCGGCGGCCTTCCCGATCCCGCTCCCGCCGCCTAACACCACGGCCACGTGCCGCGGCAAGAGCAGGGTGGCGCGCTCGCGCGCATCCTGCTCGTCGATCTTGCGCCGCTCGAGCGGCCAATGCTCGAACTCGAACACCTCCGACTCGGTGATGAACCGGAACGCATCGATCGCCTCTGCGTTGGCGATCGCCTCGAGCACGGCGCGGTAGCATGCGTTAGCGGTGATCGCGCCGCGCTTGTCCCGCGCCGCGGTGATCACGCCGAGTCCTCTCACGAGCACCACCTTGGCCCAATCGGCGAGCGGGCGCTCGTTCGCCGCGGCATGACGGGCGTGATACGCCTCGTACTCCGCGCGCTGGCTCGCCAGCTGCGTGCGAACGGCAGCGGCCAACGCCTCCGGCGCCGCCTCGGGATCGATGCCTAACCAGAGCGGCAGCCGGCCACCGCGCAGGATGTGCTCGGGCGTGGCCATCCCGCGGCGCGTCAACTCCTCCATGCGCCCTTGGGCGAGCGCGCTCACGACATCGTCGCCGTCGTCGAAGTTGAGAATCACTCGGCTCGCGGCGCCGAGCACGCCGCGCACGACCGGCAGGATGGTTTCGGCGCACTTGCGTCGCACATCGGCCGGCGGGATCCGGTCGGCAACGAGCGCCGGCGCCGCACGCCCGCGCCGCTTGGTCGCCAGATAGTCCTCGATCCGGTTCACCACCCGAAGCAGCCGTGCGTAGCACTCGTGCGCATCGTCGGCCCACACCATGAGACCGTGATGCGCGAGCGCCAGCCCGATCGCCCCCGCCGGCAGCCGGTCCACCATGCGGCTCACGGCCAGGGCTAACGGAAACCCGGGCCGCACGTACGGCACGTACGCGATCTCGCCGCCTAACACATCGTTCACGAGCCGCTCCGCCGTCGCGTCGGTCACATTGGTCAGGCTCATCGTCGCGACGTCGTGCGTGTGCGCGATCACCCGATGCGGTAGCAGCGAGTGCAACGGCGTCTCGACGCTTGGGCTCGGGCCGCCGGGGTCCGTCATGCACCGCGCCATGAACCGCATCATCTCGTCGTCGCGCATGTGCTTGGGCGTTCGCAATCCAGCCAGTGCGGGGAGCGACAGGCGCGTGAACCCCGGCCGGCCGATCGTGCGCAGGTCGGTGCCGCTTCCCTTGACGAGCAACTCGTCGCCGATCTTGGTGGACGTGTTGCCGCCGCCCGGCTGCACGAGCCGGGCTTCGCGCCCGATGAGGTTCGAGAGGTAGACGAGTTGGTCGAGCGCGTCGGCGCCGGATGCGCTGGGCGCTCCCGCGTTCCAGAGGTCGTCGAGTCGCGCCGAGCTGGCGGGGGCGTTCATGAGCGGTAACATATCGATTCGGAAGCGTCGGCGCGCGCCGCATGCCAGTACGTGCCTCGACGGGCGCGCCGTCGAAGTGGGTGTGACGCAGCGTCTCGAACAAGCAACTATCGCTCTCCTTGCGCCGGGCCACGCCTGGCGCGAGACTGCGGCAGTTGCACCGCTTGCTCAGCGATGATTGGGCGTCTTCCCAAGGCGTCGTCATCCTGAACGAATCGCTGTCGCTCGACGAGGTCACGAGTGCGCCGCTCTTGTCCGATGCGCGCACGATGCTCGAGTACGTTGCGACCAAGGGGCCAATCAAAGAGACCGCCGCGCACAATCTTCCTCGCTCGGCGGTCGACTATCTGACGCCGCGGCTCAAGGTGCTCGTCCAACGGGAATCGGAGTTCGCGCTGGAGCCGCGCGGTCCGTGGGAGATCGAGAGCGGCACCGACCTGCGGTACTACGCACTCGGCCAGCAGGTCTTACAGCCACTGGCGGCGTTCGGGTTGCTCGAGATGCGAATTCTCCCGGGACCCGCGTCGGCGCCGTGGCGGCGGATGCCGGAGTATCGGGTGACGCCGCTCTTCGACGGGTTCTTCGGATTTACTGTTGGCAACGCGGGCGCACCGCGCATGCGCCTGGTGCGTTAGGCGCGCCGCGCTTTGGCGCGTCGTCAGGTCTCGACGATGACCATCTGCCTCACTCCACGTCTCACACGCTCGGACGAAGTGGTATCGTTCAGCGCGAGCTATTCGTCCGTCCAGTCCTCGAACGCGAGACCGTGTATGCGCGCCATGTGCCCGATGTTCGAGGTGACCAATATTCCATCGATGGCGAGCGCGTGAGCCGCGATCGCGGCGTCAAAGTCTTCAATTCGGTGACCGGCTCGTTCCAGTGCTGCCTTGATGCTCCCGAACGCCGTGCTAACGGCATCGGTCCAATCTGCCCGTGGAATCTCCGACCGGATGATGTCCGCGCGCTGCTCGAGCGCTGCTCGACGGCGGGACCGGGGCAGGCGCGCAAGGCCATACGCGATTTCCGCCAGTACCGGCTGCGGCACCGCGACCTCGGATCGATCGACCGTCCGCAGTCGCGCGATGACGCGTTCGTCGCCCCCCATGAGTGCGGAGACTGCGTTCGTGTCCAGGATGTACATCAGAGCTCGATCGGCCGCTTGCTGCGCCGGGCCTTTCTGATCTGGTCTTGCAGCGCATCCACGTCGCGCGCGGTCTCGGCAGCCACGTGTGACAACGCGTCGAAGAACCCGGGTGTCCATCCCGCATCCGGCGCGAGCTCGCGCTCCAGGGCGCGGACGATCAGCCGATTCCGGCTCACCCCGATGGCGCGAGCCTTCCGATCGACGGCTTCGAGGAGTTGGCGCGGGATATGGACGCTGGTCGGCATAATATACTCGCCAATATACTCACACTTCTCACTTGCGGCAATCGCGGGTCCCGACCGAACGCCAGTGCGAACTGACGTTCTGCCCCAACGGGGTAGGCGCCACCTGGTCCGATGGCATGCCGGCGGTCATCATGGAGAAGTCGCCTACTTTGTAGGTGACTACTCCATGATGCGCCCCGGGGACGGTCCTGGCTGCATGCTTGGGTCGTGAAAGTCCCGCAGGGCTGCCCGCCTCGCGCGCGCGGCGTCACATCTTCATAATCCCCCAAGTACAATTCCCATCCTGTCCTCGGCCCCACGGCGCTTCATCCCGACTACCACGATGCCGCTCCTCACTACCTCTCGCTCACTCATGACCCGTCGCTCCGCCGCCGCACTCGTCCCGATCGCCCTCGCGCCATTGGCGCTCGCCGCCGCCTGCGCCACCCGCGCCCAACCGGCCGACCTGGTCCTCGACCATGGCACCGTCATCACCATGGACTCCACTCGGCCTAACGGACAGGCGGTCGCTATCCGCGACGGCAAGATCGCGGCGGTGGGCTCGGATGCCGACATCAAACGCTACGTCGGCCCCAACACCAGGGTCATCGACCTCCAGGGACACCTCGCCATCCCGGGCTTCATCGAATCGCACGGGCACTTCACCGGGTTAGGCATGGCGCTGACCGAGCTCAATCTCATGGGCGTGCCCTCGTGGCAGGACATCGCCCAGATGGTCGGCGACGCGGCCAAGACCGCCAAACCCGGCGCCTGGATCCAGGGTCACGGCTGGCACCAGGAGAAATGGAACCGGTCGCCGGGACGCGTCGTGAAAGGATTCGAGACCAACGATCTCATCAATCGCGCCGCGCCTCACAATCCGGTCATCCTCGAGCACGCGAGCGGCCACGCGCTCATCGCCAACGACGCAGCGCTCCGCCTGGCCGGCATCGGTCCGCATACGCCTAACCCGCCGGGCGGCGAGATCATCAAGGACGCCGCGGGACGGCCTACGGGCATCCTCGTGGATGATGCGCAGGGCCTCGTGCGGCGCGCGCTCGCCAAAGCCGAAGCGGCGCGGCCGCCGGAAGAGGCGGAGGCCGCGTTCCGCAACCAGATCCACCTCGCCACGCAGAACGCGCTCGCGAACGGCGTTACCAGTTTCCAGGACATGGGCGAATCGTTCGCCACCATCGACGCCATCAAGAAGATGGTCGACGCCGGCGACATGCCGCTGCGCCTCTACATCCTGGTCGATGGCGACGAGGTGCGGCCGGACGACGTCGACTCGCTCGTGGCCCACCGCCTGATCGACTACGGGAACGGCCACCTCACCGTGCGCGCCATCGGCGAGATCACGGCCGACGGAGCGTTAGGCTCCCGCAGCGCGTGGATGCTAAAGCCCTACGACGACGACCCGTCCAACACGGGACTCAACGTCACGTCCATGCCGCGCATCAAGGAGATCGCCGAGATCGGCATCGCCCACGGATTCCAGATCTCGGTGCATGCCATCGGCGATCGCGCCAACCGCGAAACACTGGATCTGTATCAGGCCCTGTTCGCGGAGCACCACGTGAAGAGCGACACGCTCAGGTGGCGCATCGAGCACGCCCAGCACCTGAGCCCGGCCGACATCCCGCGCTTCGGGCAGTTAGGCGTGGTGGCGTCCATGCAGGGGATCCACGCCTGCTCGGATGCGCCGTACGTCATTCCGCGGTTGGGTATGCAGCGCGCAAAGGAGGGCGCGTACGTGTGGCAGTCGCTCCGGAAAACCGGCGCGGTGGTGACCAACGGCACCGACGTCCCCGTCGAGGCGATCAGCCCCATCGCCTCGTTCCACTGCAGCGTCACGCGCGACATGGTCGGCACGGATTCGGCGTTCTTTCCGGACCAGAAGCTCACACGGGAGCAGGCGCTCAAAACGTACACGGTGAATGGCGCCTATGTGGCGTTCCAGGATCACGAGAGGGGATCGCTCGCGCCGGGGAGGGATGCGGACTTGGCGGTGCTCTCGCGCAACATCATGACCACGGCGCCGGACTCGATTCTGGGCACCACGGTGCTGTACACGATTGTGGGCGGGAAAGTGGTGTACGCCGGCGCCGACACGTCGGGCTCCGCGGCTCCGGCCGCGCATGGCCCCGGCGCCTAACGCAGTCGCCTGTTCACCGGACCACGACGAGGAGGTGGCGAATGAGGTGCTCTGGCCACGTCGTACGCACGCGGGCGCTCTGTGCCGCGTTCTCCACGGTGGTCTGTGCTGCGCCGCTCAACGCGCAGATCCGGAACCCGTGCAACGTCATCACCAAGGCGGAAGCCGAAGCGATCGTCGGCGGTCCACTGGTCGGGCCGGCGCCGAGTCCGCAGGGGACACTGTGCAAGTACTATGAGCAGGGCTACGGCGAGACACCGTCGGCCATACGCCTGGTCACCATTGGCGTCTGGGTGGACGCGCCCGATCCCGAGGCCGTGAACACGCGCCGGCTCGCAGTGCTGAGAGACAGCTCCCTCTTGCCGCTCACGATAAGAGAGTTAGGCGGGCCGGGCGATGCGGCCATCTGGGTGTGGGCCGGCAACCGGTTAGGCGCGCTCTACGCGTTTCGCGGCGGCACCGTCGAAGTCGCGGTCAAGATAAGCGGTGCCAAACAGGACGCGGCGCTCGCCGCGGCAAAGCGGTTCGCCGTCCGTGCACTCGGCGGCGCGGGCAAGACCAATTTCGCCTACGCCTGGGAGCAGATGCCCATCACCTTCAAGGAGTACTACGCGCCGCGTATCCTGAGCTCGCTCTACCTCGGCACCTTCAGCCAGCTCGCGGACGATCCGCTCACGCGCAGCTATGTGCTGTCGCTCGGGCAGTCGTTCAATTCGATCTGCCCGAGCGTGCCCGATCCGCTCGCGCTCCTCGAGTACGGATACTACAACGAATACAACGGCCAGAAGGACA
>DATEKK010000247.1:0-1593 GCA_035277485.1 Gemmatimonadaceae bacterium
GCGAAGACGCTGACGCTCACGGACGGGCGTCGCGGTCAGAGCTCGATGCACAAGGAAACGAAGACGCCGCTCACGCTGCTGTTGGGGACGACGGGCATCGTGCTGTTGATCGCGTGCGCCAACATCGCGAACCTGTTGCTCGCGCGCGGAGCCGGGCGGTCGCTCGAGATGGCGGTGCGCCTTTCGTTAGGCGCGACGCGATGGCAGCTCTTGCGGCAGTTGCTCACGGAATCGTGCCTGCTGGCGTTGATGGGCGGCGTCGTGAGCCTGCTCGTGGCGTACTGGACGCTGCACCTCATTTCCAGCTTGTTGCCGTCCGACACCGCGACCACGCTGCATTTCGGTCTGCAAGCGTCGGCGGTCGTGTTCACCGCGGTCCTGTCGGTGGCCACCGGCGTGCTCTTCGGTCTGTTCCCGGCGCTGCACAGCACGCGGCCGGATCTTGCGTCGACCATTCGCGCCGGCACCGGCAAGCACTCCGGCGCGCGCTCGGCGGCGCGCTTCCGTACGTCGTTAGTCACGGCGCAGATCGCGTTGTCGATGGCGCTGCTGATTTCGGCCGGGCTGTTCGTGAAAAGCTTGCGCAATGTGAGCCAGGTGGATCTCGGCATCCGCGTCGACAGCATGGTGACATTCTCGATCGAGCCCGAGCTCAACGGCTATGATCACCCGCACTCGCGGCAGTTGTTCGCGCGGTTGCACGAGCAGTTGGCGGCGCTGCCCGGGGTGACGGATGTGACCGAGGCGCTCGTGCCGCTGTTGGCCGGCAACAATTGGGGCCAGGACGTGTCGGTCGAAGGATTCAAGAAGGGACCCGACACCGACGCCAATTCGCGCTACAACGAAGTGGGTCCCGGGTACTTCAAGACCGTGGGCATCTCGCTCATGAGCGGTCGCGAGTTCCGGCAGTCCGACGAATACGGCTCGCCCAAGGTCGCGATCGTGAATCAAGCGTTCGCCAAGAAATTTGGGTTAGGCAGCGATGCCGTGGGGAAGCGCATGTCGGACGGCGGCGACACGCTCAACATGGAAATCGTGGGGCTCATCCGCGACGCGAAATACAGCGAAGTGAAGCAGGTCATTCCGCCGGTGTTCTTCGAGCCGACGCTGCAGGACACGAGTCTGGGCTTCTCGTACTTCTACGTGCGCACGTCGCGCAGCACGCAACAGCTACTCAGTGAGATTCCCCGCGTCGTGAAGTCGCTCGATCCGAACTTGCCGGTGGAGCAGCTCAAGCTGATGACGCAGCAGGTAAAGGAGAACGTGTTTCTCGACCGGCTGATCAGCACATTGTCGGCGGCGTTCGCGATGTTGGCGACGCTGCTCGCCGCGGTGGGCTTGTATGGTGTGCTGGCCTACTCGGTGGCCCAACGGACGCGGGAGATCGGCGTGCGCATGGCATTGGGCGCCGATGGCGGCAAGGTGCAGCTGATGGTGCTGCGGCAAGTCGCGCTCATGACGCTGATCGGCGGCGTGATCGGGATCGCCGGCGCCATAGCGTTAGGCAGGGCCGCGCAGTCGCTGCTGTACGAGCTCAAGGGGCACGATCCGGCGGTGATGGTGATGTCGGCGATTGTGCTCTCGGCGGTGGCG
>DATEKK010000248.1:0-1551 GCA_035277485.1 Gemmatimonadaceae bacterium
CGTACCGGGCCGTGGCCTGCACGGACTGGACATGGGACTGGATCATCGCGAAGAACGTGCCGCTACCGGGCGAGGTGACTCCTGCGGCCAAGGTGTCGGTCGCCGTCAACGAGGCGGGAACGCGCTCGACGACCGGAACGCACATTCCGGTGGGAGTGTGCGCATGCCTCGGTCTTCAGTCCGCCACGGCGTCGAGGCGGTTCCGCGGTCACCTCCTGCTTCCCCCCGCGTGGACTGCCTCCGCCGTGGGCGGCGACGGCCTAAACCAGTCCGACGCGTACTGGACGAACTGCGGCGCCTTCCTGACGGAGCTCCTGAAGGGCGCTGACGGCGGATCGGGCTGGACCGGGGCCCAGCTTTCGGCCTACCGCCTATGCATCTACAGCCGGAAGGCGGCGTCTCTGAGCCTGCCGTACGTCGTCCACGTGTCCGGTGGCGTGATCAGGCCGAAGGCTTCGTTCTTGCGTCGAAGAGAGCGCGGCTCGATCTAAGCGATCGAGGCACACCGGGCGGCTGGTGCCTCTCTACTCGAAGCGGTTCTTCACCGGACAGGTGAACGCCACCGGCGCTGTCGTCCCTCTCTGGACGGTCCCGGCTGGCGTGGTGCATGTCCTGCGAGATCTCGAGGTCTTCACGGCGAACGTGGCGGCGACGAACGTCTTCCTCGACATCGGGGCGAACGCCGTCATGGTGCTGAACTTGCAGCCGAACTACGCCACGCTGAAGTGGGAAGGCCGCCTCGTCGTTAACGCTGGCGAGACGGTCGGCGCCTTCGTGCCGTCTGGTTCGTGCGTACTGACTGCGTGCGGCTACGAGCTCTCGTCGCCGTGAACACGGACACGTGGGTGAGCGTGTTGACTCTCGTCAACACGGTGCTCGTCGCCGTGATCGCCTATCTGCAACGTAGGAAATGAATGTCTCTTGTTCTGCTGGGGAGCACCTGCTTAGATCTCCAGTGCGACCCAGCAGACGGGAGGGGGAGGTTGCCTGAGGCCTCGGCTAACGGCGCCTCCCCCGCCTGACTCCACGTAGGCGCGCCTCCGTAGGGATAGTGGATCGCTGCTCGCGCGGCCGTCGCCACCGGCGCCTGAGATCCCCGTCTCCACCCAGCGTCAGCGACGCGTACCGCCTGGCCGCGCTTTCACCCACTGGGGGGGGGATCAGGGGGGGGGCAGAGAGCACCGTGCGCGTGCGCTCGTTCCCGCTTGTAAATTCTTACGCCCGGGTGATACGATCAGGCCCTCATGGCGTTCGCAAACGGCCTCATCGCCCTGACGCTCATCGGCACGGCTGAGAACGCGCAGCAGACGTCGAACACGCTGCACATCGTCAAAGACAGTGCCTCGGGGCCTCCTGACGTCACCGAGCTACTGAACGTCGCCACGCAGTTCAAGACGCAGATCGACACGACGTACCGGGCCGTGGCCTGCACGGACTGGACATGGGACTGGATCATCGCGAAGAACGTGCCGCTACCGGGCGAGGTGACTCCTGCGGCCAAGGTGTCGGTCGCCGTCAACGAGGCGGGAACGCGCTCGACGACCGGAACGC
>DATEKK010000249.1:0-33482 GCA_035277485.1 Gemmatimonadaceae bacterium
GCTTCGACGACGTCGTCGCCGCCGGACGCGCCGCCGGCGCGTTCGGCGCGACGCTCAGCGGATCGGGCTCGTCGGTCGTCGCCGTGGCGCCCGTGGAACGCGCCGACCAGGTGGCGGCCGCCATGGCCGCCGCCTGGTCGGCGCGCGGGATCCACGCTACGCCCTTCGTGTCCGAACCAAGCGCGGTCGGCGCCACCGTGAGCGCCGTCGACCGGAACGCCCCGCCACTGCCCGGACACTCATCCACCGTGGAGATTTCATCATGAGCATCACCGTGCATCTGCCCACCATGCTCGCACGCCTGGCCGGCGACACCAATGCGCTCGAGGCGAGCGGCGACACCGTGGGCGAGGCTCTCACCGACGTGATCGCGCGCTTCCCTGCATTGGGTCCCCGGCTCCGCGACGACGCCGGCAAGCCGTACGGGTTCGTCACGTTTTACCTGAACGACGAGGACATCCGGTTTCGCGGCGGATTCGAGGCACCGATCGCCGACGGCGACGAGGTGATCGTGGTGCCTACCGTGGCCGGTGGGTGATACAATGACTGCGACCGAAATGACGCCCATGGATCGCGCCCAACGACTGAGTGAATTGCCCGAGCTCTCGACCGAGGAGCTGCAGCGCTACAGCCGCCACCTACTGCTGCCCGAAGTCGGCCTCGAGGGGCAGCGCCGCCTCAAAGCCGGCCGCGTCCTCCTCGTCGGCGCCGGCGGCCTCGGCTCTCCGTTAGGCCTGTACCTCGCGGCCGCCGGCGTCGGCCATCTGGGCATCGTCGACTTCGATGTCGTCGACGTGACCAACCTGCAGCGCCAGGTGTTGCACGGCACGCGCGACGTCGGACGCCCCAAGCTCGACTCGGCGCGCGACCGGCTGCTCGACATCAACCCGCACACCGACATCGAGACGTACGAGACGCGCCTCACGTCCGACAACGCCCTCGAGATCGTGCGCGAGTACGACGTCGTCGTGGACGGCACCGACAATTTCCCGACGCGCTATCTCGTCAACGACGCGTGCGTGCTCACCGGCCGGCCCAACGTCTACGGGAGCATCTTCCGCTTCGAGGGACAGGCGAGCGTGTTCGCGACGCCCGATGGCCCATGCTACCGTTGTCTCTTCCGCGAGCCCCCGCCGCCGGGGCTGGTCCCGAGCTGCGCCGAAGGCGGCGTGTTGGGCGTGCTGCCGGGACTGATCGGCACCATCCAGGCGACGGAGACGCTCAAGGTTCTGTTAGGCGCCGGCACCACGCTGGCCGGCCGCCTGCTGCTCGTGGACGCGCTGCGCATGCAGTTCCGCACGCTCAAGCTCCAGCGCGACCCGGCCTGCCCGGTGTGCGGCACCCGCACGCTGCGCGAGCTCATTGATTACGAGGATTTCTGCGGCCTGCGCGCGGTGCACAGCGGCCCGGGCGTCCCCGAGATCACGCCCGCCGAGCTCGTGGCGTGGCGGGCGCGCGGCGATGCCATTGACCTCGTGGACGTCCGCGAGCCCGGCGAATGGGCGCTCGGCCACCTGGCCGGCGCGCGGCACGTTCCGTTAGGCACCATCGCGACGGCGCTCGGTACCTTCGCGCCGCACCGCACCACCGTCCTCTATTGCAAGGGCGGCACGCGGAGCGCGCAGGCCGCGCGGATCCTGCAGGAGAGCGGCTTCACCAACGTCTGGAGCCTCACCGGCGGCATTCTCCGGTGGCGCACGGAGGTCGATCCGAGCCTGCCTAACTACTGAGCGGCGTCCGGGTTTGTGATCGTGGCTACTCGACAATCGGGAAGCGCGAGCGTCAGCGAGCGCTTCCCGATTCCGGTCCACTACTGCCCCGACGACCCCGGTCCGGTGTCGCGCATCAGCCGCGCCGATCTCGCCATGGCGTCCACCGTGCCCGCGATCGCTCTCGCCTGCGCGGAGTCGCCCTGCTGCTCGAGCGATTGGAAGACGATGGACCCGATGATGGCGTAGTGGTAGACGATGCCCACGGACGCGCGATCCACCCAGCCGTTCTGCGCGAGGAGCGATTTCGGCGCGGTGTACACGCTGTCCCACAGCGCGCGCGTCGTGGGTTCATCGAAGTAGCCGCCTGAAATCCGGAACGTGTCCTTGGTAGCGGTGATCGGCTGCGGCATGAGCTTGACCACCAGGCCCTGCGTCAAGAGGTACGGCTCGAGGCCTAACGCATCGCCGTACTCGCTCGACGAGAAGTAGATCGGCCGCTCGGGATACGCGTCGCGGATGAGATTCAACACCACGATCTGATCGCGCGTCAGATAGCCGGCGGGGATACGCGCCGTGATGCCGCCGGCCGTGAAGGTCTGCGGCTCGCGCAGCGACAACACGGGCGGGATGGAGTCGGCCTGGCCGTACGTCATCTTGAGCGGAGACCCCGTGGGCATGGGCCACGACTTGCCGCGAAAGCGCGCCGGTCCGGCGGCCGCGTCGTACGGACGGACCGGACGCCGCATGATCTGCCTGACGAACCAATCCGTGCCCAGGTAGGTCGCGACGGCGACGATCACGTCCTGTCGCACCCCTTCCACTTCTTGCGCGTACCACAGCGGGAACGTGTCGTTGTCGCCGTTGGTCACGATCACCGCGTACGGCTCGACGGAGTTGAGCATGTCCACCGCGAAGTCGCGCGTGAACATCTGCCTGGAACGCGGAGCGTCGCGCAGATTGCCGACGAACGGGATGAAGGCGATCGCCAGCACCGGACACGTGGCCAACCACGCCCGGTTAGGCATGCGCGCGGCGGTCGCCTTCATGAAGTCGCCCGCGAGCGCCGCCAACGATTCCCAGAGGTACGTGAGCCCGATCGCGACCCAGACGCTGTACGACGAGAAACTCCACAGGTAGAAGTAGTCGCGCTCGCGCGGCTCGCGCGCCACGGTGTTGCCCAACTCCGGTGACTGGCCAAGACTGTACTTGAAGTTCATGTAGTACACGAGCACCAACGACACCGTCAACGAAAACACGGCGAAGTACCAGAACGACTCGGGGTCATGCTTCCAGTGCGCCCACGCACCGGCCAGCCCGAGTATGAGGAACAGTGCCGCGAGTCCGTTCTGCAGATGGTCGTGCTCCCCGTACGCGTCGCGCAGCCACTGCCACTTGAAGTACATCCAGTACATCCCGATCTGCGCCGAGAACGGCGCCTGCCGGTCGAGCACCGATGGCTTCTGGTACTGCTTGCGATTGATGTTGTCCTCGAGGCGCTGCAGGGTGAGCGCGCTGAACGTGCACGACCACTCGAAGTGCGTGAGGCAGCCCGTCGGCTCGCCCTCGTTGATCGTGGGGAAATACGCGGCGCGGATCGGTTCGTACGCAAACGGCGTGAGGCCTAACACGAGCGCGGCCACGGCCACGAGGACGAGCCGCCACCGGAGCAGCGTCTGCGGACGGCGCACGAGCACCGCGATGCCCACCGCGGGCAGCGGCAGCAATCCGGCCGGGTGATTGGTGTAGCCGAGCCCCATGAGGAACGCGACCAGCACGAGCCAGCGGTCGGCGCGCGGATCATCCGGCGCGTCGCACCAGCACACCATGAGCCACGAGATCACCGCGAGCCCGATCAGCGAGATCGTGTACACCTTCTCGTTCACCACCGACTGGTTCCACACCGTGAAGGACGTCGCGCCGATCACCACGGCCGCCGCGGCACCTGTCAGGCGAAGCCACCGCTGACCCAGCCAACGCCACAACACGCGCTCGGTGATGAGAAACCAGAATCCCGCGGCCGCCGCGCTCGCCAGCGCCGCCATGATGTTGATCCGCTGCGCGTAGGTCACCGGAATCGGCAACAACCCGAAGAAATGGCCTAACAGAACGAACAGCGGGTTGCCCGGCGGGTGCGGCAGGCCGAGCACCTTGGCCGACGCGATGTACTCGCTCGTGTCCCACATGGCCGTGGACGGTGCGAGCGTCATCAGATACAACACGAAGACGGCGAGAGCGGCGATGGTCGCGGCCAGATACGACGGCTTGTAGTCGCTTTTCGCGGCGGATCGAATGGGCATCGAGAAGGGTGGAAATATGGAGCGGCGCGAGCCCGTCAGGTGGAATCGCGGTAGGATGACGCGTCGGACCGGGACGGCAGGACATCACGATGCACCGCGGCGCGCGGCGCGCGCACCCAGCGCGTGCCGTCGACCAGAAAAGCGAAGCGGCGATCGTTGCGGCGCAGGGCCACGACGGCCGCCCAGCGTTCTGCGTTAGGCAGCAGGCTCCGCGACAACGGCGTCGCCGTGGTGCTCCACGCGTTGAAATCGCCCGCCAGCACCACGCGCGATGCGCCGCGCGTCTGGAGCGCGAACCGCACCAGGTCGAACGTGTCGTGCAGCGCAGGATCGATGGAATCGCCGATGAACGTCGCGCTCGCCGCGAGCGGCTCCGGCAGCGACGACCGCCACATGGCGCGCACGGAACCAACCAGGATCGCTGCGCCGGCGGCAAGCGCCACCACGGCGAGCCCGAGCGCCTTGATCCGCGTCACCCGGCGCCTCCGCGCCTGCCTGACGCGCGCGTCGCCTTCGGCCACACCGCGCACCACGGCCATGATCTGTTGGACATGGTCGGCGCGCGCCGCGACCGGCTCGCGCAGCGCCGATTCCACCCACCGCGGCAACCCGTCTCTTTCGTTAGGCATGGATCGACTCGCCGAGCATCGCGCGCAGTTGGGCGCACGCGCGCTTCACGCGCATCTTGAGTGCCGAGACGCCGGCGCCGGTCGCCGCCGCCATTTCCTCGTACGAGAGATCGGCGCTGAATCGCAGCAGCACCGCCTCGCGCTGCAACGGATGCAGCCGCGCCAGCGCCGTGCGCAGCATCGCATCGCGCTCGGCGCCCTCGGCGACATCCTCATCCCACGACGCCAGCTCCGGTGCGCCGTCCGCCATGTGCGTCTCGCCGCGGCGCCGGCGCGCCAACGTGGTGCGGCATTGGTTCACGAGAATGCGAAAGAGCCATCCCGTGAATCGCTCCCGCTCTTCGTAGCGAGCGAGATGCCGGTACGCGCGCAGAAACGTCTCCTGCACCGCGTCCTCCGCATCCTCGCGCGTGCCGAGCACGTGCGTCGCCAGCCGCACGCACGCCGCGTGATGGCGGGCGACGAGCACCGCGAACGCTTCGGTGTCACCGTCCAACACACGACGCACGATGGCAGAGTCGGATGCGGTCATGCCGGAATAACTTCGGGTCGCGCGATTTCGTCACAGGCCGGACAGCACTGGCGTATCGCGTCTCGCGGCGAGGGAACCGCGGAACGGTAATGACGAGCGACCGCGCCGGTAAGCCCCTCGCGCGCCGTGACAGTTCGCTGACGCGCAAGACTGGTGTCGAGCGCGGCATCGACGAAGATTAGGGATGCACCGGTCGCCCGTGTCCACTCCGCTCCGTCAACCATAGGGAGACGTGCGCTTTCGCTGCGTCATCTTCGATTGCGATTCCACCCTCTGCGCCATCGAAGGCATCCAGGTGCTGGGCGCTGCGCACCGCGATGAGATCGCCCGCCTTACGACGTCGGCCATGCAAGGCCAGATCCCCCTCGAAGATGTCTACGCGCGTCGGCTCGCGTTGGCGCGGCCCGCCAAGGCCGACCTCGATGCGCTGGCCGCGGAGTACGTATCGGCGCTCGTCCCCGACGCACGCGATGTGGTGCGCGCGCTCGACGCGGAAGGCATCGATGTGCGCATCGTGTCGGGCGGCTTGCGACCGGCCGTGCTCGCTGTCGCGCTCGCTCTTGGTGTGCGCGAAGAGCACGTGGCCGCCGTCGACCTGCGCTTCGACGACGCCGGGTCCTACTGTGGATTCGATGAGTCGTCGCCGTTGTCGCGGTCGGGCGGCAAGCGCGCGGTGATCGACGCGTGGCAGCCGCCGGTGCCGCGGCCGTCGATGCTGGTGGGCGACGGCGCGACCGACCTCGAGGCGCGTCCCGCGGTCGACGCGTTCGTCGCTTTCGCCGGCGTCGTTAGGCGAAAGGACGTGGTCGAGCGTGCCGACCACGTCATCGATGGTCCGTCGCTCGCACCGGTGGTCCCGCTCGCGTTGGGCGGCGCACCGCCCCGTTCGTCCCTCGCGCGCGCCGTGTTCGACCGCGGCGCCGCGCTCCTGGCTGGAACGTCGTTCGATGGGAGTCCTGCATGACGCAGACAACGCTCGACAGCGAAGAGAGCATCGTGATCACGCGCCCGCGCTTCGGGCGCTTCTTCCTGCCCGGCCCAACGGAAGTGCGGGCCGAGGTCCTCGAGGCGCAGCTCCGCCCGATGATCGGCCACCGCGGCAAGCCGATGGAGCAGTTGATCGCCGAGATGCAACCGGCGCTGCGGGAGGTGTTCCGCACGGCGCGTCCGGTGTACATCGCGAGCTCGTCCGCCACCGGCCTCATGGAGGCGGCAGTGCGCAATGGCGCCCGGCGCCGCGTGCTCGCGCTCGTGAACGGCGCGTTCAGCGAGCGCTTCTACCAGATCGCGCTCGCCTGCGGATTCGAGACCGACGCGCTCCGTGTTCCGTTAGGCGAAGCCCACGCGCCGGACCAGGTGGCCGACGCGCTCCGCGGGCATGCGTACGATGCGGTCACCGTGGTGCACTCGGAGACGGCCACGGGCGTGCTCAACCCGATCGCCGACATCGCCCGCGTGGTCCACGACACCGGCGACATCGTCCTCCTCGTGGACAGCGTGACGGGCGTCGCCGGCGCTCCGGTGGAATCGGATGCCTGGGCGCTCGACTTCGTGCTCACCGGCTCGCAGAAGGCGCTCGCCCTGCCGCCGGGACTGGCGTTAGGCGTGGCGCAGGACGCCATGCTCGCCCGCGCCCGCGGGGCCCGCGCCCGCGGCATTTACTTCGACCTGGTCGAGTTCGACAAGTACCTCGCGAAAAACCAGACGCCCAACACGCCCGCGCTCTCGCTCTTCTACGCGCTCCACGTCCAGCTCCAGGCGATCGCGGCGGAAGGGATCGAGGCGCGGTGGGCGCGCCACGCGGCCATGGCCGAGCGGTGCTGGCAGTGGGCCGACGAGATGACCCAGCGCGGGACTCCGTTAGGCGTCCTGGCACCGCCGGGATTCCGGTCGCCCACCGTCACCTGCCTCACGCTGCCCCCCGGCCGCACCGGGCCCGCGGTCACATCCGCGCTCGCCGCGCGCGGCTGGACGATCGGCGCCGGCTACGGCGAGCTCAAGGATGCGACCATCCGCATCGGCCACATGGGTGACCACACCGTCGCCGAGCTCGACGCGCTGCTCGCCCAACTCGCCGAGGTGCTCGCGTGAGCGCGCAATGGCGGGTACTCGTCGCCGACGCCATCGACCGCACGGCGTTAGGCCCACTCACCGAGGACAGCCGTTTCGAGATCGTCGACGCGCCGGGCCTCTCGGGCGAGCGCCTCGCGGGCGCGATGGAAAACGTGGATGCCGTGCTGGTGCGCAGCGCCACGAAAATCACCCGCGATTCCCTCGCCCGCGCGGGCCGGTTGAGCGTCATCGGCCGCGCGGGCGTCGGCGTGGATACGATCGACGTCGACGCGGCCACCGAGCGCGGCATCGCGGTCCTCACGGCCCCATCGGGGAACACGATCTCGGCGGCCGAGCTCACGTTCGCGCTGCTGCTCGCCCTGGTGCGGCGCGTGTCGGCCGCCGATCGCTCGATGAAATCGGGCGCCTGGGACCGAAAGTCGTTCACCGGCACCGAGCTCTACGGAAAAACGTTGGGCCTGGTCGGCGCCGGCCGCATCGGCAGCGAGGTCGCGCGCCGCGCGCGTGCGTTCGGCATGCGCGTCGTTGCATTCGACCCGTATCTCGCGCCGGAGCGCGCCGCGGAGCTCGAGATCGAGCTCGCGCCGCTCGAGCAAGTGATCGAACGCGGCGACGCCATCACCGTGCACGTGCCGCTCACCGAACAGACGCACGGGCTCGTCGATGCCGCGATGCTGGCGCGCGCCAAACGCGGCGCGGTGATCGTGAATTGCGCGCGCGGCGGTATCATCGACGAGGAGGCGCTGGTCAACGCGCTGCGCGAGCGCCGGTTAGGCGGCGCCGCGCTCGACGTCTACGAGCAGGAGCCGCTGCCCGCCGATCATCCCCTGCGCACGCTCGACAACGTTCTCCTCACGCCGCACCTCGGCGCGTCCACGGCCGAGGCGCAGCGCAACGTCGCGCTCGAGATCGCCGACGCGGTGCGGTCGGCGCTCGCCGACGGCGACCTGTCGCGCGCGGTGAACGCGCCGGCCGTGGGCGGCGACGAGATGCGCCGCGCCGAGCCGCTCCTCACCCTCGGCGCCACGTTAGGCATCATCGCCGCGGCGGTCGCCGATGCGCCGGTGCAGGAAGTGGAGGTCGTGCTCGCGGGGAGCGCGCCGCGTCTCTTGCGGCCGCTCGTGCCGTGCGTGCTGGTGGGCATCCTGCGATCCACGTTGGGCGCGGCGCGCGTCAATTTCGTGAACGCGGCCTGGCTGGCCAAAGGACGCGGCATCACGGTCACACAAGCCACGCGCGAGGCGCACGCCGACGCCGGCGACCGGGTCGAAGTCCGCATCCGCGCGCGCGACACGATAACGTTCGTCGCCGGCACGCTGCTCGGGCAGCGCTACCCGCGGCTCCTGCACATCGGCGAGTACCGCTTCGATGTCGAGCCGCGCGGCGCGCTGGTCATCCTGCGCAACCGCGATGTGCCGGGCGTGATCGGACGGGTCGGTACGCTGTTAGGCGCCGCCGGGATCAACATCGGCGAATACCATCAGTCGCGGCTCGCGGCGGGCGGCGAGGCGCTCGCCGTGCTCAACGTCGACGCCCCGCTCGCACCCGCGGTGGTCGCCGACCTCCGCGCCCTGCCCGGCGTCACGGACGTCAGGCAGGTGGAGATCGGCGAGGGGGTCGGTGTGCGTTAGAAGCTGGCGAAGTCCTGACGCGACACGCGAGTCGTGTCGCCGACGTACACGAATTGGATGTGCGAGAAGTAGTGCTGGGCGGCACTCCGCACGTCGTTGACGGTGACGTTTCGGAGCTGTTCCATGGCATCCGACGCCTTGCGATAGTCGCCTTGATACAGCTGGGCGCGCGCCAGGAAGTCCGCCTGCGCGTCGTCGGTGCTGTTGGACGCGAGGTACTCGAAGATGAATCCCTCGGTGAAATACCGCATGGTGTAGCCGGGATTCATGTGCTGCACCCACTTGATTTGGTCCTTGACTAACGGCAGCACGCGCGCCGGTGCTGCCGTCGAGAAGTACACGGCGCCGGTGGAAATGCCGCGCTCGATGAACGGCGCGTATGCGGTGTAGCTCAGCGAATGCTCTTCGCGAACCATGTTGTTGACGCGTGAAGAGAGCAGCACCGTCGCCACGTGGAACGCGGCGAAATCCTTCGATGATGCCGGCGGCCCCTCGAACACGCCGAATACATAGTTGGTCGACACGGGGCGTGCACGCATCACCACCGGCACGGGCACGCGCGTCGAATCGTGCGGGAGCGACCAGGCGTAGTCGCCCTTCGGCAAGGTCGCAAGCGTGGCGCCCACCACGCGCTCCAGCGCCGGTCGGCTCACGTTCCCGACGACCACCAGCAACATCCGCGACGTCACCATCTGCGTTTCCTCGTACTTTGCTAACGCGGCAGAGTCGAGTACGGTGAGGGACGCTTCGGTACCTTCCGGCTCGTATCCGTAGGGCCGATCGTGGAACGTGACGCTGTCCGACAACAGAAACAGGTAGCCATCCGGACTGATGAGGCGTTGATGCACGCGCGACAACATTTGCTGGCGCACGAGCGCGACCGACGCCGACGCGAGCGTCGGGTGCATGACGCGCTCGGCGAACACGCTCCAGGACGAATCGAAGTCGCTGGTAACGGCGCGGAAGCCGACTTCTGTCCAGTCGTCCGATGGCGTGACCTCGAAGTCGCTGCCCGTACGCGACCACGCCTTGCGGGTCGCGTCACCGGGATACTTCGCCGTACCGTACTTGGACACGCGCAGCAGCATGTCCTCGATGCCCTGCGTCGAGGCCGTGAGCTGGCGCCGCCCGCCCAGCAGATACAGCCGGACCGCGACGACATCGTTGGCGTAGTTCGGCCGTTGGATCACGCGGACGCCGCCGACCGTGTACGCGAACGTGACGGAATCGAGCGGCACCAGCCGCCCCGTTTCCGTGGCCACGGTGAGTTTGTTCTCGGGATGGCCGCTCGCGCACGCGCCTAACGCGGTGACCATGGCCGCCGCGACGCACGCGATGCCGCATCGAACCACACGCCGGTCGTGTCTCATTGGCTGCTCTCCGCCATCTGCAGGTATTCTTGCAACATCTCGTTGACCGTCGCGACGTCCTTGGGTGCGACCAGCGCGCCGATCGCGAACGGGCGGCCAACGAGATACTTTTTGGCAAAGTGCTGCAGGTCCGCCGGCGTGCGCGCGGCCAGGCTATCGCCGTAGGTCACGTAGTAATCGAGACCGCTCGTCGCCCACCATTCGGCGTATTGTCCCGCCAACTCCGGTCCTAACTCGAGGTCGAACGACAGCCCGACGCGGCGCTGCTTCGCAGCGATCGAGAGTGCGTCCGGGTCGAAGTACGTGTCGCTCCCCATCAACATCACTTCGGTCTGCAGCACCGTGAGCGCGGCCGCGAGTTTCTCGACGGTGGTGGTGCCGTAGAACTGGATCGGTCCGACGTGCGACAGCGTCTGGTAGCCGATGGACGCCGACTGGAACAGCCCGGTCTCCACGAGGCGTTTCTGAAACTCCGATTCCTCGTCGTCGGCCAGCTGCGAGAGCACGTCGGCCGCGTAGGTGTCGCTCCGCTGCATGCCGACGCTCGGCCCTTGCCATTCGACCAGGATCGTGACGTCGGGCACGTCGGCGGCCACCACCGTCGCCTGCGACACCTTGAGCGGCGGCACAGCCGGTACCGGATGCCTCTTGTACGGATCGGGGCGTCGTCTCCAACCGCCGAAGTGCGAACGCGCCCATTCGAAGACCTTGGGCGCCGAGACATCGCCGGTCACGACGAGCGCCGCATTGTTAGGCACGTAGTACTCATGAAAAATCTGATCGAGGCGCTGCGGCGTCGCCGCGAACAGGGGGAACGCAGAGCCGAGTGGATCCTTCTGCGGCCAGCCGCTGCCCCAGAGCATTCTGCCGACGGCCGTGTTCAGGTGCTGTCGCGGATCGGAGATGTCGCGGCTCATTTCGTCGAGCACGACCATCCGCTGCTTGTTCAGGTCCTCTTGCTCGAAGTGCGGCTCGCGGACGAGCGTCGAGAGGATATCGATGCCGCGATCGACGCTTTGAGACGGTACCGTCACGAAGTACGAGACGAGCTCTTCCTGCGTCTGCCCGTTGTACGCGGCGTGGATGGAGCCGACGTCCTGGCCGAACGTCTCGTGGAACATGCCCCGGTACCCGCTGAAGAGCATGTGCTCGAACAAGTGCGGGACGCCCTCGTCGGTGGTGTCTTGCGACATCGCACCCGTTTTCACCACCACGTCGACCGTGGCTAACGGAATGGCGTGGTTCTCGACGACGATCACGCGCATGCCGTTGTCGAGCGAATCCGCATGCGTGATCGCGGCCAGCGTATTCTGTTGGGCCGCCGCGACGGCGGGGGCGAGCGAGAGGAGAGCCAGCGAGACTGGCAGGACTGTCCAGCGCCGTGCGTTAGGCAACGCTCGGCGACGCGGGCGGGAACGCAGCCCGGAACCGACGACCATCACGATGCACGCTCCATGCGGGCGGGGCGCGCCGCGGCGTCGCGGCGCGAGGCACTACAATGCAACTGATGCCGGGACGACGCAAGAGGCCGGCATGTCACCGCGCGCCCAACGAGTGCCCTAACGATCGAGGTTAGGCCTCCAAAACCGAGTCAGCCGGTGTCGCGCGCCCGCGTCAGCCCGGCCACGCGCCGAGCAACCGGCGCAAAACGACGAGCTCGCCAAGATGGTAGGACGTGTGCGTCGCGGCCACGAGCACCTCGCGCACCAGATTCTGCCCCGTTCCGTGCGCGAACGGCGTGAACAGGTCGCTCGCCGGATCGCGCACCAGCCGCTCGAACGCCTCGCGGTCGCGCGCATAACGCGCCACGCTGTCGGTCCACGCGTTCGGGTTGGGCGGCATCGGATCCGCCGGCCAGTACTCGCTCGGAAACTCCGGCGACACGTGCGAGGGATTGCGGCTGAACTCGAGGATATCCCAGAACGCGATGCGGATGTGCTCCAGGATCATCCACGGCGAATACGGCGCTCCGTTAGGACGGCGCCCGCGCAGCTCCGCGGGCAGGTTCGCCACCACGTCCTCGTACGTCGCGTGCGCGTGCCCGCCGCGCAGCAAATCCACCAGCTGTTCGCGCAGGGCAGCCTCTGCGCCCATCTGCGCGGCCGGCCGTTTGACCGCCGGCTTCGCGGTGCGCTTCGCCTTCGTGGCGGCCCGCGCCGTGCGACCCGTGCGCGCCGATGCGCGCTTCGTCTTCCGCGTCTTGGCCATCGTTGCTCCGCTCAGGCGTCCGCCGCGATGCTCAGCGCATGGGGTGCGCGAGCGCGAAAATCCAGATCGCGACCGCGATCAGCAGCACGATCCCCGCCACCGTCACCTGCGCGCGAATTTTCCGCTCACCATGACTCATGTGGACCCTGCCCCCCTCCGCGCCGTCAGCCGCCGCTCACGGCGGGCAGAATCGTCACCCGGCAGCCATCCGATACCGGCGTCGCCAGTCCGCTCGAAAACCGCACGTTGTCCTCATCGACGAAGACGTTGAGGTGCTGGCGCACATCGCCCTGCTCCGTCAACACCCGGTCGCGCACGCCGGGATACTCTTCGCCTAACGCTTCCAGGGCGTCGCCCACCGTGCCGCCCGGCGCGCTGACCAGCACCACCGAGCGCCCGCCCGCGTACGGCTGCAGCGGACCGGGAATCGCGACCACGACCGGCATCAGCGCGCGCCCCGCGCGGGCCGGCGTGCCGTCTTCCGCTTGCTGTGCGCCGCCTTCGTCTTGCGCTTCGCGTGCGACGGAGCCGGCTCGAGCATCGCCGCCTTCACGCACACCACCGAGGGCAGCGACTTGGCCACCATCTCCCACGACGCTCCCTCGTCGCGCGACGCGAATACCTTGCCGCTCCGCGTCCCGAAGTACACGCCCGCGGGATCGCTCGTATCGGTGTCGAGCCCGTCGCGCAGCACGCTCTCGAACGCGCCTTCCTGTGGGAGCCCGCGCGCGAGCGGCTTCCACGATTTGCCCGCGTCGCGCGTCCGGTACACGCGCAGCTTCGCCTCGGGCACACAGCGAAATCCATCCGACTCGAGCGGCACGATGTACGCCGTGTCGGGATCGTGCGGATGAATCGCCATCGAAAACCCGAAGTCGGACGGTACGCCGTTCGCGATGTCGTGCCACGTCTCGCCGAAATCATCGCTTCGATACAGGCCCCAGTGGTTCTGCAGGAACAACCGCTCGGGTCGCGCCGGGTGCGACACCACCTTGTGCACACACTGGCCGAACTCCGGATACTTGTCCGGCAGGAATTCCGCGCGCACACCCACGTTGCGCGCGCGCCAGCTCTTGCCGCCGTCGTCCGAGCGATAGAAGCCGCCGGTCGACATCGCGATGCCGATGCGGCCGTCGCCTAACGGAACGATGGTGTGCAGACACATCCCCCCGCCGCCGGGCGTCCACTTGGGCCGATGCTCGTGGCTCAAGAGACCGGCGTTCGCCGTCCACGTCTTGCCGGCGTCCCGCGACTCGAACAGCGCCGACGGCTCGACGCCGCAATACATCACGTCGGCCTGGTGGGCCGGACCCGGACGAATCTGCCAGATCTGCTTGAGCGCGAGTCCCGACGAGGCCGGAAACTTGATCGCATGCTCTTCCTTGTCGCTCCAGGTCGCGCCGAGGTCGTCGCTCGACCTTAGCGACGATCCGAAAAACGGATTGCCGGTTCCGGCCCACATGCGCCGGCGTCCGGCGCGTCCATCGAACGCCATCGCGTACACCGGCTCGCCGCGAAGATACGGACCCGACATCGTCCACTTGGTACGCGCTCCCGATGAGCGGAACACGAACGCACCTTTGGTGGTGCCGACGAGAAGCAACACGCCGCTGCCTGACGCTTTCTTTGGCATACGATGCTCCGAAGTGGGGCAAACGCCAGCACGAGCCGGGCGTTCGAATGATGGCCTGTGTTTCTGTATGATGCCGATCAATGGATATGCACGCCAGACGTACGCGATAGGGCAAGCCGTTGCATCCGCCATTTCGCCCGCGCATCGTTCACGGAATCCATGCACAGCCCGCTCCGGGCGCATTGGCCTGGACGTGGCATCTGGCGGTCCGCAGCGCATCGGACACGTCGTCCTTCACACACTGCACCCGCCCCGATGAGCGAGCGAGCGCCGACACCTCCCCGAAGTGCCGCCGGCGAGCGCCGCGCGGTCGTGACCGGCCTGGGCGCGATTACTCCCCTCGGCAACACGGTACAGGACTCATGGGACGCGCTCCTGCGCGGCGTGAGCGGTGCCGCGCCGATCACGCGATTCGATGCGTCGGCGCTCGCCACGCGCTTTGCGTGTGAGGTGAAGGGGTTCGAGCCGACCGCGCACCTGGACCGCAAGCTGGCCGGCCGAACGGATCGCTACTCGCAATTCGCGCTCGTCGCCGCTGACGAAGCCGTGACGGATGCGGGACTCGCTCCCGGCGACATGCCCGTCGCCGATCGCGACCGCGTTGGCGTGTTCCTGGGCACCGGCATCGGCGGGATCGAGACGTTCGAGGCGCAGGCGCTCACGTTCGCGCGCAGCGGCCCGCGGCGGTTGTCGCCGTTTTTCATTCCCATGATGATTCCGAACATGGCATCCGGGCTCATCGCCATGCGCTACGGGTTTCGGGGACCCGGGCATGCGGTGTCCTCGGCGTGCGCGACCGGGAACCACGCCCTGGCCGACGCGCTGGCCGCGATCCGACTCGGCCACGCCGAGGTGGTGCTGGCCGGCGGCAGCGAGGCCGCCGTGTGTGCGTTGGGCATCGGCGGGTTCGACGCCATGCGCGCGCTCTCTACGCGCAACGACGACCCCGCGACCGCCAGCCGCCCCTTCGACGCCGAGCGCGACGGCTTTGTGTTAGGCGAAGGCGCGGGGGTGCTGGTGATCGAATCGCTCGAGCACGCGCGGGCGCGCGGCGCGCGGATCTACGCCGAGCTGTGCGCGGTGGGCGCGGCGGCCGACGCGTACCACATGACGGCGCCCGATCCCGAGGGCACGGGCGTGCGGCTCGCGATGCAGCGCGCGCTCGACGAGAGCGGCCTCGCGCGCGAGGACGTCGACACGATCAACATGCACGCGACCTCCACGCCGTTAGGCGACCAGGCCGAGTCGGCCGCGGTGCGCACGTTGTTCGGGGCGCACGCCGACACGCTGGTGGCGACGTCCACCAAGAGCATGACCGGGCATCTGCTGGGCGCGGCGGGCGCAGTGGAGGCGATCTGGAGCGTGCTGGCGATCGTGGACGGGGTGGTACCGCCCACGATCAACGTGCAGCAGCGCGACCCCGCGTGCGACATCTCGATTGCGTTAGGCGCGCCCGTGCGGCGGCCGGTGCGCGTCGCGCTCAACAACGCCTTCGGCTTCGGCGGCCACGACACGTGCGCTGCCTTCCGCGCGATCGACGAGTAAATCCAGGAAACGAGGGAAGCGCTCGCTGGCGCTCGCTTGGGGAAGCGCTGCACTTGGGGAATGGGGAAGCGGCGGGCTACGCGCGCCTTAGGGTAAGGAACAACATCAATATCCCCGGGAAATGGGTACCGTCCCGCGTTCACGGCGTTCGGCACTCTCCATCCACGGACTACTGATGTCCTTCCTCACCCTAAGGCGTGCGTAGCCCGCCGCTTCCCCCTTCCCCAAGCGCAGCGCTTCCCCAAGCGAGCGCAGCGAGCGCTTCCCCTTCCCTATGCCACCCTCACTCGCCGCTCGGCCCGCTATCGTTAGGCGGTCGCGGCGCGCGCATCGAGCCCGGGCTGCCGGGCGCCCGGCGCCGCATCATCCCGCCGCGCTCCCCGAACCCGCGACCGCCGCGGCGCGCCATCGCCAGCCGCATGGCGACGTGCCGTTGGTCGGTGGTCAGCACCGAGTCCGCGGCGCTCGTCGCGCGCCAGCGAATCGTGCGCAGCGAATCCATGAGCGTCGCCAGATTGTCACGCTGTTGTTGCGACAGTTGCGGGCGCTGCGCGGGCGCCTGACCCTGGGCCTGTGTCTGCGGCCGCGGGAACATCGAGCGGATCTGATCCATCACGGCGCGCGTCTGCTTGCGCGTCGACTCGTGCAGCGCGATGAGCTGATTCACCTGCGCGCCGCTCAGTTGCAGCATCGACTGCTCGTCCAACAATCGCGCCGCGGGATCCGCCATCATTCTCATCGCAGAGCGGCCACGCATCCGCGCGCGCGGTGCGAATGCTCCGCGCATCGGCGTGCGACCCGGCGCGCCTTGCGCGGAGAGTGCACCGGCATCGACCGACGCCGCGAGCCCGAGACACAGTATGGCGAGTGCAGCGCGATGAATGCTCCGGAGAATCGAGCGGCCGAACGCGGGCGTGCCTGGCACGGGAGTCCCCCAAAGATTGAAAGCGCGCGGGAATTGATGTCGCCGGTGTCGCTGCGACAACGGCGCGATCCCCGACGTCCGCGCGGAGCCAAGGAGTCTACATTGAGTACCGCGCTCAGGCGCTCGCCGTTTGGTGGCTCGCGTCGATCGTGATTGTCCCGCCGCGCACCGGCCAACGCAGCCGTTGGGCAAGACCCGCCGCCTCGAACTTGCGCTGAATCGTCTCGCGGTGCTCGGAGAAGTGGGCCCAATCCTCGAAATGAACCGGCACGATGGTCGCGCCGGGACACGCGTGCGCGAATTGCACGCCGTCGTCGGCGGTCATCGTGATGGCCGCGGCACCTGCGGCCGCGACGCGCGCCGCACCCATGAACAACACCGCAACGACGACGTCGAAGCGACGCACGACTTCGGCGACGCCCTCGAACCACACCGTGTCGCCCGAGACGTAGACGGCCGGCGCGGCCTCGCCGCGCGTGAGCACGAAACCGGTGACGGGACCACGGTCACCGCCCGCGGGTCCGTGGCGCGCCGGCGTCGCCGTGACGCGCAGCGTCCCGCCGTCGGGAGACGCGAGCTCCGTCGACTGCCACGGCTCGAGTCCGACCGCGCCCGCACCGAGCCGGCTCGCGCCTAACGGAGTGGTGAGCACGGCGCGCACCGAGGCGACGAGCGCGCGTCCGGCGCGATCCAGGTTGTCGAAGTGATGGTCGTGACTCAACAACACCGCATCCACGGGACCAACGGACGCGGCATCGAGCGCCGGACCGCGCAGCTTGGTGAGCGTGCTCGTGGCGCCCTCGTACACTCCGCTCGCGTCGAACGTCGGGTCGGTGAGCAGCTCGAGACCAGCGACGTCGAGGCGCACGGTGGGTCCGCCGATATAGGTTACGGCAATCTGGTCAATGGTTGATGACATGGATCCACGCACTCCGGATGATGACATCGGTGCAACGCGCGCGCTCGAGCGGCCGTTCCGCTCTGTCGGGCACGAGGGTGCGCCATGATCGTTCGCCGGACAGACTCGACCGTGCTCTTGGTCGCGCAGCCGGACCACGCCGCGCTCGCCGCGCGCATCATGCGCCGCTGGAGGGACGACGAGCTCGCGAGATCACCGCGGCGCGATGAGATCCTCTACGCCGTCGAGCATCACGACGATGGATGGCTCGAGGTAGATCGCGCGCCGATCGTCGACGAGACGACCGGCGAGGTGCTCGACTTCATCACGTCGCCCGTTAGTGTGCGTCGCGGCATCTGGCCGCGTGGCGTGGCCCTCCTCGCATCGACGCCGTACGCCGCGGCGCTCGTTGCCCAGCACGCGGTGCACGTGTACCGGCGGTACCGCGATGACGACACGTGGGCGCCGTTTTTCAGCGAAATGGAATCGCTGCGCGCACATCATCTGCACGGGGCATCGCCTGCGACGCTCGAGATGCTGCTCGCGGATTACCGCTGGCTGCGCACCGGCGACATCCTCTCGCTCTGCTTTTGCAACGGATGGACCGACGTGCAGCACGACGAGCGCGGCGGATCGGCGCGTCTCGCGGGAGACCGGCTGGTCCTGACGCCGGATCCGTTCGGCGGCGGCGAAGTGCCGCTCGCTGTTCCTTCGCGTCAGCTGCCCGCTGCGCCGTTCGCATCGGCGGACGCCGCGGCGGCGGCCTACGCACGCGCGCCGGCGACGATCCTGTCCGGGAGCGCCGCCGGCGCCTAACGGAACGGCGCGCGTCGCGCCCGCGTCAGGCCTGCGTCACGCCTTCGTCACACCGGAGGGCGTCGCGCCGACAATGTCCGCGAACACGAAGCCGTCCCGCTCGACCACGATGCCCGATTCCACCTCGATGGGCCGATCGAACACGGGCGCGTCGTACACGAACGTGTGAAACTCGCCGTTCTCGCCGCACGGATCCGCCGTTGGCGGAAGCTCGCCTAACAACGTCGAGTCGAAGTCGCGGCCCGCGAGCGCGCGCGGTGCGCGAGCGGGATCCACACACGTAATGCGCGCTTTCACGCCGGCGGCCATCATCTCGCGGGCGAGCGCGAGTGTCGGGAGTCCCCAGATGGGGAACATCGGTTCGAGACCCGTGCCGGCGAGTTGGCGCTCGCGGTAGGCCCGAATGTCCTCGAGGAACAGATCGCCAAAAGCAACGGCTTCGACTCCGTTAGCAACAGCCCGCTCGCACACGTCCCGCATGCGCGACTCGTATTCCTCGTTGGAACACGGCCACGGGAGCTCCACTTCCCAGAGCGGAAGGTGCGTGCGCTGGGCCTGGGCGCGCACGAGGTCGCGGCGCACGGCGTGCATCGCGACGCGATCGGCAGCCGTGTTGAAGGTCGTGAGCAACGCGGTCACGTCGACGTCCATGCGCTGACGGAGGACGTGCAGGGTCCACGCGCTGTCCTTCCCGCTGCTCCAGGAGAGCAGGACTTTCTTCACGACCGGTCGCGATCCAGCCAGCGCCACCACGTCCCGTGTGACGGTTCGCCGACGCACACGCCATGCAGCATCTCGGCCACCATCTCGGCGGTGCGCGACACCGTCATCCCGGAGCGATTGAAGAACCGATTGCCATCGGCGATCGCGACCGATCCGTCGCGCACGGCCCGCAGATCGCGCCAGCCCGGATACGACTCGAGCACGTCGCGTTCGGCAAGCGCGCGTTCGAGCGGGAAGCCGCACGGTGCGACGATCACGAAGTCCGGATCGGCGGCGCGCACGCAATCGAACGTCGTCGCGGCCGAATAGTCGCCGGGGTGCGCGAGGAGCGGCGTACCGCCGGCGGCCGTCACCACCTCCGGCATCCAGTTGCCCATGACGAACAACGGATCGGTCCACTCGAGCAGCGCTACGTTAGGCCGAGGGCGGTGAGCGGTGGCGGCGCGCACGGCGTCGAATCGTGCCCACTCGGCCGCTACGACCGCGCGTCCGCGCTCGGCGAGTCCCAGACGCTCGGCGACGGCGAGGATGCTGCCGGCGATGTCATCGAGGGAGAACGCGGAGAGCGCCACCATCTGGCGCGGATCGAGGCACCCGCCATCGCGCGCCACGTCGTTAGGCGTGACGGCGCACACCTCGCAATGCGTCTGCGCAATGACGACATCGGGCTGGAGATCGCGGATGAGGTCGGTATGAATGTGGTAGAGCGCCTCGCCGGCCTGCATCCGGCGCCGGACTTCGGCGTCGATCTCGCGGCTGGACACCGACACGTCGAACGCCGGTGAGCTGCACGCCGGCAGCGCGCGCACCCACTCGGGATTGTCGCATTCGTGGGATCGACCTACCAGCATGTCGCCGGCGTCGAGCGCACAAACGATTTCGGTTCCGCTTGCCAGCAGTGAAACGACGCGCACCGTCAACCTCACATTTGGAACGGGTGCCTCTCGGCAAAAGTTATCGTCGCCGACAGGACTTCGGCACTGCGCGCAATCCGGGCGCATGACCGGATTTCGGCGGGTTGCACGCATAGCCATACACAGCAGAGTGACTGTCATCGTCCCGCTTTCCGCATCGGAGGATCGCCATGCGCCGCCCATCACGCACCGCGTGTCTGTTTGCAGCCGCACTCGTCGCCGGAGCACTCACGGCGTGCAAGGGGAGCTCGCTCGATGGCAAGTACTACAGCAGCGCGAGCGGCGAATTCGCCATGGAATTGTCCCACGGGAAGGTGCTGTCGATGCAGGGACAGCCGGGCAGCCAGATGACGTACGAGGTTCGCGCCGATAGCTTGATCCTGCACGACCCACAGCACGGACTGGCCGATCAGATGACGTTCCACATCGAGCGCGACGGCTCGCTGAGCCTCGGCATCCTCGGGACGTTGACCAAAAAGCACTAAGGTGGACCCGACAGGCACGCTAGTGCGCGCTTCCCTCGCCCGGATGGTAGGTGCTCTCTGTGTGTCCCTGCAACTGCGAGCGATAGAAATACACGGGCCGCAGCGAACCCGTCGCATAGCGTTCCGCCTGGTCGCCAAAGTGCGGCGATGTCGGATCGCCACTCTCGCCGCCGGCTGTGATCGCCTTCGCGCGCACGCTGTCTCCAAACTCCACCACCGCGACGAAGCTGTTGCCGGCTGTTCCGTACCACTTCTTCGTGCCCGGATACGGACGCGCCGCGAACGAGGCCAGCGAGCCCCACCTCGAGTAGGTGAAGCCCACAGGAATGCTCGGCTTCGCGTCATCGAAGTGCTGCACGATGTCGCCGTTGTTGCGCTGATACCGGTTGATCTCGCCCCACGGCGTACGCCACGAGCCGAATTGCGACGTGAGGCTGTCCGTCGCCACGGCCAGCGCCCGCAGGCGATCGGCGTCGCTGGCGCCATTCACCATGTAGTCATCGACCCGCGCACCGGCCTGCTGCGCATCGGCGCGCACCATCTCGCCTAACGTCATGCCCCAGTACACCGCGAGCGACGTCGGCACCGACGTGGCCGACCAACGATCGTCCCACGAGCGCAACGCATCGATCTGCGGCGCGAGCCTCGCCTTGAGCGAATCCGACGCCGGCAGGTTGTCGTACGCTCTGACTAACGGAGGCACGAGCTCCGCGAAGCCGGTGAGATACGGGTCGTACGCCGCCTTGATGAGCGTGTCGATCGCAAAATCCTTGCGGTTCTCGAGCACCCGAATCGCGTGCAGGCCGCGGAACGATTCGCCGCCCGTCTCGACGTACGGCGGATAGTCCGACCGCTTGGGGCTGCTCGGTCCCGCCGCCGACCACGGCCAGTTGTTGCTGTTGTAGAGCCACCCGCTCGCGGGGTTCAACAGGTGCGGCGTCTGATCCACCGACAAGAGACCGTGCCAATCCGTCGCGGTGTCGCTGCCATCGACAGGCTTCGTCCAATCGAACTTCGGATTGCGCCGCGGGATGAAGTTCGCGTGGAAGTACGCGATGTCGCCATCCGCGTCGGCGAAAATCGTGTTGTTCGTCGAGTTGGTGTGCAACTGCATGGTCTTGAGAAAATCCTTGTACGACAGCGCCTTCGTGCGCGTGTACGACTGGATGAGTGCCTTCATCGGCTCGTTCATCATGTCGATGCTCACCCACTTGTCGCCGATCTTCCTAACGATCGGTCCGTGCCGCGTGCGATACACCGTGAATACCTTCTTCGCCATCCCGGTCGCCGTGTTGTACGGCACCACGATGCGCGACGTCGTCATCGGATATTCCTTGCCGCCGTACAGATAGTAGTAGCGGCCGTTCTTCTGCGAGACCGTCTCCAGATATTCGTCCTTGTCGTCTGCGTTGCTGCTCGTGTGCATCCAACCGGTGCGCGTGTTGAATCCCTGGTAGACGAAAAATTGGCCCCACGTCACCGCGCCGTACGCATCGAGTCCTTCGTCGCTCACCATCTGCAGCTCGGCGCGGAAAAAGAACGACGTGTGCGGGTTGATCAGCAGCAGCGCGCGATGGTCGAGCGTGTTGGATGGCGCGACCGCCATGCCGTTCGACCCGCCGGGCTCGGGCGGCGCGCCATCGCCATCGCTCACGTTCTTGGGCTCATCGTCGCCCACTTCTTTCCCGTAGAATGCGGCGAGTTGTTTGAGGCTCACGTCCTCGATGTCGCCGCCGATGCTGCCCTCGCTGAACGACAGCGCCATCCACGGCTCGAAGCGCGTGATCACGCGCGGCTTCACCTTGGGATGCGTGTACAAGTAGTAGTTGAGGCCGTCTGCCCAGGCGTTCATGAGCGCCGTGAGCCACGCCGGGCTTTTCTTGTACAGGGCGCGCAGCGTGTCCGGATCGATGAACATCTTCATCCGGAGATCCTGATAAATGGCGCTCGCGCCCTCGGCTTCGCCGAGCCGGCCCATCGCGTTGATGAAGTTCGTTTCGACGCGATTGAAGTCGTCTTCCGACTGGGCGTAGATCATCCCGAACACGGCGTCCGCGTCGCTCTTTCCGTACACATGGGGGATGCCCCAGTTGTCACGGATGATCGTGACGCGTTGGGCTTCCTGCTTCCACCGAGCGATGTCGGCGCTGTTCGATGTTTGGGCGGATACAGCGGGTCCAGCGGCGAGGCATACCACGGACAAAACGACCGCGAACGTTTTCATCGGTGTCACTGGTGAGAGGCACAAGGAGGATGGAGCCCGTGTTCGCACCCGGCAAGGCGTCCTCGGCCGTGGTGACGAACGGTGGCGGTGCTCGTTGAATCGCCATGCTCGCGTGTCCGCGTGTCATAGAGAAAACCTTGTACGATGCCGCGCACTCGCCGCGCGAGCGCATGCGCGCGCTCATCGTGCCCGCGGCTGTCTGGGCCGTTGGACTCATGCTCGCGTTCCACGCCATCATCCTCTCGCGGTTCGCGCTCGTCGAGGGCGACCTGCTCGACTCGCGCTTCAACCTCTATCTCCTCGAGCATAGCTGGCTGTGGGTGCTCCGCGTCCCCGGGCAGCAGCAGTTCTGGAACGCGCCGTTCTATTATCCGGCGCGGAACGTCATCGCCTACTCCGACACGCTCCTCACGGTGGCGCCGGTGTACTGGCTGCTGCGCGCCGTCGGTTTGAGCCCGACGACGTCGCTCCAGTGGTGGCTCATCGCGATGGCGACGCTCAATTTTGCCGGCGCGTACGTCCTCATCCGCCGCGCGACTCGCGTTAGGCCGGCGGCCGCGGCCCTTGGCGCCTTTCTGTTCGCCTTCGCCAATGCGCGCACGTCCCAGCTCGCGCATCCCCAGCTCGTGCCCCAGTTCTACACGTTGATCGCGCTCTACGCGCTGGTGCGCGTCTTCGAGGACGAGTCCCGGCACGACCGCGCGCTGACCACGAGATGGATGCTGGTGTTCGCCGCCGCGCTGGCGGCGCAGTTCTGGGCCGCGTTCTACTATGGATTCTTTCTCGCCCTGTCGTTAGGCATCGCGGCGGTGTGCGCGTTGGTCGTGCCCTCTTTGCGCGCACGTTTCGTCCACGTGGTCCGGCGCCATGCCGTCGCGACGGGCGCGTGTGTTGCCTTTGGCGCGGCGCTCGTCGCGTCGCTCGCCTCCCACTACCTGGCGGTGGCGCGCAGCATTGGCGTTCGACCGTACGGCGCGCTCGCGCCGTTCATGCCGACGCCCGCCTCGTGGCTCTACATGGGCCGCGACAACTGGATGTACGATACGCTCTGGCGTGGCGCGCACTTCACGCTCTCGATGCCGCAGGAGCAGCAGCTGGGCCTCGGCCTGGTAACCACGGTGCTCGTCATCTGGGGCTTGTGGGGCGCGCGCCGCTCTCCGTTAGGCATGCTCGCCCTGACGACCGGCGCGGCGCTCATGCTCTTGACCACGGTGTTTCCCGGCGGCCACACGGCGTGGCCCATCATCTTCGACTGGATGCCGGGCGCCCGCGCGCTCCGCGCCATCTCGCGCGTCGGACTCATCCTCCTCGTGCCGGCAGCGATCGGCGTCGCGCTGTTCTTCGAGACTGCGATGAACGCGCGATGGCGGGTCGCGGCCTCACTGGCCGCTCTCGTCTTCGTGCTCGAACAGGGGCAGAGCGTCGAGGTGTACAGCAAGGCCGCGGCGCGCGCCGAAAGCACGCGGGTCGAGGCCATGATCGCGCCGTCGTGCGGGTCCGTATTGTACGCGCCGCTCCACGGCCGGCGGATGACGTGGACCTATCAGGTGGACGGCATGTGGGCCGGCCTCGATGCGCACGTGCCAACGATCAACGGCTACTCGGGAAACGCGCCGGCCGGCTGGGATTTCCGGCAAATCCGCATCAACGATTCGACGCGTGCGCGCGTCGTGCAGCACGCGCTCGCGGCGTGGGAGACACGCTGGGGCGGCGCGCTCCACCACGTGTGCGTGGTGTCGCCCGATCTCGCGCACGTGCGCGAGCCGCTGGACCATCCGTATGGGAGCGATGTCGTGGAGTGAGCGGCTGCCAGTGCGGGGAACCTGGGGAAGCGCTCGCTTGTCGCTCGCTTGGGGAAGCGCTGCGCTTGGGGAAATGGGGAACCGGCGGGCGACGCCGCCTTAGGGAGCGGAACAACATCAATGGTTTGCGCGACTGCGGTGCCATGCGCGATCCCGCGCGATCCGGCACTCTCCATCCAGAGACCATTGATGTTCTTCCTATCCCCAAGGCGGCGTCGCCCGCCGCTTCCCCATTTCCCCAAGCGCAGCGCTTCCCCAAGCGAGCAACAGCGAGCGCTTCCCTCTGCGAAGCGCTTCCCTCTGCGATAAGAACTAAACGCAGACGACCATCTACCTCCCGCCTTGCGCCCACCGCGATGCGGGGAGAAGGTTTCGTGGGGCGGGTCGTCCGTGGTGGACAGCCGCCGGCATTCCTTTTTCACGCATTCTCCGAGCATGGCGGCACCGCGTTCGTCTTCCCAAGCACCTCGCCCAACACGCACTGCACCACAGGCGCGCTCGCGCCGTACTTCGATCGGCACGCAACCGCCGCCGCGCAAACCGCCGCACATCGCAATCGAATGTGTCTCGCCATCGCTCGATGATGGCCGTTGGGCAGTGAAACGCATCCTCGGCGATTCCCTCGAGGTGAGCGCCGACATCTTCAAGGATGGACACGATGCCGTGTCCGCGCGACTGCGCTTCAAGCCGCCCGGCGTCACCGACTGGCGCATCGCACCGATGGTCTTCGATTACAACTCCGACCGGTGGACCGGCGGCTTCGCGCTCGATGCGATCGGCGCGTGGACGTTCACCGTGGATGCGTGGACCGATCACTTCGGAACCTGGCGCGCCCAACTCGAGAAGAAAATCGACGCGGGCCAGGACGTGTCGCTCGACCTGCTCGAGGGCGCGCAGTTCGTGGACACCGCCACGCACCGCGTGCGCTTCGGCGATACGCGCCGCGAGCTCGCGCAGTGGGCCGCGCGGCTCCGTGAGGCATCGGCTGCATGGCGCGAACGCGCGCGCGACGGACTCGATCTCGAGCTCCTCGCGCTCATGGTCCAACACCTCGCGCCGGACGATCTCACGTCATACGACCGCGAGCTCCGTGTGTGGGTCGACCGCGAGCGTGCGCGCTTTGCCGCATGGTACGAGATGTTCCCGCGCTCACAGAGCGGCGACGCGTCGCGGCACGGCACCTTCGCCGACGCCGAGCGCGCGCTCGTGCGCGTTGCGGAGTTAGGCTTCGACGTGGTGTATCTGCCGCCCATTCATCCGGTGGGCGTCACCAACCGGAAGGGACGCAACAACGCGCTCACGGCCGCGCCCGGCGACCCCGGCAGTCCGTGGGCCATCGGCGGACCGGCCGGCGGCCATACGGCCATCGAGCCACAGTTAGGCACGATCGAGGACTTCGACCGGTTCGTCGCCGCCGCACATCGGTTAGGCCTCGAGGTCGCGCTCGACTACGCGCTCCAGACGTCGCCGGACCATCCGTGGCTGCGCGAGCATCCCGACTGGTTCTTCGCACGGCCCGATGGCTCGCTCAAGTACGCCGAGAATCCGCCCAAGAAATACGAGGACATCTATCCGCTCAACTTCTGGTGCGACGATCGCGAGCACCTGTGGATCGCGTGTCGCGATATCGTGCTGTATTGGGTCTCGCACGGCGTGAACACGTTTCGCGTCGACAACCCGCACACCAAACCGTTCGCGTTCTGGCAGTGGCTCATCGACGACGTCCACGCGCGGCATCCGGACGTGATCTTTCTGTCCGAAGCGTTCACGCGCCCCAAGCGCATGAAGCACCTCGCGAAACTCGGCTTCACGCAGTCGTACACGTATTTCACGTGGCGCACGACGGCGCGCGAGCTGCAGGATTATCTCGAGGAGCTCACGCAGCGGCCGCCGCGCGAATATTTGCGCCCAAATTTTTTCGCCAACACGCCGGACATCCTGCACGAGTACCTGCAAACCGGCGGACGCCCCGCGTTCCGCGTCCGTCTGATGTTGGCCGCCACCCTCTCGCCGCTCTACGGGATTTACAGTGGATTCGAGCTCGCGGAAAACGTCCCGGTGAGGCAAGGCAGCGAGGAATATCTGCACTCGGAGAAGTACGAGCTCAAGGCGCGCAATTGGAGCGCGCCCGAGAGCTTGGACAAGGACATCGTCCGCTTGAATCGCATCCGTCGCGAGAACCGGGCGCTCCAGCTGGCTGCGAACCTCACGTTCCACCGCTCGGAAAACGACCGCGTCTTGTTCTACCACAAGACCGCGACCGACCTGGGCGCGCCTAACGATCTGCTCATCGCCGTCAACCTCGATCCGCTGCGGCCCCAGGACACCATGGTGCACGCACCCGTGGGCGCGCTCGGTCTCGCCGCCGACGCGACGTACGCGGTCGAGGACCTGCTCACCGGCGCGCGCTACACATGGCGCGGCTCGCGCAATTACGTTCGGCTCGACCCCCGCGACGAACCCGGCCACATCCTCCTCGTGCGGCGGTAGACGGTCCACCCCCATCGACATTATGAGCTCGCTCTGGTACAAGGACGCCGTCATCTATCAGATCCACATCAAGTCCTTTCGCGACAGCAACCGGGATGGCTACGGCGACATCCCGGGGCTGATCGAGAAGCTGGACTACATCGAATCGTTAGGCGTCAACTGCCTGTGGCTGCTGCCGTTCTATCCGTCGCCGCTCCGCGACGACGGCTACGACATCGCCGAGTATCAGGCCATCCATCCGCAGTACGGCGCACTGTCGGACTTTCAGCGCCTGCTCGAGGAGTCGCACGCACGCGGGATTCGCGTCATCACCGAGTTGGTCATCAACCACACATCCGACCAGCACCCGTGGTTCCAGCGCGCGCGCCTCGCACCCAAGGATTCGCCCGAACGCGCGTTCTACGTGTGGAGCGATGACCCGACGCGATACGCCGATGCGCGCATCATCTTCACCGACACCGAGAAATCGAACTGGGCGTGGGATCCCGTGGCCGGCCAGTTCTACTGGCACCGCTTCTTCAGCCACCAGCCCGATCTCAACTTCGACAACCCCGCCGTCGTCGAAGCGGTGAAGGACGTGATGCGCTTCTGGTTTCGCATGGGCGTGGACGGGATGCGTCTCGACGCGATTCCGTACTTGGTCGAGCGCGATGGCACAAACTGTGAGAACCTGCCGGACACGCACAAGATTCTCAAAGAGCTGCGCCGCACGCTCGACGCGGAGTTCGACGGGCGCGTGTTCCTCGCGGAGGCAAATCAGTGGCCGACCGACGTGATTCCGTATTTCGGGGACAGTGACGAGTGCCACATGGCGTTTCATTTTCCGCTGATGCCGCGCATGTACATGGCGCTCAGACAGGAAGATCGCAGCCCCATCGTCGAAATTCTCGCGCAGACGCCGCCGCTGCCCAACGAGTGCCAGTGGGCGATTTTCCTGCGCAACCACGATGAGCTCACGCTCGAGATGGTGACCGACCACGAGCGTGACTACATGTATCGCGAGTACGCGCGCGATCCGCGGATGCGCATCAATATCGGCATCCGTCGCCGGCTCGCGCCGCTGCTCGACAACGGCCGGCGCCAAATCGAATTGATGAACGCGCTGCTCGTGACCATGCCCGGCACGCCGATCATCTACTACGGCGACGAAATCGGCATGGGCGACAACATCTACCTGGGCGATCGCAACGGTGTGCGCACGCCCATGCAGTGGACGCCGGGATGGAACGCGGGATTCTCCGAGGGCGATCAACAGGCGCTGTACTACCCGTTGATCGTCGACCCGCCGTACGGATACCAGGCGATCAACGTCGCGTCGGAAGAACGCACGCAGACATCGCTGCTGCGCTGGATGCGCCGAATCATCAAAGTGCGCAAGCAGTATCACGCGTTCGGCCGCGGCAAGTTCGAGATGCTGTTGCCCGAGAACCGGCGCGTGCTCACGTATCTCCGCCGGCACGAAGACCAGGTGATCTTGTGCGTGAACAACCTGTCGCGCTTCGTGCAGCCGGTGGAGATCAACCTCCAGCGATGGAAAGGGTGGACGCCGCTCGAGCTCATCGGCAACGTGCGCTTTCCCGTCATCGGCGACCAGCCGTATTTTCTTTCGTTAGGCCCACACACGTTCTATTGGTTTCACCTCGTCCCGCCCCAGACCGACGGCGCCTCGTCGTGACCGCTCCTCCGGCGCCGCTGCTGCGCGTGCACGGTGCTTGGGTGGCCGACGCGCTCGACCCCGCGGTCGTGCGCGGACTCGCGCCCGATGATCTGGCGCGGTGGCTCGTGACACGTCGCTGGTTCGGCGCCAAGGGGCGGCCGCCGGCCCAAGCGCACATCACCGAAGTGATCCCCGTGGAATGGGGCGGTGACCGCGCCGTGGTGACGCGCCTCCTCACCACGTCCAAGACAGGAGCCGAGCAGAGCTTCCAGCTGCCGCTCGTCGCGCGCGCCGGCGAGCCTCACGACGAGGGCGCCGCCGGCGCCGTGCTGGCGCGCGTGGAGGCGGGCCGCGAGCAGGGTGTCCTCATGGACGCCCTGGAGGACGCGGGCTTTCGCGCGCGCCTGGGCGCCGCGTTAGGCGAGGGCGCCGCCTTCGAGGGCGACGGCGCGCGCTGGACGATTGCCCCCGTCGGCACACCCACGCGCGGGCTCGACGCGCTGCCCTCCGACGTGAGCCGCGCCGAGCAGAGCAACTCGTCGGTCCGGTTCGGCGACCGCGCGATGCTCAAGCTCTTCCGCCGCCTCGAGCACGGCGAGAATCCGGACGTCGAGATCGGCACGTTTCTCACGACCCGCACGACGTTCAAGCACACGCCGTCCGTGTTAGGCGTGATCCACTACTGCGACGCGGCCGGCGCGAGCTACGTGACCGGCATGCTGTCGCGTTTCGTGGTCGGCGCCCGCGACGGGTGGGCCATCGCGCTCGACGAAGCGCGCGCCGCGCTGCGCTCGGGGCGGGGTGATGGCGCGACGGTGTTCGCGAGCGAGGCGTCGCACATCGGCCGCATGACGCGCGACCTGCACGCGGCGCTCGCATCGTCGCCCGACACGCCGGGTTTCCGCACCGACCCCGTCTCGTTAGGCGACGCGGAACAATGGGAAGGTGCCGCGCGGCTCGCCATCGAGGACGCGCTCACGCTGTTGGGCGATCGCGCGGACACATTGCCCAAACCGCACCAGGCCATGGCGCGCGCGATAACGGGCCGGCGCGCCGCCGCGCTCGAGCACCTGGATGACGTGGCCGCGCGCGTCCGCTCGTCCCTCGAATCGGGCGGGGGCTCCGCGCTGCGGAAGACGCGGCACCACGGCGACTATCACCTGGGCCAGTTGTTGCGTGGCGAAAAGGGCGTGTGGTTCATCGTCGACTTCGAGGGCGAGCCCTCGCGGCCGTTGTCCGAACGGCGCGCGCTGAGCAGTCCGTTGCGCGACGTCGCCGGCATGCTGCGGTCGTTCGCCTACGCCGCCGCGACCGCGGCCGCCGAGCGCGGTGCGTTAGGCGTCGACGCCAGGACGGAGATTGCCGCCGCGCGCTGGGAACGCGATGTGCGCGCGGCGTTTCTCGCCGGCTACGATGCGAGCGACGACGATCCGTTAGTCGCGCTCTTCGAGATGGAGAAGCTCTTCTACGAATTGCGCTACGAGCTCAATAACCGGCCGGAGTGGGTCTGGATTCCGCTGCGCGGCATCGCGCGCCTGTTTTGACCGTGTGCGTGGCGACCGCTACGCGCGGAGTGCCGCGAACGCTTTGTTGCACAGCGCGCCTAACCGCTTCGCCACCTCCGCGCCCGCGAGGCTCTTGTACCCGTCGGCCGAACCCCCGGCGACATCCACGATGCAGTACACGTTGCCCTTCTTGCTCGCGACCTCGGGAACTTCGCCGTGGCCGCCTGCTTTGAACACCGCTTGGTCGCCCACGCCCGGCAACGCGGCGAATTTTGTGTGCTCGGAGCTCAACGTGGCCTCATTCCACATTGCCTGGATCATGTCGTCGTTGCCGGTGCGCACGGTGATGTCGGCCAGGTCGGCGCTTCCAAGAGCGCACCAGCTTGCGCTGCCCGGCACCGCCTGCACCGTCACCGGCGGATTGAGAAGCCCCGCCGCGTCGTTGGGCGAGAACACCTTGCCGCAATCGAGCGAAAGGGCGCCCGTGTCCGCACCAGCGGGTGCCGATGCGCCGGTTGCGGCGGCGGTTGCGGCGGACGCGGTACTGGCGCGGGATTTCGAGCAGGCGCTCGTGACGCACAGTGCGCAGACGATCGCGGCCAATCGTGTTGTCGAGCGCGACATGGTGTTCTCCTGGTGGCGGTGGGTGCTTCGCATGCAAGGCACACTTGCGGACATGCGTTACGCCGACGCTCTTGTCGACGTTACCCACTCGTCACTTCGGCCTCGACGCCGCGGCGGCCAAACGACGGTCGAGCGTCCAGAGAGCGATATTGCTAATCGCGGCGGAGGCCAGGAGGTGTATGTCGATCCATCCGAGACCGCGATCGGGCAGGTGCCGACTCTCAGCGAAGGTCATCGCCTCATCGTGCGTGACTTCCACCGCGCGTGGAAGCCCTGCCATGAGCGCGAGAATTTTTCGCCGCGCGCGCAAGTTTCCACACGCCAGTTCGCCAATCACGAACGGGTGCGTTGCGACCTGTCCATCGTTGAGCAGCGACACGAGCGCCGTATTGCCGCGGCGAAAGTGGTCGACCCAGACCGACGTATCAGCGAGCAGCACGCTTTCTGCTCGCCGCGCGCCGACGTGGCGCAACGCGGAGCGTACGCTCGGTGCCGCCGAGTTGAGCCAGGCGTCGCGCGTGTTCGCGAGCGATCAGCGCTTCGAGTCCGGCGCGCACGAGCGCAGTCTTCTCGGCGATGGACGTCAGCCGCTCCGCCTCGGCGAGCAAGGCGTCGTCGATGTTCAGCGTAGTTTTCATGGAAGAAAGATGTACGAGATATGCATATAGATCAATACGATTTGAATGCTCCGTGGATGCGTCCAGGATCCCCGTCTCCTGGCGGGGCTTGGGTACTGGACCGGGGTGCGTCCTGTCGCGGCACCGCCGGCACGGCGTTCCGCGTCTGGGCGCCAAACGCAGACCGCGTGGAAGTAGTCTCGTCTGGTCGCAGGCATCCGTTAGAGCCGGGTGATGCAGGTATGTTCGAGGGCGTCGTTGCCAGCCTAATTGTCGGCGATGACTATGCGTACTCGCTCGATGGCGGTCTGCCGCTGCCCGATCCGGTGAGTCGCTTCCAGCCGCACGGCGTGTGCGGCGTGTCGCGCATCGTGAACCCGCACGACTTCCCGTGGGCCGATGCCGCCTGGCGCGGCATCGCGCTCGCTGACTACGTGATCTACGAGTTGCACGTGGGCACCTTCACCCACGCAGGCACGTTCGACGCCGCCATCGAGCACCTCGCTCCGCTCGCCGAGTTAGGCGTAACCGCGGTCGAGCTCATGCCCGTTGCGCAGTTCCCCGGCGCCCGCAATTGGGGCTACGACGGCGTGCACTTGTACGCACCCCAGAATTGTTACGGCGGCCCCGAGGGTTTGCGCCGATTCGTCGACGCGGCGCACGCTGCGGGCCTCGCCGTCATTCTGGATGTCGTGTACAACCACATTGGCCCCGAAGGCTCGTCGCTCGACGCGTTCGGCCCGTTTCTCAGCACCACGCATCGCTCGCCATGGGGCGCGTCGTTCGACTTCGATGGACCCGATCCGTCGCACGCTGAAGTCCGGCGATTCGTCATCGACAACGCGCTCTACTGGATCGTCGAATACCACATCGATGCCTTACGGCTCGATGCGGTGCCGATGATTCTCGACGACAGCACGCCGCACATCGTGCAGGACATCGCCGCGGCCATCCACGCCGAGTCGGCGATCCTCGGACGCCGCGCGTACGTGATCGCCGAGAGCGACGTCATGGATCCGGGGCTCGTTAGGCCGGTCGCCAAAGGCGGCCTCGGTCTCGATGCCCAGTGGAGCGACGACTTCCAGCGCGGCGCGCACGTCGCCCTCACGCGCGAGAACGTGTCGTGGTATGCGGGCGTACGCGGCGCCGCCGACGTCGCGGCGGCGCTCACGCGCAATTCGACGCTGCGCTCGCCACGCGGCGTGCCCAGTGCAGCGGTCGCCGACATTCCACCCGAACGGTTTGTGTTCTATGTGCAGAACCACGACCAGGTGGGCAACCGCGCGTGCGGCGAACGGCTCGCCGCGCTGGTGTCGCCGGGGAAACGGGCGCTCGCATCCGCGCTGCTGCTGTTGTCGCCGTTCGTTCCGTTAGTCTTCATGGGCGACGAGTACGGCGAGACGCGCCCGTTCCTCTACTTCGTGAGTCACGAGAGCGGCGCGCTCTGCGAGTTGGTGCGCGACGGCCGCCTGCGCGAGATCGCCGAGCGCGGCCACGTGACCGAGGTGCTGCCGCCCGATCCCGCCGACCCGGTCACGTTCGAGCGCTCGCGTCTCGATCGCGCAGAGGCGGGACCGTCGTCGCGCGCCGCGCTCGCGCTCTTCCGCGACCTGCTCGCGATACGACGTGAAGAACGCGCGCTCCAGCCCGGCCGCGCGGCACTCTCGGCGGCCGTCGATCCCGATGGCGCGTGGCTCACTGTGGAGCTCCGCTCAACGGATGGACACGCACACACGCTCTTCGCCGCCTACAACTTCTCGGCTGCCGAGCACCACGTGCCCGTGCCGGGCGCGCCGGCCGGCCGCTTGTGGCGGCTCCGGTTCTCCACCCGCAATGCGCGCTACGGCGGACCGAGCGACACGCCGCGCCTAACGAAGCAGAAGGACGGCGCCTCGCGCGTCCGCGTGCTGCCAGAGAGCGCCGCGCTCTACCGCCTCGAGGACCGCTGACATGCGCGTGTGGCCCGGCCACCCGTACCCGCTCGGCGCAGACTGGGATGGCGAAGGCGTTAACTTCGCCATCTTCTCGGAAAACGCGAGCGGCGTCGAGCTGTGCTTATTCAGCGGACCCGATGACGCCGTCGAGAGCACGCGCATCGCCCTGCGCGAGCGGAACGATCAGATCTGGCACTGCTATCTTCCCGACGTGCGTCCCGGCCAACTGTACGGGTAT
>DATEKK010000250.1:0-9751 GCA_035277485.1 Gemmatimonadaceae bacterium
CCTCGGCGCCGGCGGTTGGGTAAAGATCCTCCTTCGGCTCGTTCGGATACGGCAGGCGCGTGCGGACCACCATGACGTTGTGCGGATTGAAGCCGAGCGGTACGTGCAGCAGGTCCCAGAAGCTTCTGAGGAGGAGACCGGCCGTGCTCAGCAGGACTAACGAGAGCGCGACTTCGCCGATCACGAGCAGGCGTCGCGTGCGCTGCTGGTCGCGCGAGCTCGTTGACCCGCGGCCCTCGAGTTTCAGGACGCGCGTGACGTCGAGACCGCGCACGTGCAACACCGGAGCGAGGCCGAACAGCGCGCCCGCGGCGAGCGATGCCAGGAAAGCGAACGCGAGCACACCCCAATCGATCGTGATGTCGTTGACGCGCGGCACCGTGTCGGGGATCAGCCTGACGAGCGTCGTCTTCGCGGCAACGACGAGCGCGACGCCGGCGATGCCGCCGAGCACCGACATCACCACGCTCTCGGTGAGGAGCTGCCGCATGAGCCGCGACGGCGCACCACCGAGCGCTTGGCGCACGGCCATCTCGCGTCCGCGCGTCGTCGCCCGCGCCAGCAGGAGATTCGCGACGTTCGCGCACCCCACCAGGAGGACGAGTCCCACGGCGCCGAGCAGGAACACCAGCGGCTGTCGCACATCGCCAACGACGACGTCCTTGAGCGGCACGAGACGCAGGCGCCAATCGCTGCGCGGCGGGTAGTCGGCCGGATATTCGCGACGGAGCGCCTCGGCGAATGCGTCGACGCGCCGTTGGGCATCGGCGAGCGTGAGGCCCGGCGCGAGGCGCGCGATCGCCCCCTGGAAGAGGCTGCTCCGCGAGATCACCGACGCTTCGCTGAGCGGAGCCCCCGCAAACCCAAAGGCGGCCCAGACCTCGGTGCGCCGTTCCTCGCCGACACGCGCGGGCGCCTGGAACCCGCGCGGCATGATGCCGACGATGCGATACGAGTCCGAGTCCATCTGGACCACGCGGCCGAGCACGCGCGGATCGGCCCCGAACGAGCTGCGCCACAGTGCATCGCTGATCATCACCTGCTCGTTGAATCCCGGCGTCGGGTCCGCCGGGTCGAACCCGGCGCCTAACTGGGGCTTGACGCCCAGCAATGCGAAATAGTTGGGCGCGACGATCTGGAGCGCAACGCGCTGCGGATGACTGAGACCCGTGAGGTTGTTGTTGTCGAACCACGTCGGCGAGACCTCCGCGAAGATGCCGGAGCGCTGGAGGTCGTGCCACTCGGGCGTCGACATGCCGACGTCGCGCGCGCCGATCCCGCGCAGGTCGTCCTCGATGCGCACGAGCTGCTCGGGATGCGGATACGGCAACGGGTGAATGAGCGTGGCCCGCACGACGCTGAAGATCGCCGTGCTGGCACCGATGCCGAGCGCGATGGTGACGACGCCTAACGCAGCGAAGCCGGGCGACCGGCGCAGCATCCGCACCGCGAATCGCGCGTCCTGCCCCAGTCGCTCGGCGGCGAGGCCAAAGCCGTTCCATTCGTCGCGTGCGACTTCCTGGACCAGGCCCACGTTGCCGAATTCGCGGCGGGCGTTGGCTCCGGCGTCGCGCGGCGATTCGCCGCGGGCGATGCGGTCGGCCTGCGCCATCTCGAGGTGCACCTGGAGCTCGTCCGCCAGCTCGGCGGTGCGGCGCTCGCGGAGCCGCGTGAACCAATCCAGGACGCTCATGATTCCTCCGGCTGAGGGGCGATCATGAGTGCGGCGATCGCCTCGGTCAACTGCTGCCAGCGCGAGCGTTCGGCGGCGAGGCGCGCGCGGCCTTTGGGCGTCAGGCGGTAGAGGCGCACGCGCCGGTTGTTGTCCGAGCGACCCCATTCGGTCGTGATCACGCGTTGGCGGAGCAGGCGTTGCAGCGCCGGATAGAGCGATCCGGTCTCCACCTGGAGCACGTTGTTCGATTGCGCGCGAATGAGCTGGACGATCCCGTAGCCGTGGCACGGACCCCAGCGCAGGGCTTGGAGCACGATGAGGTCCAGCGTGCCCTGGAGCAGCTCGATGCGAGAGGTGGGCGGATGCTTGGGCGACATGACGGTGTTAGGTAGACATCCTACGTACCGTATGTAGAGTGTCTACTATTCCTCGCGCCGTCAAGCCCGGGCCGCGGCCCGCTCCCGGTCGGGAGGCGTGCCGCCGGCGCGCCGAACCTGTCGGAGCGGACGCGGCAGTCGTAGGATCCAGTGGGTTCCAGTCCACTCGTTCTCCGGAGGTTTTCCATGCGCCGTGCTTGGTATGCGTCGTGCTGGTGTGCTCTCGCGGCGGCGGCGTGTGCCGCTGCGTGTTCCAGCGACACCGGTCCGTCCGGCGGCTCGAGCCGCCTAACGGGCCGCCTCGTGGCCGGCGCCACGAACACCTGCGCCCTCGACCATTCGGGAGCCGCCTTCTGCTGGGGCGCCGGGTCGTCCGGCCAGCTCGGCAACGGGGGCATGGCGGAGTCGCCAACGCCGGTGCGGGTGATCGGCGGGCCCTACAGCGCGCTGAGCGCGACGGACAACGCGGTGTGCGGGTTGCGCTTCGATGGCGCCGTCGACTGTTGGGGCGGTCTCGTCGATGCATGTTGCGGGCAGCCCGTGCCGCGCGCCACCGTCGCGGTCCCGACGCGCGTGGCCAGCGCGATCAGGTTCTCGCACATCTCGCTCGGCGCCCTGGCCATGTGCGGGCTGGACGCGTCCCACCGCGCGTTCTGCTGGGGCGACGAGTCCAACGGTGCGTTAGGCAACGGCGTCGACTCGGGGACCAGCGTCCCGCCCGTCACGCCGCTCGCCGGTGGACACGTGTTCGCGAGTCTGAGCGAGGGCGTGTTCGGTGGCTGCGGGCTCGACGGGACCGGTCAGGCCTGGTGCTGGGGCGCCAACATCTTCGGAGAGCTGGGCACCGGCGATGAATCGTCGCTCACGGTGGCGAGCACGCCCGTAGCCGTGTCGGGCGGCCTGCGCTTCGCCCAACTGTCGGTCGGCGCCGCGTACGCGTGCGGCGTGACCACGACCGGCACCACGGTGTGCTGGGGCAACAACATCGGTGCGGCGTTAGGCGACGGCACGATGACCGGCCGGTCGTCGCCGACGCCTTTGATGGGCGCGCACTTCGTGACGGTGTTCGCGGGCGCGAAGAACGACATCGTCGACCACACCTGCGCGCTCGACGCAACGGGGGCCGCGAGCTGCTGGGGCACGAACGAATCCGGTCAGTTAGGCGGTCCGAGCACGGAGGTGTGCAACTTCGGCAACGGCCTGTCGTGCTCGACGTCGCCGGTGGCCGTGGGCGGCGGCCTCACCTTCACGACGCTGGCGCTCGGAAACTCGCACACGTGCGGCATGGTCGCGGACGGACACGTGTACTGCTGGGGCAGGAACGACGAGGGCGAGCTTGGCGACGGGACGACGACGACGAGCATGGCGCCGGTGCTGTCGCAGTTCACACCGTAAGGGACGGCGCTAGGGAAGTTGTGTGCCGAAGGCGACGGGATACTGCACGAGCTCCCGCAGTGCAGCTCGGCCGCTCGTTAGGCGTATCATCGTAACACACCAGGGTTCACATAGAACGATTGCTGGATGATGTGCTCCACGGCGCAACCATTCTGATGCGCCGGAACGTACCTGCTGTGGAGCATCGCCTGGCGGGCGGCATCGACGAGTTTCTTGTAAGTGTTGTCGAAATGCGCCGAGTCGGACGCGGACGCCATTGAACGGATGTCGTGCACGCTTTTCTTCTCGACATTTCCGTCGGCGTCAATGGTCGCTTCCATGACGACCCGCCACGCAACGCCATTCATTGCATCGGACGACGGGACGAACGGCCCGGCGCGCGCCACTACTGGCGGGCCATTGGCATCGATCGGGTGCAGCGCTTTGAAAATCACGAGAGCATCGTGTGCAGGTCTTTCCGAACCGAGTCCGCCGAACACCTGCTTACTCACTCGCACGTGGACTCGGGCCGAGTCTCGCGTGGCGCCGGTTGGCCAGGCGATCCGCAGGTCGTTCGGCGCCATGGTGCTGAGCACTACTCGATAGAGACTGACAAAACGCGCGGCGGTTGAATCCGTGGCCGCATCGGCGCTATCGGCGGCGGAGTCGGCATGCCAGGTTGCCGGCGCGTCGCGACGCAGGACGATCGTGAGCGGCACCTGACCCTCATCATCCGGATAGTCCAGTGTGTCGGCTCGCGGCACGAGCGTGTCCGAGACGCCTAACGTAGCGCGCATCGCGCCGGCGATGCGCTGGTTGAGCGCGATCAGCTCGCTCGCGCGCACGATCGTGACATCGATCGTGCTGAGCGATTGGCTCATGTAGTCGAACGCCCCTTCCCAACTCGCAACGGAGCGGCATGACGCCGGCGCAGCGCTCACCGGCGATGCATCGTGCGCGGCGGGAGATTGGGCCGCGGAGGTCGCGGGGAGCGACACGATCGCCGCGAAACCCAGACACATCCAACACTTCGCTGTCATCCTGTTCACGGGTGCCGTCCGTTAGTGAAACGCGTACGAGACGGGTAGCTGCACGGTCTCACGCACGGCACATCGGCCGACATGCGCCGGAATGAAGCGATCACGCTCGATCGCCTTGCGCGTCACGTCTATGAACTCACGCAAGTAGTGCGCGTATTCGGACGAGTCCAGCTGCGCCTCAGTTGGGCGGAGCACGCGTATCGTGCGCTTATCCGCCCGCCCGGTCGTGTCGACCACGAACTGCAGCAACAAGTTCGCGAAAATGCGATTCGCGATCGCGTCTTCGGGATACTGGGTCGTCAGGTGATGCTTCTCCATCGCGGGGCGCTCGGCCACGCCAGTCGATGAAAACAACGCCATGATCGACGACTTACCGGCGAACAACCGCCCAGACTGCGCGAAGGCTACGAGATCGAGGCGAAAGACCACGGAATCGGGCGTGTACCCATCGGGGAAAATCATCCAGATCGAGTCCGGTGGAATTGCGCGCAGCGTTTGCTCGTAGAGGGCGATGAGCGCGGGAGACGCTGCGTCGGAGTCGGGCACGGTCCCCATGCGCCATGCGCCCGGGCCATTTCGCCGGACGACGATATCGAACGGCAGGCGGCGAATCGTGCGCGGCCACTTGCCCAACGAATCGCCGGCCGGCACGGCGACTCCGTGCGCGCCCAACGACGCGCGCACGCCTTGGGCGATGCGCCAGGCGAGCAGGTCCACCTGCGCCAGAATCGCACGCGTCGTGTCGTGTACCACGGCCTGCTGATATATCGTTAGGCGAGACACGTTCGCCGCGATCAGCGTGTCGCGGCAATCGGCCGGCACGTCCGACGCGGTGCGACCGCCGCTGGAGTCCGCAGCCTGTGCGGGCGCGCGCACCGATCCCGCGAGCGCGACGACAAGCGCGATGCGCCAGACGCGCGGCCATTGAACTCTCGCTGGTTCGTGCGCCACCGAGTCCTCGGTCACTGGCCCGCAGCCTTTTTACGCGGAAGGTAGTCGAAGCTCAGATGCACGACTTGCCGGATCACACATCCGCCTATCCGCGCCGGACGGAAGGTCTCCTGCATCACCACGCCGCGCGATGCGTCGATGAACTCGCGGTAGTAATGCGCCATCGGCGACGTGGCCAACACCGCCGCCGACGGTTCATCCACGTGGATCGTGCTCGAGTCCGCGCGCCCATCGGTGCCGATCACAACCGCCATGGACACGCGGCCGGTGATGGAATCGCCCATCGCGTCTTTCGGATAGGGCGGGTCCACACGCACATCTACTGCCGGCGACGTTCGCGCCAAGCCTTGCGCCGTGAAAACCGGGAACAGCGTCGCGCGCATCGACGGCGCATTCTCGTACGGATTGTCGCTCATGATGTCGAGGCGCATCGCCACCGAGTCGGGCGCGTAGCCGTCGGGCCACACCATCCAGAGGGAATCGGGCGGGATCGCGTGCAACACGCGCTCGTAGAACGCGGTCAGCTTTTCGTTGGCCAGTTGGGCGCCGCTGTCGCGATGCCATGTGAACGGCCCCTCGCGATGCACGACGATGACCAACGGAAGGTGCTCGATCGATTGCCGCCAGACGCCCAGCGTATTGCCGGCGGGCAGCGAGTCGCCGCCAGCGCCTAACGCGGCACGCGCCGCGAGCGCGATGTGCTGCGAAATCAGCGCGCTTTGCGAGAGGACGGCCGGATTGGTCTCCGTCAACACCGCCCGTTGCGAGACGATTACGCGGCTCAGGCTCGCATCCGACAACGTGTCGAGACAGGCGTGCCCCGCCCGATCGTCGGCCATCACGCCCGCCGACGGCGCTTGCGACCGGGCCGCGCGCGGCGAGGCCAGCGCGAGCAGCGCCGCGATGCCTAACCGGAGAAACGCGGGGAGTCTCGAAGGTCCGAGGAACGGTTCGACACGCATGGGCGATGCAGGTGAGGCGATGGATGCCGTCCGGATCGACGATCGCTATCCGTGGGAGAAGCTGAACGGAAAGTCGGCCCGCTGCGGCACCGCGCACCCGGCGACACGCGCCGGCTCGAAGCGCATTTTCCTGATGACCTGCTCGACCACGGACCGATACTCGCCGGTAAAGTGATCTCGGGCCTGGTTGCTCAGCGAGTCACCCGATGAGATGACGACGCTCCTCGTCATTGCGTCAGCATGGCCGTCGGGCCTAACGACAATATCCTCGATGACATTGGCCCCGATTCGCCGCTGCTCCGCATCCATCGGGAAATCCGGCGCCGGATTGTGCTGGCGCGCCATCGCCGGCGTGAACGCGACCCCGCGCGTCCGGAAGACAGACATCATCGGGTATCCAGGGATCGGAAGCGGCACCTTGGCCGATTCCGTCGGCGTGAGCGCGAGGTACACCGTTACGGAGTCGGGCGTCAGATGCTCCGGCCACACCATTTCCAGCTCATCAGCGGGCATCGTTCGCAGCACGGCCGAATAGAGCGCCGCGAGCTTCGCCTTCGCGGTGTCCGAGCCGCCGTCGATCGACCACGTCGTCGCCGCCTCGCGATGGACAACGATTAGGACCGGCACCCGGCCGGCGAGATGGCGCCATGCCGCCAGCGTGTCCACGCTCGGCACCGAGTCGGGCCCGCCGCCTAACGCTGCGCGCACGCGCTCGCCCATGTGCTCGGAGATGAGTGCGATCTCGTCCAAGACCGCCCGACTCGTGTCGGAGGCGATCGCGACTTGGTAGACGGTTACCGGGCGCACACTTGCGTCCGACAAGGTGTCGAGACAGGCCCGCGCGGCGGAATCCTCGACCAGCCACGTGGAATCCGGAGCAGTCAGCGATGGCGCCGGCAGACGCATACTCGATCCGGCGGACGCAGACTGTGCCGGCAAGGCTGCCGCGAGCAGCGGCAGGAGTGCACTGACGAAAAGGAGAGGCCGCCAGGCCGAATCGGCCAATTCCCGACCACTGCACCGAGGCGCACCGCGGGACATGACTTCCTCCTGGCAACTCCGCTCGCTGACGGATGCTATGATTCAGCGGAGCACAGACGACGCTCGAACGGCGGGGCAGACTGCGGGAACATGCTCTGGCCGCTCAAAGATGGCGCCGGTTCTTCGTTAGTCAAGCCGCACCGACCACTCGCTCGGACGCCCCAATGACGCCTCGATGCATTTCGTACCAGGCCCTGGGTCTGGCCGCCGCGGTCACATGCCTAACTCTCGGGCTGCCCGCCGCCGCGGCCGCGCAGTCGGCGCACTGGCCCGCCCGCGCCGTCCAACGCACCATCCCGCTGGGGCCCGAAATCGAGCGCGCCTACCGCGCCGGCACCCGCGACTCCACCGGCTCGCCCGGCGCGCACTACTGGCAGCAAAGCGTCGATTACGTGATCGAGGCGCGCCTCGACGTGGACAGCGCCGTGCTCCACGGCACCGAGCACGTCACGCTGCACAACACGTCGCCCGATACCCTGCACGCCATCGTCCTGCGGCTGCTGCAGAACTACTACACGGCCATGGAATCGCGCGACGACTACGTCACCGACATCACGCAGGGCGACGTGATGGAGCGTCTCGCGGTGAACGGCGCCGCCGTCCAGCTCTCGGATCCGCACACCTTCAGCGTCCACGGGACGGTGGCCGCCGTCCGGCTCGCCACGCCGGTCGCGCCGGGCGCGTCGGTCACCATCGATGCGGCCTGGCACTTCACCGTGCCTAACGTACCGTTGGACCAGCGCGCCGAGCGCATGGGACGGTGGGGGACGTCGCTGTACCAGGTCGCGCAGTGGTACCCGCAAGTCGCCATGTACGACGATCTGCGCGGCTGGGACACCGACCAGTACCTGGGCCTGGGCGAGTTCTACAACCAGTTCGGCAGTTTCGACGTCAAGCTCACCGTGCCCGCCGGCTGGCTCGTGGGCGCCACGGGTACGCTCGCCAATCCGGCGGAGGTCCTCTCGGCCGGCACGCGCGACCGCCTAACGCAAGCCATGCGCGCCGACACCACGGTGCACGTCGTCGACCCCGCGGGACGCGGCGCGGGCTCGGCTACGGCAAGCGGCGGCGAGCTCACCTGGCACTTCACCGCCCCGCGCGCCAACGACTTCGCGTTCGCCACGTCCAAGAACTACGTGTGGGATGCGACGCACGCCGACACGCCGTCGCCCACCCTCGTGCAGGTGTTCTATCTCCCCGAGCACACCGATTATCACCAGTCGGCCCAATACGCACGCTTCGCGCTCGAGCACCACTCGAAGATGATCATGCCCTACTCGTTCCCGCAGGCGTCGGTGGCCGATGGTCCCGAGCAGGGCATGGAATACCCGATGATCGTGTTCTGCAGTCCCGACCTGAGCACCATCACCCACGAGCTCGGCCACGAGTGGTTCCCGATGACCGTGAGCTCCGATGAAACGCGCTACGGGTGGCAAGACGAAGGATTCAACGACTACATCGACCTGTTTTCCGACGCGGCATACGAGAAGCAGCCGCCAACATTCAGCGAATGGATCGAAGCCTACCGCGCGGTGGCCGGCAAGGACCTCGAGCCCACGCTCATGTGGCCGTCGGACTACGCCGGTCCGAACTACGAAGAGCAAGCGTACGCCAAAGCGCCCGTCGCGCTCCGTGCGTTAGGCGGCGTGGTGGGCGACTCCGCCGTCAAGAATGCGTTCGCCGCGTACGCGCGCGCCTGGGCCTACAAGCACCCGTCGCCCTGGGACTTCTTCATGTTCATGGACCACCAGCTCGGTCAGGACCTCGGCTGGTTCTGGCATGCGTGGTGGTTCACGCGCGAGACGTTCGACCAGGCGATCACCGCGGTGCACTCGAGGGCCAACTCACTGGAGATCGATGTGGCCGATCACGGCACCATGGCCATGCCGGTCATTGCGCGTATCACGTGGTCCGACGGCTCGACGCAAACGGTGACCCGCCCCGCGAGTGTCTGGTTCGCCGGTGATACCACGCTGACGATCCAGGTCCCGACCGCCGGTAAGACCGTTCGCTCGGTGCAGCTCGATCCGGAGAACCGCTTTCAGGACATGAAGCCGGAGGATAATAAATGGGGAACCGGCGGCTAACGCCGCCTTGGGGAAGCGCTTCGCTTGGGGAATCGGCGGCTGCGCCGCCTTCGGGAATAGTGCAGCGCCGATCGCAGTCCGTCTCATTCCCCAAGGCGGCGCAAGCCGCCGATTCCCCAAGCGAAGCGCTTCCCGAAGGCGCCGCGAGGCGCCGCTTCCCTTGCACTGCACTACCTTCCCTCCCTCGTCTATTTTTCCTCCCATGAACATCGCCATCACGCCGAAAAAGACCGAGGGACTCGAG
>DATEKK010000251.1:0-11438 GCA_035277485.1 Gemmatimonadaceae bacterium
ATCACCCTGCGCCCAACGCCTCCGACCCTGCCACGCCTAACGCAGCTACCCCGCCCCCTTCCCCCTTCCCCCTTCCCCCAGGCGACACCGTCGCCGCTTCCCTCGATGCCAGCGACCGCCGCGTCCGCGCCCTCCCGACCATCGTCCGCGGCCTGCGCCGCATCCCGCGCCACCGCTCGATCCACGTCGGCGGCTTCGTCCTGACGGAAGAACCGCTCTCCCACATCGTCCCCATCGAGCCCGCCGCCATGGATGCCCGCACCGTCGTGCAGTGGGAGAAGGACGACGTCGAAATGATGGGCCTCGTCAAGATCGACCTCCTGGGACTCGGCATGCTCACGCTCATCCAGGATTGCCTGCTCTACATCCGCGACACGCGCGGCCACACCGTCGACCTCGCCCAGCTCGACTACACCGACCAGGCGGTGTACGACGACCTCTGCCGCGCCGACACGATCGGCGTCTTCCAGGTCGAGAGCCGCGCGCAGATGAACACGCTGCCGCGCCTCAAGCCGCGGTGCTTCTACGACCTCGTCGTCGAAGTCGCGATCATCCGGCCCGGACCGATCCAGGGCGAGATGGTGCACCCGTATCTCCGCCGCCGCGCCGGCGAAGAACCGGTGACGTACCCGCACCCGTCGGTCGCGCCGATCCTCGCGCGCACGTTAGGCGTCCCGCTGTTTCAGGAGCAGGGCATGCAGGTGGCGATCGCCGCCGCGGGATTCACGCCCGGCGAAGCCGATACGCTGCGCCGCGCGATGGGACACAAGCGCAGCCACGAGCGCATGGCCGCGATCTGCGAGCGGCTCATCGAGGGCATGAAGCAGAACGGTATTCCCGAGGAGACCGCGCGCCGGATTTACAAGCAGATCAACGCCTTCGCCGACTACGGATTCCCCGAGTCGCACGCGGCGAGCTTCGCGCTGCTCGTGTACGCGAGCGCCTACCTCAAGCACTACTACGCGCCCGAGTTCACCGCCGCGATCCTCAATGCCCAACCGATGGGCTTCTACTCGCCGGGCACGATCATCGAAGACGCGCGCCGCCACGGCGTGCCGGTTCGCCCCGTCGACGCCGCGCGCTCGGCGTTCGATTGCACGCTGGAACGGGAGGCGCCCTCGGCGTCGCCGGCGGTGCGCCTCGGATTCCGGCTCGTCAAGGGACTCGGCTCGCGCTCGCGGGACGCGCTCGAGGCCGCGCTCGAGGACGGCGGCCCGTTCCAATCGATCGCCGACTTCGTTAGGCGGTCGGGGCTCGATCGCCGCGCGCTGCGCGCGGTGGCCGAATCGGGCGCGCTCGACAGCTTCGTGCCCGACGAGCCGGACGCCCGCCGGCGACGCGCCGCGATCTGGCGGATGCTCGAGACGCTCCGCGGCGAAGCCGGCGCGCTGGCGCCCAACCGCCCCAAGCTCGACGTGCCGGCCAGCGTGCCCGGCATGTCGCCGCTCGAGCTCACCGCCGCCGACTACCGGCTCACCGGCGTATCGTTCCACGGCCACCCGCTCAAGCACCTCCGGCCGCTGCTCACGCCTAACGGCGTGCGCACCGCCCGCGAGGTGCTGGCGCTCCCCGATGGGTCGCGCAACGTCGCGGTGGCGGGCCTGGTGATCTGCCGGCAGCGGCCGGGCACGGCCAAAGGATTCGTCTTCCTCACGCTGGAAGACGAGACCGGCCTCGTGAACGTGGTGGTCACGCCGAAGCAGTTCGACCGGCAGGCGCTGCTCATCACGACGGCGCCGCTGTTGCTCGTGCGGGGCGCGCTGCAGGTGGAGCAGCGGGTGGTGAACCTGCGCGGCGAGATGTTTCGCGCCCTGCGCATCGACGTGGGAGCCGAGGGCGTGCGCCCCCACGACTTCCGTTAGGCAACCGGGCCCCCAAGGCCCGGCCGGTCAGTACCGCCGGCGGCGCTGTCCCGCGCGCTGGCGCAGCAGGAACAACCCGAGGAGCAGCGAGCCCACGCCGATCATCGCGTACGCCGGCATCATCGTCGCCGTCTTGGGCGGCACCAGCCCTTCCTCCTTCGCCTCATCCGCCGTCAACCGCGGCGCCCGGCCCGCGGCGTACCGCCGCGGATGCGCCGGCGACGCCGCCCCCGATCCCGAGGGCGCCCCGCGATCGGCCGCCGGCGCGGCGCCTAACGGCGCGGCAGACGAATCGGCCAGCGCACCGGCCGACGTCTCGACGATCGGCGCGACCCCCACGGGATCCGCCGGGAACGGCACCACGCTCGGATCCAGCGACGCTTCCTTCGTGTGCTTGATGTGCAGAACCGCCGCCACCAACCCGGCGAACAGACCGCCTCCGAACGCGCCCGCAACCGACCCGTTCTCGTTCGAATCGGGGAATTTGCACTCGCAGACCTGCGCGCGCGCGCTGGACGCAAGCGTAGTACTCACGATGAGCGCCAGCGAAGCCGCCGCGACGGATTTTCGTAGCTGCATTGTGTACTCGGAGAAGAACGGACCGAGAGGAAGAACGGTCGGCTGTCCCACCGCGACGCTTGGAAGGAATTACTCGTCGCGGCTACCACCCATCCAGGACCCCGACGCCGGCATCGAAGACCGAGCTAACCGCCGGCGCGCCGAACGAATGCTAAGGAAATGCCAAACGCGAAAAAAAACAAGACGCCGGAGCAAAATAACGTTACAGGCCTCGAAACAGGCCGTAACACACCCCCATCCACTTTCCGCGCCGTCGGGTACCTTATCAAAGAGCACCCGGGCGCCCAGGTCCGATGCCGGCCTTTCGACCACACCGGCGAGCGCCGCCAACAAGCGGAGGAAGTCATGAGAACACTTCGTGTTGCCGGCATCCTCGTCTCCACCGTCGCGGCGCTGGCCGCGACGTCGTGGACGCAGTCGAACGCCTCGGCCGACAGCGTGTCAGCCGCACGCCGCGACACCTCGCGCCTCGCGAGCGCGAGCCGCCCAACGGACTCGTTGGGCACCATTGACGCACGCGCGAAGCCCGCCGGGTCGGCTGTCGTGATGCGCGACGCCAACAGCTTCGTGTCGCGGCGCACCGACGACACGACCCAGACGGAGACCCTCCTGGGCACGATTCGCGTGACATCGGTGAACGATGGCGCGAGCTACGTGGTGCTCGAGGACGGCACCCTTTGGCAGGTGGCGCTGGCCGATCGCCCGCGCGTCGACCAGTGGAAGGCCGGCGACCAGGTGATCGTACGTTATGCGCCGATTGCCGAGGGGAAGGATTTCCACTATCGGTTGGTCAACGGCCGCGACGAGTCCGACGTGCTGGTGGCGTTCCGCGGTTACGACCAGCCGGCGGACTAACGGAAGCGCGGGCGCATCGTCAGGCGGTGGCGACGCGCCCAACGCGAAAAGACAACGGCCAGCGCACGTCCAGCGGCGCGCGCGCATCGGGCCAGAAGGGCGCGATCTCCTGCTCGACCTCGAGCACCGGATCGCGCCCTTCACGTTCCTGCAGCACCCGCGTGCCGGACCACGTGCGGAGATAGCCCGCAACGTGGCTGCGCGTCCACGACGCGACGATCGACATCGGCGGCGCGGCGATCTCGGCGAATGGAAACGGCACGTCGCGATAGCCGCGGTCGACGAGCTTCCGCTCCGGCGCCCACGCATCGCGCAGCCGCTCGAAATAGTAGTGGTCGATCACGCGGTCGATGGCTGGCGTGACGCGGATGAGGGAATAGCACCACGCGGCCACCACACCCCCGCGCCGCAACACGCGATGCACCTCGTCGAAGAAGCGCGCGGTGTCGAACCAGTGGAGTGCCTGGGCGACCGTCACCACATCCACGGAGCCCGACGCGATCGCCGCCTCTTCGGCGCGCATGCGCACGTAATGCACGCGAGGCAGCGGCTGCGCGTACGCGAGCTGGGGTGCGCTGGCGTCGGTGGCGATCACACGCTCCACGTGCGGCATGACGCCTAACGCAGCCTGGCCGTTGCCGGTGGCGCAGTCCCACGCCGTCGTCGCGCCGGGCACGAGCTCGGCGAGCCAGGCAAACAACTCGTCCGGATAGGTCGGCCGGAAATCCGCGTACGCGGCCGCTTGTCGCGAGAAATAATCCTTGAACGCGCTCACGCCGTGCGTTGGGCGCCGCGCCGGGTCGCGCCCGCTTTCTTCCGTTTGCCTTTGCGCGGCGCGAGGATGGTGCCCCGGCACTTCGGAGACCCGCACCGGCACGGGTAGAGCTTCTCGTCGTCCTCGCCCGCGTCGTCTTCGCGCTCGTACTGGTAGTCGTACACCAGCTCGTCGCCCGGCTCGATCGTGCGTATGGCTTCGATCCAGATGTGCCCGTCGTCGATCACCGCCTCGCAGTTGGGATCGCACGAGTGATTGATGAAGCGCGCGTCATTCCCGTTCACCGCGGCGTCGATGCACGTCTTCCGATCGAGCGTGAACAAGAACGTGTGGTGGCGCGCCATGTGCTCGTCATCGTAGCGGCGGTCGGCTTCCTCGTGCGACACGCGCTCGCCGAGGTACTCGATGATGCGCGTGCCCTTGCGGATCTTGCGGCGCGCGAACGCGCCGCGCCCCTGAATGGGAGAGCGCTTGAGCTCGAAATATGGATTGTGTGTTTTCGGCATGAAGGAGAGAACGGCTGGGTTTCTGCTCGCGTCTCTAGAGCGACCGGTCCGGCGTCACGCGCACGCGCGGCATCTGGTCGCCTAACGATTGGTCCGGCGTGAAATCTTCGCCCGGGTTGACGAAGCGGTCCACCTCGAGCCCGTACTGCTTGTCGTAGAGTTGGCGGTAGCGGCCGTGCGCGGCGAGCAGCTCGTCCTGCGTGCCGCGCTCGACGATGCGGCCTTCCTCGAGCACGAGGATCTGGTCCGCGCTCGCGATGGTCGACAGCCGGTGCGCGATCACGAACGTCGTGCGGCCGCGGCGCAGCCGGCGCAGACCGTCGCGGATGAGCGCCTCGCTCTCGCTGTCGAGGCTGGACGTGGCTTCATCGAGAATGAGAATGCGCGGGTCGGCCAGAATCGCGCGCGCGATCGCGACGCGTTGGCGCTCGCCGCCGGACAGACGCACGCCGCGCTCGCCCACCACGGTGTCGAACCCGTCCGCGAAGCGGCTGATGAATTCGTCGCAGTGCGCGGCGCGCGCGGCGGCCTTGATCTCCTCCGCCGACGCCCCTGGCTTGGAGAAGCCGATGTTCTCGGCGATCGTGCCGTCGAAGAGGAAGTTGTCCTGCAGCACCACGCCGAGGTGCGAGCGGTACTCGCCTAACCGAAGGTCGGCCAGGTCGCGCCCGTCGATCAGGATGCGCCCCGATTGCGGATGGTTGAACGCCATGATGAGGCTGATGAGCGTGCTCTTCCCCGCGCCGCTCGAGCCCACCAGAGCCGTGGTCGACCCCGCCGGCGCATGGAACGTGATGTCGCGCAGCACCGGGACGTTTTCGGCATACGAGAAGCTCACGTCCTCGAACCGCACGTCGCCCTCGACGTCGGGCACGCGGCCGCGCTCGGCGTCGTGCTCATCTTCGGTGGCCATCATGCGGATCTCGCGGATGCGATCGAGTCCCGCGAACGCTTCGCTCACCTGCGTGCCGATGGACGCGATCTGCACGAGCGGCGCGGCCACCAGTCCGATGAACAACACGTACGTGAAGAAGTCGCCGAGCGTCATCTTGCCGTTGAGAATCGCATGACCGCCGACGACAATCATCAACACGCCGACGGCTCCGACGATGACCGTGGTGAACGCGGTGAGCGCCGACACGCCGGTGATGGTGCGCGCGATGTTGCGCAGCAGCTTGTGCACGCCGCGCGCGAACACGAGCTGTTCGCGGCGCTCGGCGATGTACGTCTTGACCACGCGGATGCCGCTCAACGACTGGCCGAGGCGCCCCGTGACGTCCGCGGTGATCACGCTCCGCTCGCGGAAGATGGGGCGAAGCTTGGTGAACGCCAGCGCCATGCCGCCCGCGAACGTGAGCAGAATGAGCAGCGTGATGGTCGTGAGCGCCCAGTTGAGCCAGAAGAGCACGCCTAACGCAAGCACCGCCGTCACGAGTCCGCCGATCAACTGCACGAGGCCCGTGCCCACGAGATTGCGAATGCCTTCGGCGTCGTTCAGGATGCGCGAGATGAGGATGCCCGTTTGCGTGCCGTCGAAATACGAAACGGGCAGGCGCAGCACGTGCTCGTTCACCCGCTTGCGCATGTCGGCGATCGCGCGTTGGGCGGCCACGCTCATCACTTGCGAGAGCGCGAAGGTGGTACCCGCCTGCACGAGCGTCGCGGCGACCACCACCAACGCGATCGGCGTCAGCAAATAGGCCTGGTGCTGACTGATGACCCGGTCGATGAGGATCTTCGGACTGGCGGGCAGCACCAGACCAGCGAGCCGGTTCACGAGCATCAACGCGAGGCCGAGCCCGAGCTGACCGCGATGGTGCCCGATCAGCTCGCGCGCCTCGGCCCAGGCGTTGTTCATGTTCACTTTCTTCTTTTCCGGCTGCCCGCGCGATGCGCTGGGACGCGCGCGGCGTTGCTCGTGTGCGATGCGCGTGGCTGGGGTTGTCATCATTCTCGCAATATAGACGTCGCCCGTGCCGCTAGCCGTCCCCGATGCGCCGCTACTTCGCGCCGAGTTGCTTGGCGACGCGCTGCGTTTGATTCGCGAAGATGTCGCGAGCGGTCGCGCTGTCGGACACGAACCACTCGGCGTTCCTGAATGCGCGCTCCGAAATCTCTTTGCGATACCGCTCGAGATACGGCTTCACTTTGGCGAACAGCAGCAGGCCTTCGCCGCTCGTCTCGGCCAGGAAGTCGGAATGAATGATCCCATGGCGCGCCATGCCGTACACCATCTCCCAATACGTCGTCGTCTGGCGGTACGCGGCGTTGAGTGGATGCGTGCCTTTCGTGACGTCGGCGAGCTCCTCGTACGACTTGGGGAGGAATTCGCGAATCTGCTGGCGCGAGACGCGCATCGTGGGTTCACGACGCAGCTCGTACAACCGGAGAACCAGCTCGGCGTCGTGGTGATCGGGGAAGTCTTTGGGCATTGAGAAAATCACATGGCGACGGGACCGTGGCATGCCATCGCTTCGAGACGACGGCGAGGACGCCATCAATTTATTCATCGGCGAGCATCGTGTGGCGCAGGTCGTAAAACGGGTCACAACCGTGCTGCTGAGCCCGGTGGAACCGCGGGTCTCTAGTGGTGAATATTTCTGTGCGGGGAATGGGTCTTGCCCCTTCGGGCAAGCCATGGTAGCTAGACAATGGAGGCATTCCCTTCCTGGGCGACCGGGCGCATGGACCTGACGACGTGGATTCTTGTCGGATGCGCCATCCTGGCGCTCGTCATCGCGACGTTCTTAATCCGCCGCAAGCGCGCAGCGCATCGCATCGAGTCGCTGCCACCCCTCGTGTTCGAGGTGCACGATCGACGCGAGCCATTGCTCAGGCCCGCGGCGTTTCGCGTCGCAGAACCCGTGCACGTGTACGCGCCGTCCCCCGCGCCCGAACCGGTGCGCACGTACGAGCCGCCGCCACCGGAGCCGTGGCCTTATGCGCCGGCGGACGGCCGCACCGTCGAAATGCCGCGCGGCGGTGTCACGCCTAACGGATATCTGCCGGGACGGCTCGAGATCACCGGCGGTCCGCACCGCGGCGAGGCGATTCGCTTTCCGCGCCTCGATGGTGCGAGTGGTGCGGATTACACGCTCGGACGCGGCGAAGGTCCGCCGCGCACGCACATCCGCCTGCCGGTGACCACCGTGAGCCGCCAACAGGCGCGGCTCCGCTACGAGGGCGGCCGCTGGAAGCTCATCAACCTGTCGCAGACCAATCCAACCGCGGTGAACGGCCAGGTGCTGCACACGCCCGAGGGCGTGCGCTGGCTGCAGGACGGCGACACGGTGGAGATGGGAGAGCTGGTGCTACGCTTCCGGTCGAGCTGATCGTTAGGCGAACGCTCAGACGACTTCGTGACGCTCCCGCGCGGCGAAGTGCTTGATCAGCCACGCCAGCGCGAGCACAGGGAGCACGACGAAGAGCAGCACCTTGAACAACATCGCGCCTATCGACAGCACCGTCCCGAGAACGGCGAACACGATGCCCAGCACGGCCGCGGCCGCGATGAGGAGCAATAAAATCGGCAAGCCGAGCACGGCGAGCACCACGAGCACCGGCACGGCGAGGACGGCCAGGATGAGGACAGCGGGCAGACCGATGACAGCAAGAATGACGGCCGCCGGCACGAGCAGCACCAGCCCGACGATTGTGCCGAACAACACCTTCAAGACACCCATTGTGATTCGCGCTCCCAAGCGCGTGTTCGAGACACCATTCCGTACGCGCGCGGCAGGCGGATGTTTCATCTCGACGTTCACTGCTCTCCTGCGCGTCCGCCGAGGAAGCGGGTGACCGCGTCGAGCGAGGCACGGTCGTCCACGTCGAGCGGCATGTCTGCGTCCACGTCCACGAGCGTCACGCGATCCGGAGAGCGGGCGATGATCTCGCGAGCACCGTGGTCGCCGCCAACCGCGCGGAGCTCCGGGAACAGCGACGCGGCGAAGAGCACGGGATTGCCGCGTACGCCGCGATAGAGCGGCGCCACGATCGGCATGCGCCGTTCGTGCCATGCGTCGATGAGTTTGTCGATCACTGCTGTCGACACGGTGGGCTGATCGCCCAGCGCGATGATCGCGCCCGTGACGGCGGCGGGCAGCGCGGCGATGCCGGCCTCGAGCGACGCGCCGAGTCCGCGCGAAAAATGGGGATTCTCGACGAGGCGGATCCGCAGATTCGCGAGCGCGTCGTGCACCGCATCGCGCTCGTGTCCGGTGACCACGACGACCTCATCAATGCGTGCGGCAAGCATGCGCTCGACGGTCCAGCGGACGACGGGTTTTCCGGCGGCGGACGCGACGAGCTTCTGTACGCCGCGGCCGTCGCCGAAGCGGCGCGAGGCGCCCGCGGCCAGCACGACGCCGGCGATCATCCGTTAGGCATTCGGACCGGCGGGTTCCGCGCGGCGCAGCGCGGTGCCCGGCCGGCCGTTGCGGACAGCCACGGCTTCGGCCAGCGCCGCGAGGGCGATCTCGGCCGCGGTCCGGGCGCCGATGTCGAGGCCCACGGGCACGTGTACGCGCGCGAGCGATTCCGCGTCGAATCCGTCGGCGGCGAGAAACTCGAGCAGCGCGCGGCCGCGGCGCCGGTTGCCTAACAGACCGATGTACGCGGGGTGCTGCGCGAGCACCGCGCGCAGCACCGGCAGCTCGAACTTGTAGTCGTGCGCCACCACGATCACGATCGTCGACGCGTCGTAGCGCAGCTGTTCCGCGATCTCGCCGAGCGCGCCGATGCGAATCTCGTCGGCGTGTGGAAAGCGGTCGCGGGTGGCGTAGCGCTCGCGCGCGTCGGCAACGATCACGGTCCAGCCGAGCTCCTTGGCGAACGCGACGAGGGGCATCGCGACCTGTCCGGCGCCGAAGAGCACGAGTGTGGTCGCGGGACCATGCAACTCGAGGAACAGGGTGGCGCGATGGCCACGGACATCGACCTCGACCGTGCGGGACGCCGCGTGGGCGATCGTGTCGAGGGCCTGCGCGGCGGCGGCGTCGTCGAGGACCGCATCGCCCAACGTGCCGGCGGTGGTGCCATCCTCGCGCACCACGAGGCGGCGCGGCGCCGCGGCGGCGCCGCCGCCTAACGGAACCACGGCCACCGCGCGCCGGCCGGCGTGCGTCTCGGCGCGAATCACGTCGTACGCCTGAACCACGGGATCCGCCTCGCTGTCGAGCCGCACCGGCTCGACGAGCACGTCCACGGTGCCGCCGCAGGTGAGGCCCAGGTCCCAGGCTTCTTCATCGCCTAACGACAGGGAGAGCAGCGTCGAGGTGGCCGAGCGGAGCACCGCGTCCGATTCGGCCACCACCTGCGCATCCACGCAGCCGCCGATGGTCACCGAGCCCCGAATGCGACCGTCCTCGCCCACCCACATCTTGGCGCCTTCTTTTTTCGGGGTCGTGCCTTTGGTGGACACGAGGGTCGCCATGGCTACGCGCCGCTCGCGCCGCTTGAGCTCGTCGAGCTGGTCGAAGGTCTCCTGCAGATCGGATGGTTTCATGGCGTGAGGTGCCGGACGAGGGACTCGAGGCTGGCGACGTCGTGAGCCGGGTGAAACAGGTCCACGTGCGGCAGCGCGGCGCGGAGCGCGCGCGTGAGCGGCTGGTATCCCGGCGAACCGAGGAGCGGATTGAGCCAGATCACACGGCCGGCGCGGCGGCGCAGCCGCGCGAGTGCGTCGCCTAACAGCGCGGGATCGCCGGTGTCCCATCCGTCGCTCAGCACGATGACCGTCGTCCGGCGATCGATCCAGGCGCGCCTCTCGCGCTCGATCCGATCGAGATTCACGCCGATGCGGGTGCCGCCGGAAAAGTCGCGTACGTGTCGCGCGAGGGCATCGAGCGCGGCACCGTACTCCGGCTGGCGGAGCAATCGGGTAACGCGGCTCAACCGCGTCGCGAACAGAAAGGTTTCCACACGAGCGAAGCTGCACGCAAGCGCGTACAGCAACTGCAGCAGGAACCGCGCGTAGAGGTCCATCGAGCCCGAGACGTCGCACACGACGAGCAGCTTGGTCCGGCACGGCCGGCGCTCCCGATACGCGAGGGTCGCCGTCGCGCCGCCGGTCTCGAGCATGCGGCGCATCGTCCGGCGGATGTGTACGCGCGCGCCGCGTGTCGCGGGCCTAACGCGTCGGCTGGGCCGCGTGGCCAATCGACGCGCCATGCGCCGCGCGATGCGCGTCAGCGACTCCAGATCAGCCGCGTCGAGGTCGCGGGGGTCGCGCCCGCGTCGCGGTTCGTTCTCGCTGGGGCGCGGCACGGAGGTCCACGGGTCCGGCTCCTCGCGCCCCGTCACCTTCAGCCATCGCTCGAGCATCGCCGGCGGCCGGCGGCGGAGAAGGCCCGGCACCGGTACGCCGGGGGAGCGGCGGTTTCCATGAGGCAAGGCCGTTCCACCCCCGGAAAAGGTGCGCTCGAACTCGTCATCGAATGCCGCCACATCTTCGACGCGCGTGACCAGGAGCGTGCGCAGCGCGATTCGCACCTCGTCGCGATCGCCCAAGTCGACACACTCGAGCACGCGTGCCGCATCCGCGCCGTGGGCGGGCGGCACGGGTATGCCGCGGCTGCGGAGACCGCGGCAAAACCGCACCACCAGATCAACGAGACTCTGCGATGGCGACGCCATTAGCCCGCGACCGATGTCATGGCTTCGAGGCGCCCCGCGTCCAGTGCCGAATCGACCATGCGGAGGTCGGATTCGTCCTTGAGGACGCAGCCCAGCGTCTCACGCACGATCGCTTCATCCAGGTGCGTCGCATGCAACACGACGAGCGCCGCCGCCCAGTCGAGTGTTTCTGCTACGCCCGGCGTCTTTGCCAGTGAGAGCCGACGCAGAGATTGCACGAACGCGGTA
>DATEKK010000252.1:0-15285 GCA_035277485.1 Gemmatimonadaceae bacterium
AACACGGACTGGTACGTCCGCCAGCTCATCGAGCGGCCCGTGTATCCCTACGACAGCCTGACCGGTCCGGCCATCTACCGCGGACACACGTGGCCCAAGCCTAACGGATCGCCGCTGCACCTCTCGATCGATCAGGCCAACGCGCTGCCGCCGTCGGTGGAAATCACGCAGCCGCAGTTGTTCAAGGCCGGCAGCCTGACGGCGACCATTCGCCCGCAGGTGCTCGCGCGTGCCGACGTCGTCGTGTTGCGCATGATTCGCGACTCGTGGCCGGAGCGGCCGGTGTACTTCAGCCGCACCGCGGGCGGATATCCGGAGGACTTGGGACTCGAGTCGCATCTGCTGACGCAGGGGTTGGCGCGCAAGCTGCTGCCCGAAGAGCCGGTGTCCGGCAAGGACACCGTCGCCATTCCCGGCCAGGGCATGCTCGACATCAAGACATCGGACTGGCTCTGGAACCACGACTTCCAGGCGCCGGCATCGCTCGCGCGTCGCACGATGTGGGTGGACCGTGCGTCGGTCGGCATTCCGTATCTCTACATCGCGAGCGGCGCGACTCTCGCGGAAGCCGAGCAAGGGGTGAGCGGGAACGACAACGACAAGGACGCGACGCACATTCTCGCGCAGGTGCAATCGATCGCGAACGCGACGGGATTGCAGGGTCTCTTCACGCCAACGACGGAGCCGACGGTTCCGCTGCAGTCCGAATCGAATGCGACGAAGCTCCTCGATACGAGCAAGGCGAAGGCGAAGCCGACGAAGCCGTAGGTGGTGCGGGTGTTGGCTGCCTAACGGGGAAGAGGGAAGCGCTCGCTGTCGCTCGCTGGGGGAAGCGCTACGCTGCGGGAAGCGGCGGCGACGCCGTCTGAGGGATCGGCAGGACATCAGTTGTCTCTTGACGGAGAGTGCCGCATCGCGCGGACTCGCGCATGGCACCTCAGTCGCGCAGACCATTGATGTTGTTCCGATCCCTCAGGCGGCGTCGCCGCCGCTTCCCGCAGCGCAGCGCTTCCCCCAGCGAGCGTCAGCGAGCGCTTCCCCCTTCCCTCTCCGGCTCCGGGTTGCGTGCCCGCCATCGATGAGTGATGTTTTGTGGTCCGGAGGGCTAGACCTAATTGGTAAGGCAGCGGTCTTGAAAACCGCCGGGCGCAAGCCCTTACAGGTTCGAATCCTGTGCCCTCCGCTGGTCTGGCACTCGGGCGTGATTCGATGCCGAATGCTGGAGTGGTGGCCGAGAGGCTGAAGGCGGCGGTTTGCTAAACCGTTATAGGGTTGAAAAGCCCTATCGAGGGTTCGAATCCCTCCCACTCCGTTCCGGGGAAGCGCGCGCTGGTCGCGCGCTTGGGGAATAGGGAAACGGCGCCTGGCGGCGCCTTGGGGAATGGGTCGCGATCGGCCTGGTCGCTCTGCCGTTAGGCGCCGAGCGAAAGGTGTTCCCCCATTCCCCAAGGCGCCGCCAGGCGCCGCTTCCCTATTCCCCACGGGTGCGCGAGCACGCGCTTCCCCTGTCGCTTAGTTTTCGTCGCGTATGCCCTCTCTCCTCTCCGCTCCCCGCGTTCGCTTCGCGCCTTCTCCCACCGGCTACCTGCACGTCGGTGGCGCGCGTACGGCGCTCTTCAACTGGTTGTTCGCGCGCAAATATCACGGCCAGTTCCTGCTGCGCATCGAGGACACCGACAAGGCGCGCAGCACCGACGAGAGCACGCGCGCCATTTTCGAGGGCCTCACCTGGCTCGGCCTCGATTGGGATGAGGAGGTAGTGTACCAGGCGCAGGGACTCGAGCGGCACCAGCGCGATGCGCGCGGTTTGGTCGACCGCGGCCACGCATACCGGTGCTTCTGCACGGCGGCCGAGCTCGAGGCGCAGCGCGCGGCGGCGTCGAAGCGCGGCGAGAGCTTCCGCTACGACCGGCGCTGCGATCGCTTGTCGCCCGATGACATCGAGCGCCGCCTGGCCGCCGGCGATCCGTTCGTCATCCGGTTCCGCGTGCCTAACGGAACGACGTCCTGGGATGACGTGGTGCACGGCCCGATCGCCTTCCCGAACAAGGACATCGAGGACTTCGTCATCCTGCGGTCGGACGGGACGCCGATTTACAACATGGCGGTGGTGTCGGACGACATCGCGATGGCCATCACGCTCGTGATGCGCGGCGACGACCACATCTCGAACACACCCAAACAGATCCTCCTGTACGACGCGTTAGGCCACGCGCTGCCGCGGTTCGCGCACGTGCCCATGATCCACGGACTGGACGGGAAGAAGCTGAGCAAGCGACACGGCGCCACGGCCGTGGCCGACTATCGCAACGAGGGCATCCTGCCGAGCGCGATGGTGAACTTCCTCGCGCTCCTGGGATGGTCGCCGGGCGGTGATCGCGAAGTGATGGCGCTCGACGAGATGATCGCGCTCTTCTCCACCGACGGGTTGCAGAAAAAAGCCGCGGTGTTCGACACGAAGAAGCTCGAGTGGATGAACGGGCAGCACTTGAGTTTGACGCCGTCGACCGAGCTCGAGCCGCGCGTGACGCCGGATCTCGTCGCGGCGGGGCTTGCCACAGCCGAAGATCTCGCGGCGAAACATGTGTGGTACTTGTCGCTGCTCGATTTGCTCAAAGTTCGCGCGCGCACGGTGCACGACATCGTGCGCCAAGCGGCGCCGTACTTTCCGGGGCCGCTTACGTACGATGAGGACGCGATCTCCAAGCAATGGAAAGATCGCGCAAGCGCGCGCGACGTTTTGTCGGCCGTACGCAAATGTTTGTCGGAGTTGCCGGCGTGGGAGACAGGCTCAATGGAAGAGGCGCTCCGCAAACTGTCGGAAACACGCGGCGTCGCCGCGGGCAAAATCTTTCAGCCGCTGCGTCTGGCACTCACCGGCATGACAGTGAGCCCCGGCATCTTCGACGTGCTGCTGACCATGGGACGCGAGCTCTCGCTGCACCGCATCGATGAAGCGATCCGCTACCTGGAGGTCGATCAGCGCTTGTTGACATAGCTGTTGACCGAGCTCTTGGGTTCACACTATTCTTGCGCGGGGGAAGTTCACCGGGAATTCAACACTCGTATGGATTCCCGGTTTCGCATCATCGGGGGGATCCCATGCCCGAGTCGTTGACGCCGATCGAGCGAAAGGTGTACCACTACCTGCTCGACTTCCTCACCGAGAACACGTACCAGCCCAGCGTGCGTGAGATCGGACGGGAGTTCCGCATCAAATCCACGAAAACAGTATCGGAGATCCTGCAATCGCTCGCGCGCAAGGGATTCATCGAGCGCGATCCCTCGCGCTCGCGCGGTGTGCGCTTGTTGGGTTATCAGGGCGCGGGTCGCACGATGCCGGTGCCGCCGTATGCCGGCGACTCCGCTGCCGCGACGACCACGCGCATCACGTACCTCACGCTCGACCGCCGCTTCGTGCCTAACGAGCGCGTGTTCTACGTGCGCGTCGACAAGGTCGCCTCGGCCGCGCCGGGCGGCGGCATTCTCGCCGGCGACTACGTACTGGTCGACCCGGTCGCCAGCGCATCCACCGGCGACCTGTACGCCGAGCGCGATGGCGCGGGCGGCGCCGTCACGCTGCGCGTCGCCGAGAGCGCCCCGCGCCACGCCAACGGCGGTGGCACTGTGTTAGGCAAAGTGTGCGGTGTATTCCGGCCGTTCTGCGAACTGGACGATGCCCCGCCTGTGGTAGTGGATGCCTGACCGCCGCGCCGCCTAACGTAGCGACATTCGGCGAACGTCGGACGCCGGGCCGCCGAGGCCGGCATCTACGCTCATGTTGAAACGGACGAGACCGGACACAACAGGCACAGCACGGACCCGCGCCCGGTGCATCGCCTTGCCGTCGGTTCGTGTCTCCGACACTTCCCGAAATTCCCCGGAAGACCCCAAAATGCAAAAGCCGCTCGCGTGCGATGTGCTCGCCGCCGCAGCCGACCGATCCGTGTTGTGGCCGTTGTGTCCGGTCTTGTCCGTTTCAACAGGAGCCTAGATGCCGGACGCGCCGAACGGCGCCCGTCGCGCCTAACGGGCTACGGGTGCGCGATGGTGCTGTCCACGCTCTGGCGCTTCTGGCGCTCCTTCATCTCCTCGTCGTGCTCCCGCTGCTTGCGCTCGCGGATCGCCTTCACCGCCGCGTTGAACTCCTCTTCGTTCATCGCCCGCTGCGCCTCGAACTGGATCTCGTCATGCTCCCGGTCGAACATCTTGTTCTCGTTCGACGTGATCGGGTTCGATCCCTTGTTGAGGGGTAGCAACGCCAGAATCGCCGTCGGGATCTTGTGGTCCCCGATGTAGATGTTCTTCGGATCCATGCCCCACTTCTTCCCGTCCTTCGTGAACGTCCAGTCGCCCGGCGCCTTGCCCTGCGCCGCGGCAATCGCGCGCAGCGAGTCGATGTGCGGCTGCAAATGCGCCATCAGCACCGAATCCAGTCGCTGGCTCTGCGTGCGCGGCACACCCATCACCGGCCCCGGCGGCAGCCAGAGGCGCGGATCGTTGAAGGACGGCGTGATGCCCGCCTGCACGCCGCCAGTGCCCACTTTGGGTCCGGTTCCGCCGCCGCCGCTCGGCGCAGACGGTTGGGCCGCGGGTTTCGGGATCGTGGTCGGCGCGGTGGTCGGCGCCGTGAGACGCCGCACCGGCCCGCGTTCCTTCGGGATGTTGTTGCCGCCGTTCCGGCCCGTGCGCGTCACGCCTTCGTTAGGCACCTGGAAATAGCCGATGTGCTCGACGGGCACGTTCTTGTGCTCGTTCAGCCATTTCTGGAACGGCATCGGCACGGCCATCACCCACACCAATCCCAGGACCAGCACGACGTGCAGGCCGATCGACAGGAGCAGCGGGACGCTGGGTTTCCGCTTCATGCGACAGCCGCCTCGAAACTCTCGAGCACACGGCCCGCGCGCTCGGCGGCCTTCGCGATGCGCGAGGGCGACGTGATGAACGAGATGCGGAAAAATCCTTCACCGCCCGCACCGAACGACGAGCCGGGCAGCACCACCACGCCCTCTTCATTCAGCAGTCGCTCCGCGAACGCCGCGCTCGGCACGCCGGCCGGAAGCGGCAACCACAGGTACATGGTGGCCCGCGGCGCTTCGCACGCGAATCCTGCCGCGCGGAACGCGCGCACCGCCGCATCGCGACGCTCGGCGAACGTGCGCAGGTTGGCCGGCACGAAGTGCTCCCACGCGTCGAGCGCCGCGGCGCCCGCCGCCTGCACCGCCATGAACGTCCCCGTGTCGAGGAACGATTTCACCTTCGCGAGCACGCTCGCGATGTCGGGACGCGCCACCGCCCAACCACACCGCCACCCCGTCATGTTGTACGTCTTGGACAGCGAGTGGAATTCGATGGCCACGTCGCGCGCGCCCGGGATCTCGAAGATGCTGGGCGGACGGTAGCCGTCGTACGCGAGCTCCGAGTACGCGTTGTCGTACGCGAGCAGGATGTCGCGCTCACGGCACTGCCTAACGACGCGCTCGAGATAGTCGCGCGGCGCGATGGCCGCTGTTGGGTTGTTCGGGTAGTTGAGGTACAGGAGCTTCGTGCGCGCGAGCACGTCGCTCGGCACATCGTCCAGCTCCACGAGAAAATTCGCGCGCGGATCGAGCGGGACCACGTGCGGCGTGCCATCCGACAGCAGGGTACCGCCGAGGTATGCGAGATATCCGGGCTCGGGAATGATCGCGACGTCGCCCGCGTCGAGATACGCGAGTGCCAAGTGCGCGATGCCTTCCTTGGAACCGATGAGCGGCACCACTTCGCGCATCGGATCGGCTTGAACGCCGAAGCGGCGCTGCATGAAGCGCGACACGGCCTCGCGGAACGCGGGCAGCCCCGCGCCGAATCCGTAGCGGCTCATGGCCGGGTCGTGCGCGGCTCGCTCGAGCGCAGCCACCGCCTCAGGCGGCGGCGCGAGATCCGCGTCGCCCGCGCCCAAGTCGATCACGTCAACGCCCCGGGCCACGAGCTCGCGCTTTTTCTGCGGGATCGAAGCCAGAAGATATTCCGGCAATCGGGCGTAACGAGAGGACTTATGCGGCATGACCCTCAATTTACAACGGCGATGGGTGCTACACACGCACAAAACGCCCGTACGATCGTGTGATCACCCCGAAGCAGCGACCGAGTTCCGAACCGTGCTCGCGGCAACCTGGACTTCGACCACGTCACCTATGTCCAACCGGCCCACTCCGGCCGGCGTTCCCGTAGCGACCACATCGCCCGGTTCCAACGTCATGATGCTCGTTATGTACGCGAGCAGCATGGGGATCGCAAAAACCATCTCGCTAGCCGACGCGTGCTGGCGGACGGAGCCGTTGACGCGGGTCGTGACCTCGAGCGAGTGGAGATCGGCGGGGGCGGGCACCTCGTTGCCTAAGGGACAGAATGTGTCGAATCCTTTGGCCCGCGTCCACTGGCCATCGCTGCGCTGCAGGTCGCGCGCCGTGACGTCGTTGAGCGCGACGATCCCGCGAATCCCGCTTCGCGCGCGCGCCTCGTCCGCGCGCGACAACGTCGCGCCGATCACCACGCCGATCTCTCCTTCATACTCGACCTGCGAGGAGACCGTTGGGAGCGCGATGGTGCCGCCGGTGCGAATCACGCTCGATGGCGGCTTAAGAAAAATCAACGGCTCGGCGGGCACATCGTTGCCCAACTCCTTCGCGTGCGCACGATAGTTTCGCCCTACGCATACGATCTTGCCCGGTCGAGTCGAGTCGGTCACCGAATGGCTCCGTAGAAATGGTTCACGTGATCGCGGGCGCGCGCCCATGTGTCGATTACGCGCGTCGCCGGGGGGAGCGTTGCGAGCATGGCGCGTCCGTACGTTTTCGTGACGACGCGCGGATCGCACAACACGACGACGCCGCGATCGGTCTGCGATCGCACGAGGCGTCCGAATCCCTGCTTCAAGCGCAGCGCTGCGTTGGGCAGCATGAATTCCGTGAACGGATCGCCTCCGCGGTCGGCGATCGCTTCGCAGTGCGCAGCGGTGAGCGGATCGGTGGGCACGCGGAACGGCAGCTTGGCGATGACGAGGCCGCGCAGTGCATCGCCGGGGACGTCGACGCCTTCCCAGAACGACGCGGTGCCCAGGAGAATCGCGCGGCCCGAGTCGCGGAAGCGGCGGAGGAGCGCGTCGCGCGCGTCTTCGCCGTGGACCAGGAGCGGCCACCGGGTGGCATCGCCGCACGCGCGCATGGCGGCCGCCGCCGCGCGCACGTCGCGATGGCTGGTGAAGAGCGCGAACAACCCGCCATCGGACGCGTCGGCCAGGTCGCGCACGATGTCGACGCAGGCGCGGTGGTGCCCGGGCGGATCTACGTTAGGCACGGGCATGTCGGCCGGCACGACCAGGAGCGCCTGCTCGGCGAAGTCGAACGGGGACGGAAAGACGGCCGTCTCCGGCTCCACCTCTGCTTCCGTTAGGCCGAGCCGGGTGGTGAGGTAGGTGAAGTCCTCGCCGGCGGCGAGGGTGGCGCTGGTGACGATGGCCGTCTCGAGTCGCTTGAACAGGTCCTCGCGCAGAATGGGCGCGAGGTCGAGCGGGACTTGGGTGGCGGCGAGATTGCGATCGCGGCCGCGCGACTCGAGCCAGCGCACGGTGGGCGGCGAATCGGGCGGGGGCCTCAGCGCGCGCGTGAGGCCGTCGCCGAACGCTTCGAGGCGCCGGACGACGCCGCTGATCTCGCGCACCATGCCCGCGGCCGGATCGGCGGTCTTGACATCCATCTCGAGGCGGTCGCGCACCAGGCGCAGGCCATCGCGCAAGAGGCCGATCTGCGAGAGCAGGTCCGTGAGGGCGGCCTCGAGGCCGCCGCGCCACACCGGATGGGCCGCGAACTCGTCCGTTAGGCGGAACACCGGCTCGCCGGCATCGCGCAGCACCGTGTCGAGCAGGGCGAACACCGTCGCCGCGGAATCGCGCGCGGACGGGACCACCGGCACGAGGCGGGCCGTGACCAGGTCGTGGCTCGCCGTGCTGTACAGGTCTTCGCGCGCCGCGAGCCGCGCCGCGAGCAGCGCGAGCAGGCCCCGTCCGCCGCGTCGCTCGAGGCGCGCGAGCAGGCGCTCGAGCGCGCGGCGCGTGACGCTCGTCCCCAGGTGCGCGGCCGCGGCATCCTCGAGGTGGTGGCCTTCATCGACGACGAGCCGGCGATACGCGGGCAGCACCGCCGCGTCGCCCCAGTTCTGCTGCACACGCCTAACGGCAAGATCGGCGAGCAGCAGGTGGTGATTGACCACGATCACATCCGCTTCGGCGGCCTTGCGACGCGCCGCGAACACGAAGCATTTCGCGTAGTGCGTACACGTGAGCCGCCCGCAGAGGTCGGGCTCGGCCGCAACTTCGTCCCACGCATCGGGGCTGGGCGGCGACGGGAGATCGGCGAGCGAGCCGTCGCTCGTGCGAGCCGCCCACGCGCGCAGACTCTCGATTTCGCTGGTGACCGAACCGTCGAACAGCGATGCGCCGTGTCCCACCGCCTGCTCGAGGCGTTGCAGGCAGACGTAGTTGCGCCATCCCTTGAGCAGCGCGAACCGGACCTTCTGATCCGTGAGCGCTTCGGCGAGGAACGGCAAATCCTTACCGACCAGTTGTTCTTGCAAGTTGATCGTGTTCGTCGAGACGATCGTGCGCTCGCCGTTCGCCGCCGCCCAACGGAGCGCCGGGACGAGGTAGCCGAGCGATTTGCCGACGCCCGTGCCCGCTTCGAAGAGGCCGATGCCGCCGCCGTTGTACAATCGCGCGATCGCGGCCGCCATGTCGCGCTGGCTCTCGCGGTCCTCGTAGCGCGCGAGCCGCGTGGCGACGAGGCCATCGGGCGCGAGCGTGTCGCGCACCGCGTCGAGCTCGAGCCTAACGGACTGCTTCTGGCGCGGGACTTCGACCACCACGTAGAGCGTCGCCGCCGTGTTGTCGACGATGCCGAAGCCGATGCCATCGTCGTGGATGCGCGCCGCGACGGCGAGATCGGCGTCGGACGGATCGAGCCGGCCGCTCGGGTGGTTGTGCAGGAGCATCTCGCCGCGCTCGGCGAATCCGGGAAGCGCGAGCACGCTATCGACGCCGCCGCGCGCGACCACGCGCACGCTCTGGACGACGCCGTCGCCATCGAGCGTGGCCGCGAAACACACTTCGCGCCCGCCCGCGAGCGTGATGGCCGCGCGGAGCGCCGCGGCGGCACGCGGGGCGAGCCGCTGCTCGGACGTCGTTCCGTCAGGCACTGCCGGTCGCGTCATGGTCATCGCGTCACGACACCCGCCACCGCGTCGCGGTCGGGCTGTTCACGATTCCCCATTCCCCATTCCCAATTCTCTAGGTCTTCAGCGGCTTCTTCTTCGCCGCCGGGAACAACACGTTGTTCAGGATGAGCCGGTAGCCCGGCGAGTTGGGGTGCAGCGACAGATCCGTGGGCGGATTGCCGATCGCGTGCTGCGGGTCCTCGGGATCGTGGCCGCCGAGGAACGTCCAACTGCCCTTGCCGTAATCGCCGTGGATGTATTTGGCCCACGGCGCGCCGGGTTCATCCGCCAGCACCGTCACGCCGGGCTTGATGCGGTTCTTCATGAAGCTCGTGGTGACGCCGTAGAAATCGGGGATCACCGTGCGGTGGTCCTGCACGAGCATGGACGGCACCGGATCGAACTTGGCGCTGAACGCGAACAGCGTGAACGTGCCTAACGGCTGCCGCCGCCCCGGCACGTTGGCCTGGTGGCCATCGATGTCGCTCATCGAGTTCACGTACGGCGACATCTCGAGCTGCGCGCCGCGGAACGCGAGGCTCGCGTTCCAATCCATTTTCGCGTCGGCGTTGGGGTCCATTGGCGTCCCGTCGGCGAACACCGAGGCGATATCCACATCGTGCGCGGCCAGCGCGAGATCGAGCGTCTCCGTGGCGCCGCACATGGCGAACAAGAACCCGCCGTTGTTCACGTACTCGCGGATTTTCATCGCCACATCCTTCTTGAGCGCCGGAATGTTCGGGAAGCCCAACTTTTTCGCCATCGCGAGATTGGTGCGCTGCATGTCGACGAACCACGATGCACCGCTGTACGCAATGTAGAACTTGCCGAGCTGGCCCGTGAAGTCCTCGTGGAAGAGGTGCACCCAGTCGTACTTGGCGAGGTCGCCGTGCTCGATCTCTTCGTCCCAGATGGGCGTGTACGGGATGCCGGCATAGCGCAGCGCGAGAATCACCGCGTCGTCCCACGGCGGCGAATACGGCGCCGTGTACACGGCGATGCGCGGCGCTTTCTCGAGCGGCACCGACTCCATGTTCGCCTGCGACATCTGATTGCGGATGTCGGACAGCGTGGCATCGTCGACGGGCTGCGTAGTGATGCCGTCGAGCGCGGCGCGACGGCGCAGCTCGGGTGTGTCGGGCAGGAGGAACGATCCGCCGCGATAATTGAGCAGCCATTCGCCGCGCGCGCCGTCCTTGAGCGCGTTGTACGTGAGGCCGTACGCCTTGAGGTGGTTGGTCTGCTCGTCGTCCATGGGGACCAGGAGATGCTGCGCGCGGGCTACGTTAGGCAGGAGCGCCAGGGCCGCGGCCGCCAGGTACGTCAGAATTCGCTTGGGCACCATCGACTCACGATGTGGAAGGCACCGATTGCCGCGCGAGCTCGAGCTCGCGCCGCGCTTGCGGGACCAGCGCGCTCTGCGGGTAGGTGATGATCAGGTGCTCGAGACGAGCGATCGCGGCGGGCGTCTGCTTCGTGCGCCGAAGGATGCGCGCCCACTCCAAGTCCGCTTCCGGCGCTTCGGGACTCTGGGGTAGTGAGTCGACGATGGTTTTCCACGCGGCGATCGCCTGCGGCGCGTCGCCGTGCGCGGTGTAGAGGCGGGCCGAGGTGGCAATGAGCAGCGAGCCCGCGTCGGCGAGCGCCGGCGCCGTGGCCGCGAACGCGGCTGCGGCGGCGGCGGTGTCGCCGCGGGCGAGCGTGAGGTACGCATTGCCTAACGCTTCCGACTTCGTGGCGCGCGTGCGGTCGAGCAGCGCCAGCACGGCGAGCACGTCGGTCGACGGGTCGCCCTGCGCGTGCAGCCGCTGGCGCGCGCCGGCGAGATCGCCCTGATAGAGCGCGATCCAGCCGGCCGCCGCATCGTCGCCGCCGCCGCCGGATGCGAGCGCCTGGCGCGCGTGATCGAGATCCCCCACGCGCACCCAACCCCAGGCGAGGAGGCGCGCGTTCTGCGCCTGGTCGTCCGCGGACATCACGCCGCGGTACGCGTCGAGCAGCTTGGCGCCGTCGGCGGGCTTGCCTAACGCAGACAGCGCGCGCAGGTGGATCGGGAGCGCGGTGGCGGCCGCGGCCGCGGAGTCGAGACCCGTCTCGGCCCGCGCCGCGAGCGACGCGGCGCCCACGGCATCGCCGCCGGCGAACGCGTCGTTCGCGGCACGGACCAGGTACGCCGGCGTCGGATCGGCCTGGTCGGCTGCGACCAGCGCGTCGCGAGCGACCAGCCACGCGTTCGCCTGCTCGGCGCGGTGCGCAAAGTCGAGCCACGCAGCCACCGTCGCGCTGTCCGGCCTGAGCACGTGCAGCGCGGTCCATCCCTCGCGCGGCGCGCCCCACGCCAGCTCGAGCGCCCCCAGCACCTTGAGCGGCGGTGTGCTCACGGGAGGCGCCGCGAGCGCCCGGCGCACCGCGTCGCGCGTGCCGTTAGGCGTGGGGAACAGCGCGAACACCGCCGCGTCGGCCAGGTACGGATTGTCCGACACCGCCTGCCGCCATGCGCGCGCCGACGGCTCCCACTTCCCCATCGCCGCATCCAACTGCGCGACCTCGTACGCGAACCCGCGCGCACCGCCGACTTGCGTCTGCGCCGTCTGCAGCACCGTGTCGGCCTGGGCCGTGTAGCCGTCCTCGATCAACATCCGCGCGTACTCCTGGTACGGCGCGGGATCGTGCGGCACGTCGTGACGCCATTGGTCGAACGCGCGCTGCATCCCAGCGCGGTCGCCGAGGGAGCGGTAGGTGCGGAGCTGCGCGGAGCGGAGCGCGTTGAGGCGCGGCTGCCGCGCGATCGCCGAATCGAGAATCGGCAACAGCGAATCGGAGCGGCCGAGCTGCGCGTACACGCGCTCGAGTCCGAGCATCGCCGCGAGCGAGTTGGGCGTCTCGACCAGCGCCTGGCGGTACGCGATCGCGGCCGAGTCGTATTGATCGCGTGTCTCGAGGTCCTGGCCGCGCAGGTACGCCGACCCCGCCGAATCCGACCCCTGGGCACGCGCCGCGCTCGTCGTTAGGCACAGTGCGGCGACGAGCGCCGCGCCCGCCTTACGGCTGATCCGCATTGATGCGCTTGAAGTACTCGAGCACCGCGCGGCGCTCGTCGGGCGTCAGGCCGCGCAGCTCGTTCCAGGTGGGCTCGCGGAACTTCTCCACCGCGCGCCCGCTCGACACCGTACCCGTGGTGATGGCCGTGTCGATGCGCGCGGTCTCCGCCTGCCGCTTGCCCTGATCCTCGCGCTCGTCCTGCTCCAGCGTCAGGCCGGCATCCAGCAGGCGGTGGAACAGCTTCTGCTGCCGGTCGAGCAGCGACGGATCCACGCGGCCGCGGTCGAGCGCGTCGGCGATCTGCCGCATCTCTTTGGCCAGCTCGGCCGCGCGCTGCGCGCCGTTGCCCGCGTTGTCGATGCCGTTGGCGATGTCGCGCTGTCGTTGGGCGAGCGCGCGCGCCTGCGCCATCATTTGCGCGGACGGCTGTGCGCCGGGCACGGGCAGCAACCCGGCCGACTGCGAGTTGAGCGCACCCTGCTGTTTCGCGGCGTCGCGCATCGCCTGAATCATCTCCGCGAACCCGGAGGCGGACGCTCCGTTAGCCGCCCGCGCGCGATCCTGCACCATGCTCGCGGCGGCGCGATTGAGCGCCTCGGCCGCATCGTCCATGTCGGACGCTATTTCCTGCGCGCCCCCGCCCCGCGCGCTCTCGGCCGAGCTGCGCGTGGCCGCCTGCACGCGCTGGCTCGCGTCGGCCATCGCGCCCTGCGACTGCGCCGACACGTGCGCCGACTGTCGCGCCGCTTGATCGAGCCGCTGCTGGATGCGCTGGACGCCCTGCTGGACCGCGCTCTGATCGGCGCGCAGGCCGTCGGTCTGTCCGCTCCGCGCGCGATCGGCGAGCTGCTGTTGGTCGCGCGCGAGCTGCATCGTTTCCTGGATCGAGCGATCGAGCTCCGAGGTGACCTGGTTCTTCCACTCCTGGATCTGCTGGTCGCGCGCGTCGGCGAGCTGCTGCTGCACCGCATCCATCTGCTGGGCAGCCTGACCCGCCGCCCCCGAGCGTTGGGCACGCGACGGATCCGATTGTCCCTGGCGCGAGCGTTGGCCTTGTTGTCCCGGCTGCCCTGGTCGTTGCTGCTGCCCCTGTTGGCCCTGCGCCGACGAATCTCCGTTAGGCGGAGCCGCGCGCGCGACCGATGACGCGGATGAATCGGCGCGCTGCGGCGCGCCCTGCAGTTTCTGCGGACCCGACTGCGCCGAATCCTGCTGCAACCGCTTCTGCAGATCGGACACGTGCTGGGAGAGATCGCGCGCGCGCTGGCTTAGCTGCTGCGCGTCGCGCGCGGCAGCGGAGTCGCCCCGTGCGCCGCCGCGTTGCAGCGAGTCGGCGAGCTGGTGCTCGCCCTTCGCGATGTCGCGCGCTTCGTCGTGCAGCGTCTGCATCGATCCCTCGAGCGCGGCGCGCTTGAGCATCTCGGCGCTCCGCTCCAGCTGCTCGCGGAGTTTCTGCTGCGCCTGCGCGAGGTTCTGCATCGCGCGGCGCGCCTGATCCGGCGACAACTGCTGCGTCGCTTTGAGCACGTCGTCCAGCTGCTTCTGGAGCTCCGGCGTGAGCGCGTCGCGCAGCATCTGTTGGGCATCGTGCAACTGCTGCGTGAGTGCGCTGTCCATCACGCCGGCGGCGCGCAGCTGCTGTTCGAGCGCTTGTGCCGTCTGCTGCGCCTGACGCACGCGGTCGGCCAGCTGCTGCTGCTCTTTCGCCAGCGCCTTGGCCTGCTCGGCGCTCTCGTACGACATGGCCTTGGGCGCCGACGCCTGCTGCCCCGCCGATGTTCCGTTAGGCTGCGACGATCCCGACGACGGCGCGCGATCGGCGCGCGACCGCGCCGCTTCGTCCGTCCGTTGGGCGAGGTCGCGCTCGCTGCGCGCCGTGGACGCGACCTCGGATGCCGTGGAGTCGGCCAGCGCCCGCGCGCGCTCGCGCTGCTCGGTGAGCGTCGGCACGCGGAGCACGATCTCGCGGCTCAGCGTGGTCTGCCGCCACGGCGAGTTGTCGGTGGCCGCGGCGACGACCGACATCACGTCGCCGGGTCCCAGCTGCCGCGGCGCCAGGTCGAGCGGCACCACGCCGGTCCACGCCGTTGCGTTAGGCGACGCGAGCTCCTGCACCACTTGCGGCATCGTCGTGCCGTCGGCCGCGCGGCGCGTCGTGCGCAGCGTGATGTCCGCGAGACCATGGTCGTCGCCGGCGGTGAGGCGCAGCGGCACCTGCGCGTCGGCCAGCACGACGGTGTCGTGCGCCGGCGACACGATGTCGATGCGCGGCGCCGAGTCCGCGACCACCTCGAGCTCGAGCGGCTGCGGCACGTCGGTGATGGCGCCGCGCAGACCGGCCGCGGTCCAGGCCCACCGCCCGCTCTCGCGCGCGACCAGTCGTCCGGCGAACGCGTGACCGTCGGGTCGGAGCCTCACGGTATCCTTCTCGCGCGCGAGCGCAATCGCGTCGAGCATCGTGGACGCGCGTCCGCTGATCGAGAGCACCGTGCCGCGCGGCACGCGCGCCGGCTCGCCGGTGGGAATCGTCTCGGTGGCGCGACCCAAATACGATGGATAGACCGCGCGGATCGCGACGTCGCCGACGAACGGCCGGTCGGTGACGTGGACGACGAGCGTGTCGGTCCGCACGCGGCCGTCGGTGGCGACGATCGCGAGATCGGCATCCAACGGACCCAGCTCGGTGGCCGCTTCGCCGCCGCGCACCGGGAGCGCGAGGGTGCGCCACGCCGAGCCCGTGGTGCGGACGTGGAGCTCGATGGCCAGACGGTCCAGCGCGCGGATGCGGAGCGGCATTTTCTCGCCGCGCATGATCTCGTGGGACGGGTTCTCGATGACTAACGGAGGGAGGATGGTGCCGCGGAAGGCGCCTAACGGGTGGCGGATGGCGCGCCATCCGTCGGGCGCGGCGCCCTTGGCCGCGCCCAACACGGCGACGCCGGCGACGGCGGCCAGGACGGCGATCGCGCCTCGGCGCAGCGCCGTGCGCTG
>DATEKK010000253.1:0-4515 GCA_035277485.1 Gemmatimonadaceae bacterium
TCCCCACGCCGCCGCGCCTAACGCACAGCCCACGCCCGCCGTCGCGCCGCCAACCGCCGCGCCCGCGACGCCCACATCGGCGCCGCAGGACTCCACCGCCGCGTCGAACGCGCAAGTGCTCGAAGCCCTGCGCGAAATTCACGCCGAGATCGAAGCGCGCAAACACCACATCGATTCGCTGTCGCGCGCGCTCGATTCGCTCAAAAAGCCCGATCCCCCGCAGTGACGCGGCCTTGACCCGCGTCCCGCGTTCGGGGTAACACTTCCAAGTACCCTTCGCCGCGCCTCGAGCGAAATCGTGCGCGGGGATTCCGGTGGATCACTCTCGGGTGGAGCGGAGCATGATCGTGTTTGGACGCGTGGCGGCGGTGGCCGCCCTTGGCATAGGTCTAACGATTGCGGCGAGCCGCGCCGCGACCGCGCACCGCGCGGCGGCGCATCCCGCGCCGCCAGCCGCACTGGACAGCACCACGTTCATGACGGCGGACGCAGCGGCGAAGAAGGTGACCATCCAGCTCTACGCCGCCTACAACAGCCAGAACGGCGGCATGAACTTCAACGGCGGGTCCAAGGGCAACCAGACGATCACCATCCCGTTAGGCTGGTCCGTCCACATCGCCTTCGAGAACAAGGACGCGATCCCGCACTCGGCGATCATTCTACCCGACCACATGCCGCTGCCGCTGCAGCCCGACAACCCGGCCATCGCGCGGGCGTATACCAAGGATGTCACCGCCGGCATTCCCACAGGCGGGACCGACACCATGGATTTCACGGCGCAACCGGCGGGCAACTACCTGATCGTGTGCGGCGTCCCCGGGCACGGACCGAGCGGGATGTACATCAAGTTCGTCGTGTCGGCGGATGCGAAAACGCCCCACTACGCGCAATGACGCCTAACGGGCGACCGGGATCGACGAAAACGCCGGGGACGTGGTCCCCGGCGTTCTCGTATCGATGCCCAACTCCGCGGTATCAGGGCCGCCCCATGCCGGGCATGGCCGTGAAGCCCGCGGGCGGCGTAAACTCGGACGCCGGCACCGACTTGGCCTCGATGCTCGTCGCCACGAAGGTTTCGTCGACCTTGCCGCCCTTGTAAATCGTCACCTTGAGCGGAAAGAACCCGCCCTTGGCGCCGAAGAACGATTGCGCCTTGGACAGAAAGCTCGCCGCGCCGCCGCCGCGGCTCTCAGAGCCCGGACCTTGAAACATCATGAACGTCCCCATGTCGCTGGCGACGCAGGCGTCGGTCTCGGTCGAATCTTCGGCATCCGACGCATGAAAGATCTCGCACTTGTGACCGGCAACGACCTCGCTCTTGCCGGTGTCGGTGATCTTCGACTTGGCCATTTGCTTCTGCACTTCGGCCTGCGCCCTGTCCATGGGCATCGTCATGTACATTTGGCGTGATGTCATCACGATCGTCGCCGTGTTCTGATTCTTGTTGAAGATCATGCTGACGGGACCGGTTTCCTCGTGCTGCATGGTCATCTTGGCCATGCCGCCGGATCCTTCCATGTACTGGACGTCGCTGGTCCGCCCCTGGTTGGCGACGTCTTGTTGACTTTTGAAGTTGACCACGCCCTGCCACTGGGCGCCTAACGGAGCAGCGGCGGTGAACGCGGCCAACACGGCGGTCAGCGGAGCGCGCGCGAAACGGTGTGCCATCTGGAAACTCTCCATCGAGGGGTGAAGGGCGTGCGTGTCGGCGATCGGTGCACGGCTGCGATGGTGAAACGGATGTGTTCCGCGATTGCTCTCACCGCCGCCGCTTGAGCATGCCTTGATCATGCTGCGATTCGGGCGGAAGGTCGAGATCGTGGTCGCGTGCGCCGTGCTGCCGTGCGCCCTCGAGGTGCTGCCGGCCTCGACCGTATTGCGGTGGGTGCGCCGAACCCCACGCCGGAGGGGCGACGCCATCGCACCCGGTCGCATTGCGCACCACGTCGACCGGCTCCTGATGCGAGCTCCCTGGGTGTGGCACTACACGTGTCTGCGCCGAGCGACCGTGCTCGCGGTCCTGCTCAGACGCGACGGGCGCGACGCCGATGTCGTGCTCGGCGCGCGCCGTCGTGCGGATGGTGAGCTCGAGGCGCACGCGTGGGTGCGGTGCGACGGAGAAGATCCGTTCCTCGAGCACGGCGACGTGCGCAGCTATCAGGCGTTGCGCACGCCGTCAGATGCTGCGTCTCACGACCCGTGACACTCGCTCACTCGGTGGGTCTCGAGATCGAGCGTGCACGTCAGACCGCTCACCTGCAGCGTGACGTCTTGCGTGCCGTTGAACGTGATCATCGCCCGGCGCGTCACCGTCTTGGTCTGTGTGCTCGTCGTGCGGTCCGCCTCGAAGTGGACGGTCACGTCGTGCACGATCGAGCCGCTCACGGGCCAGAGGTTCTGTGAGCGCGGCGTGTCGAACGTCACGTTGGTCGCGGTGTCGTACGCCAGATAGTGCCAGTGCCGCGTGACGTTCTGCCCAACGAACATCGTGCTGTCGTGGCGAACGCCGACCCGATTCCAGACGTGCGTCACGGGCGTGCCGCTGCGGTCGATGCTCAGGTTCGCGGTGTCGCGGCGGTCGACCCAGACCGTCCGGAAGGGGAACCATCCCTGCGCATACGAACCCGTGAGCGTGTGGATGTGATTCACGGAATCGGTCGCGTTAGTAAAGCCGAGCGCGACGGTGGTGCCATCCCAGAAGCGCTTCATGTTCGTTAGGCTCAAGCCGTGCCAGGTGCTCGTGCAGGTGAACCAGCCGTCGCCATCGGGTCCGGTGCAGTCGGTGTTCACGCTGCGATTCACATCCATCGAAACACCGGGTGCGCTCACGCCCAACGAGGCGCTCACGCTGTCGGATTGCTCGTCGGCCGTCATGAGATCGACCGAGGTGGCCATGGCGTCGCCCACGTCGTTCGCGATGCCGTTGTTGATTGCGGAATCGGCCACGAGCTGATCGGGCGACACCGCGTTGTCGCTACTGCAGGCCGCGAGCCCGGCAATCATCGCCGCCGCGCCCACGCATAACACACGGTATGTCGGGTGCATACGCTCCTCGTCAGAGAGTGCTTGTGCTCGTAAGACGGCGTCTGAGCCCGCGTGTTAATGCGCGCTTCCTTTTCTTTATGCCGGTCTTACGATTCACTGCACCATGTCGCGATCTCCTTTTGCCAGAACGAAGGTGGTGTGCACGCTCGGGCCCGCGAGTCGTTCGCCCGACGTGCTCCGCAGCCTGATGGACGCGGGTCTCAACGTGGCCCGCATCAATTTTTCACACGGCACGCACGACGAGCACGCCCTGACCATCGCCACCGTGCGGCGTCTCGCGCGCGAGCTCGATCGCCCTGTCGCGATCCTCGGCGATCTCCAGGGGCCGCGCATCCGGGTGGGTGACCTCGCGTCGCCTAAGGAGCTCGTGCCGGGCGCGGACGTCGTGCTCGTGCCCGAGGAGCAGGCGCGCGCCGGCGAGATACCGATCACGTATCACGCGCTGTCCGATGACGTGAACGTCGGCGATCGCGTGCTGATGGATGACGGGCTCATCGATCTCGTCGTGCTCGAGGTATCGAAGCCGCGCGTCCGCGTGCGCGTCGTGCACGGCGGCCAACTGCGCAGCCACAAGGGCATCAACCTGCCCGGCGTGGACGTGTCGGCTCCGTCGATCACCGACAAAGATCGCGCCGACATCGCGTTCGCGATCGAGCAGGGGCTCGACTATCTCGCGCTGAGCTTCGTTAGGCGAGCGGACGACATCGCGTCGCTGCGCGCGCTCCTGCCGAAAGGTCTGCTCATCGTCGCGAAGATCGAGAAGGACACGGCGCTCGCCAACATCCGCGACATCATCGAAGCGTCCGACGCGGTGATGGTCGCGCGCGGCGACCTGGGCGTGGAGCTGCCGTTCGAGGAAGTGCCGTTTGCGCAGAAACGGATCATCGCGCTCGCCAACGCGCTCGGCCGCCCGGTCATTACGGCGACGCAGATGCTCGAGTCCATGTGCTCGAATCCTCGCCCGACGCGCGCGGAAGCCAGCGATGTGGCGAACGCGATTCTCGACGGCACCGATGCCGTGATGCTGTCGGCCGAGACGGCCATGGGCGAGTATCCGCAGCTCGCCGTGCGTGCGATGACGCGCATCATCCTCGAGATCGAGCGTCGCCCGATTCCGGAGCCGTCGAAAGTGCTCGCGCGCCGCGAGTCCGATGCAGCCGTGTCGACGGAAGACGCGATCGCAGCGGCGACCACCGCGGCCGCGAACTCGCTCGACGCGCCCGTCGTGATGGTGTTCACGAAGAGCGGATTCAGCGCGCGCATCGTGTCCGCGCACCGGCCGGGCGTGCCGATCTTCGCGATCACGGACGTCGAGCGCACGTACCGGCAGCTGGCGCTCGTGTGGGGCGTGTATCCGGAGCTCGTGTCCACCGCGGCCACGTACGAAGAGATGTTCGAGCGCGGCAGTCGCGCCGTGAAAGACGCCGGGTTTGCGAAGGCGGGCGATCGGATTCCGGTAACGGCCGGCGT
>DATEKK010000254.1:0-9410 GCA_035277485.1 Gemmatimonadaceae bacterium
GGCCACCGGGTTACCGGTGGTGGTGTCCACCACCACCGCCGCCGCCCCCGCCCCCACGCGGAGCCGACATGCGCGGCGCAGACATCCTGGGTGCCGACATCCGCGGCGCGGACATCCGGGGCGCCGATTCACGCGGCGCCGACATCCGCGGTTCCATCACGCGCGGCGGCTCGGCCATCCTGGGCTCGGCGCGCGCGCCCTCGAACCGTGGCGACTCCATGCGAGGCGCCTGCATGCGCGGGGCCTCCATGCGAGGCGACTCCATCCGCGGCGCCGGCACGCGCTCCGCCGGCTCGGCCCGCATGCCCGGCTGGAAATTCGGGCGCTGCGGGCTCACTTCGAACGGCCGGCCTCGCGGCGAATTGACACGGGTCGGCGGCGAGCTCACTCGCGTGCCCGGTGCGTTCACCCGCATCGGCGGCTCAGCGACCCGCGTACCACCCCCCGCGTTGCCACGGAATACTTGTGGCGCCCGCACCGTGGGCTCGATGCGCGGCCGGTCCGGTATGGCCCGCGTGCCGGTGAACGCCTGCCGGCGACCCGGCCCGAACACCGTCGGTCCATCAAAGCGCGACCGTCCGTTAGGCATACGCAGCGAGGTCGGGACGCGGCGTCCGCCCACGACGTCGGCCGGTCGCAACGCCGGGCTGCGCGTCAACGAGTGCACGCCGCCAACCGACATGCCGGCGAACCGCACGCCGGGTCCGCGACCGAACGCACTCGCGCCAAAGCCGGTGCGCGGCCGATACTGCACGCCAACGATAGTCTGACCGCCGGGGATCCCGCCCTTGAAGCGGAAGGGACTGAACCCCCTCCCCCGACCAAACACGACGCAATCGAAGCAGTTGAAGAACGGACGGTTGAAGAAGAACGGCCGCGGGAAGAACACCGGCGTCGGAAACGGCGTGAAGAACGGCCGGAAGAAGAACGGATTCCCGAAGCCGATGGTGATGAACCCGCCGCCGAACGGTCCGAAGCCGTCAAAGAACGGATCGTAGTACGGATCGTACCACGGATCGTACGCGTAGTCCGGATACATGTAGTAGTTGCGTCCCGAGTACGCGACCACCTGCTGCGTGCTGTACGACTGCAGATCGTAGTCGAAATGCGCCGTGGCCATGCGGCCGATGAGGTTCGTTAGGCCAGTTTCCGGATCCTGCGCCATGGCGCTGTCGCCGAGCACGGTGTAGTCCCAGTGACCGTCGCGCGTGAAATCATCGAAGCGGAACTGCTGCGCCGACCACGCGGCGTACACCACGCCGCTGCCCGAGCTGTTCGAGGAGACCGTGAAGGCGCTGCCGCCGTCGCGGCCCACCATCTCGTAGCTCTTGCCGCCGCGCACGAAGTTGTCGTCGGTCGGATCGAGCGGGAACAGCACCCGCACCAGTCCGTCCGGCGACACGCGCATCACGACGAGATATCCGTCATCGCGAACGTCGACCTGCACGTGCGCTTCGTCGCCGCGTTGGTACACGCTGCGATCGAGCGACACGCGAACGGCCGGAGCAGAGTCCGCGGCATTGGCGTGCGTCGGAGCGGGCGTGCCGCCTGTCGCAACGCCGGAAAGCATCAAGGGAACCAACAATACGGAGAGCATATCCCCTCCCGAAAAACTCCGAGCCCGCCAACCAGCTCTGGCCAGCGAAACCACCGGCGCCCAAAGCTTCGCGCCCCTACCGCACTATGGCGACTGTCGTGCCGCAAGGCAAGTCGTTGCCCCGCAACGCTTTTTCGGCCACCTCAGCCGCCAACTCGTCCGCCCATCTGGACAGTGGCCGTGGCCGTTTGGGGACACCAGAGAAAGCGAGCTCGGCGGCTCGTCTTCAACATGTTGCGATAGCTACGGTTCCGCAAATTCTGCACTTCGCCGTTGAGGGGGTTCTTGCGCCGAATTCGCGGAAGCCGAATTATCACCTATTCCTGCGGCAGTTCAGTCCGGCGGATGCACCTAGAGCGCGACGCGCGCCCGATCCGCCATCCCCCCACAGGGTACGGCGAGGGATACTCACATGGGCCTGATCGACAGGGCGAAAAACATCATCATGAAGCCGAGACAGGAATGGCAGGTGATCGACGCTGAAACGGCAACAGTCGGCGGACTGTACACGGGATACGTCATTCCGCTGTCACTACTCGCCGTGATCGCCGGCGCGCTCGGCCTGCTACTGTTCGGCTATTCCGTACCGTTATTCGGCAAGGTTTCGATCCCGACCAGTACGGTGTTAGGCAGCGCCGCCGTACAATTCGTCGGGGGGCTCATCGGGATCTATATCATCGCGTTGGTGATCGACGCGCTGGCACCGAGCTTCGGCGGCACGAAGAGCCCGATCCAAGCGATGAAAGTCGCGGCCTACTCCTACACCGGGTGGTGGGTCTTCGGGATCCTCAACATCATCCCGAGTCTCAGGCTCCCAGCTTTTCTGCTCGGCCTGTATTCGCTGTATCTGCTGTTCACGGGTCTTCCGGCGCTCATGAAGGCGCCGCCGGAGAAGTCGCTCGGGTATACCGCGGTCACCGTGATCGTCGCCATCCTCGTGTATATCTGCATCGGTCTGCTCATCGGCGCGCTCGGCTTCGGACTATCGGCCACCATGCCGCACGCGGCGGGCTGATCTTCCGTTAGGCACGTTGGGCGGGCGGCGCGCTCGCGCCCCCCGCCCAACGTCCACCGAGAGTTTCAGAACCCGAATCGCAACCCCGCCGACAACGCCCAGTTCTGCGTGACCGGCGCGTCGATCGGTTCGCCCGATACGTCCTGGAGATTGAACCGGCCAATGTAGTCCTTGGCCATGAACCGGATGCCGATCGAGCGCGCAATCCGCGCGTCGATCCCCACACCGGCGTTCCACGCGAAGTTGGTCGCCGTCGTCGGCGGCACACCATCCCCGCCGTCGTTGAAGTTGTAGTGCATCGCGCCAGCGCCGATCTGGAAGAACGGCTTCACGGACCCGCGGCCGAACGGACCGGTGGGCACGCTGAACTGCAAGCCACCGTCGTATAGCCAGATGTTCGAATTGCCCATCGCGCCCGACTGCGCGAGCGGCACGTCCACTTCGACGTCCGACTTCGCGTAGCCCAGGTTTCCGTAGAACGAAATGTTAGGCGCGAGCTTGAGCGCCAGCTGCGCCCCCACCACCGCGGCGTCGTCGGTCGTCAGCGACGAGCCCGTGCGCCGGCTGAAGAAACTGCCAAAGGTCAGGTACCCCACGTACGGCGTGAACTGCACCACTTCATCGCTCGACTCATCGATCACGCGCAACCCTCGCTGCGCACTCAGCGGCGCGGCAGCCGCGACCAGCGCGACTAGGCCCAAGGCAACGCCGGTTCCTTTTTGCATCGGTTCCTCCAGTACGAGATGTCATGCGCCCACATCTCGCGCCGAAGGCACGCGTCATGCCGGGGTCCCCGCGCTTTGCTACGCCGTTGAAATGGCGAGACTTGCGCGCGGAACAGTTCGACTCTGCCGCCCGCGCCGTTGTCCTCGGCCTGGGACGGAATTGTCCACTCACTGGTTCGCGTGAGCCGGCTCCACGTTCCAATTGATGATCGCATTCCAAACCATCGGGAACTCGTGGTGGTTGAGATAGCGGTGCAGCGGGTCGAACGTGAACGCCACCACGTGACCGTGTCTGACCGGTACGTCGAAGATCGCGCCCTGTCCAACGATCTCATCCTGCCCGCGCACCATGCCCGATACGACGTACGGTTCCTCGGTCTCGTGCTTCTTCGCTTTCGCCGTCGTGTCGTGCGGCGCGGGCGTCTTTCCCGGCTCGCCCATGATCTCGCTGCTCTCCGCTTGCTCGGGCAGCTTGGTCCCGTACTGCAGAATGAGCATGGTGCTGTCGCGTGGCGTTACCTCGTACAAGGGCGAGTTGCCGCGGAACACCGTGGTCGTATCGGGGAATCCATAGAGGATCGGCGATGCGTGGCGCATGCGCACGCGAACGACCGAGCCCGGATGGAACAGCGTGCGCGTCTGGTGCGGCGCGAGCGCCGGTGCGATGCCCGACTCGGCGACGAGGCGCGTGGCCGTCTCGAGCGTGATCAGCTCGCCGCCGTCGTCGACGAACGCGCGCAACGACTCGAGTCCGGCGAAGCCCGGACCGCCGGTGATGTCCGGGCTCGATGCGGGCGTGCCCAAGTTAGGCGTCGCGGCGGTCTTCTCGAACGGCAGCGGCCCGAAGTCGCGATTCACGCCGTTGATCATCCGATCCAGCGACCCGCCCATGTTGGGCACGAGAATCACGTCGAAGCGCTTGCGCAGCGCGCCGCGCCGCAGGTCATCCTTGTCGATCGACGTATACGGAATGCCTAACTGATCGAACGTGTAGCGCGACCAGCCGGCGTCCTGCGTGTCGTACCAGGAGTGATAGATCGCGACGCGCGGGAGCTCGATCGGGTGCACCGACACCTGCGGCGCGCGATCCGTGCTCGAGAGCGGCAGGCCCCAGCGCGTCGCCAGCTCGCGCGCGGCATCGGCACCCGCGTGCTCGATGATCAGAGACCCGGCCGGGAAACTGTCCTGCCCAACGACGAACGCGTGCTGCGCCACCGACGCGGTGGCGGCGCGGTCCCGTTCTTTCAGATGGTAGAGCGCCGGCAACACCTCGCTCTGCGCACGATACGCCAGCAGATACACCGGACCCGTGCCGCGCACCGCGCCCGCGAAGGCCACGGTGTCGTGCAGCGCCTGGAGACCCGTCCAGTGGAACACGGCCGTGTCGTTCACCGCGTGCACGTCCACGCCGTAGAGCGCGCCTAACGTCCACGCGATGTCGTCGTACGGCGGATACTGCGCGGTGCTCGGATAGTTCTGCGTGCTGAGCAGATTGACGGCCAGGTCGCGATACGGCTGGTCGAGCCGGATCACGAAGTCGCCGGCCGAGTCGCCCGTCGTCCGTTGGGCAATCTCGATGTGCTGGCGCTCGAGCTGGTTGATGAGATACGCGGTGCGCCGCGGGTCGCGCTGTTTGGCGAATCCCGGAATCACGTAAGCGTGAGGCGATTCGGTGCGACCGCGCGCCAGGCTGTTCACGCCGACCTGATAGAAGTCGTGCAGCATCTTGGATGCGTTGGTCGCCGCGTACGTGAGCGACGCGAGCACACCGGTTTCCTGATAGTTGATGTTGTCGCGCGAGCTCCAGTACACCTGCTTCGTGGGCGGCCACGAGCGATACCACTCGCGCGACGTCACCGGCGCGCCGGCATAGCGCTCGTCCGAGAGGTCGCGCAGATACGTGTCGCCGCCGGCGTTGCCGAACGTCTCGAAGAAACGCCCAACGGCGTTGTGGTTGTTGGCTACCCACATGCCGTAGCCCGGCCACCAGCCGTCGAAAAACGCCCACGTCCACACACCGGGCAGGCCCGCGGCGCTCAGCGTCGTGATGTCGTTGTTCGCCAGCACCTGCCACTGGCCGATGATGATCGGATCGTTGGTCACGTTGTACGGCCCGGTGCCCGTGGAGACGTACAACAACGGCACCGACTCGTGCAGGTCATGCATGACTAACGGATGCCAATCGTAGTAGATGTCGAAGATCGCTTTCGTGAGCGCTTGCGAGATCTGCAGACCGTCGCGGTTGTTGTCGTGCAGGGCATAGCGGCCCCAGAACGGCGACGAGCGCGGGAACCCATCGTCGAACGTCGGACGGCCCTTCGTGTAGTGCAGGTACCAATCCACCTGCTTGTCGCGCCCGTCCGGCTCGCTCACCGGATTGATGATCGTGATCACGCGGTTGCGGATCATCGCATCGGTGGAGTCGTCGCCCACCGCGAGCCGGTAGGCGAGCTCCGTTAGCATTTCGGGCGAGCCCATCTCCGGCGAGTGCAGTCCGCCATTCAGGTAGTAGATGGGCTTCGCCTCGCCGAGCACCGTCGTGGCGGAATCGGGCGGCAGCGTGCGCGGGTCGGCGATGCGACGCATCAGCGCCTTGTAGTGATCGAGATCGCGCATCGTCTGCTCGTCGGCGATCACGACGAGGATGATCTGGCGACCTTCTTCAGTGGTCGCGATGCTGTCGACGCGCACACGCGGGGTCGCGCGCGCCAGCGCACGAAAATACGCGTAGAGATCTTTCGTGTGGTGCATCACGCCGGGCGCGCCGGCGATGCTCCCGAAAAACCTGAGCGGACTGGGCACCGTCTCGCTCGCCGGCAACGTGGCCACCACCTGCGGCAGGAACCGCGGATCGGTCGTTGCCTCACGGACTAACCGCGCGTATCCGGTGTCCAACGCAGCGTGCGCATGCGCGGACGCGGGCGACGCCGGCTGAGCGGGACGAGACTGCTGGTAGGCAGGCTGCTGAAACGCAGCCGCGGTGAGGAGGAGCGCGAAGGGAAGCACGAGATGTCGGGAGGGCTGGAGGTGCGATACGGAGTAGTTCTGAGTATCACCAAACGCACGGCTCATCAACCCCTTTCCCCTCGCAAAGGCGTTCCCCTGTCGAGTCCGAATCGTCAATTAGCGAGGGTTCATCGATCGGACACGAGAGGAGACGCAGGCCATGCGAGTATTTCTCACGGGAGCGGCAGGACCGCTCGGACGCGCACTCACGGAGGTGTTCCGCGAGCGCGGCGACGCAGTGGTAGGACAGGTTCGCCGGAGGAGCGGCATTGGTGTACTGCGGAAGTTGGGCGCCGAGCCGGTGATGAGCGATCTCATGCGCGCGCGGCTGTTAGCCGATGCCATGCAGGGATGCGATCTCGTCGTGCACGTCGCGCAATTCTTCGACTTCTGGGCACCGCAGGTCTCGACGTTCCATGCGGTGAACGTGTACGGCGCCGAGAACACTCTCGCTGCGGCACTCGAGGCGCGCGTGCCGCGCGTTGTGTACGTGTCGTCGTCCCTCACGATTGGCGAGCAGCCTGGCTTCTGGGGCACCGAGCGCACCGTCCACCGTGGCTACACGCACACGGCGTACGAGCGCTCCAAGCTCACCGCCGAACACGCTGTGCTGCGCTATCGCGCCAAGGGCGTCGAAGTGATCGTCGTCAATCCGAGTCTCATCGTGGCCGCCGGCGACTCCGGCTGGCTCGGCCGGCTCGTCGCCGATTTCGTGACCGGCAAACGTCGCCGCACAGGCGATGCACCGATGGGATGGATCTGGGCGCGCGACGCGGCAACCGGCATTGCACTCGCCGCCGAGAAAGGTCACAGCGGCTCGCGCTACATCCTGAACGGCGAGACCATGTCGACGCGTGAATTCATGACGCGCGTGGCAAAGGTTGCCGGAAAGTCCGCGCCCGGCATCACGCCCAACTGGATCACCACGGCGTCGGCGACGTTCTCCACTGCTGCTGCTTCGTTGTTCGGCGGACGTCCGCGCGTATCGCTCGACGAAGCGCGCTTTGCGACATCCGGCTTCCGCGTGGATGGCTCGCACGCGTGCGCTGCGCTCGGCCTCGAGTACACGCCGATGTCGCGCTACCTGCCCAACATCATCACCAGCTACCGCGCGAGCGCGAAGCTCCTCGCCGCGTAACACGTGGCAATCCGATGCGCGCCGACTCGTTCGGCGCGGATCGGATGTCACACTCGCGTGAGCGTCGCCGCGAGTCACTGCATCACGCGCTCGACACTTCGTGCAACACCGCGTTGCAGTACGCGACGCACGCGCGCGGCAGCATCTGCTGCGCGTCGTTTCACGCGAGCGACACCGTCACGCGCGCTGTTACTCGATGTCTCGTAAATCTTCCATGATTGAGCTCGCGTGCGTCGATCGCGAGTGAACGAGATGATCGCACTTCGTCGAGGCCGCAGCGTGCAGCTCACACAATCGGAAATCCGACCCCTGTCGCTCGTACCGCCGTCATTGCCGGCGGTGCGCGCGCTGATTCTGGCCGGCCACGCCGACACCGCTGCGTTGCTGGACGAATTCGTGGTTCGCGCTGGACTCGCTCCCGTGCATCCGCTCGACGACGAACCCGTCGACCAAGCCATCGCGCGCACGCGTCCGCGCGTCGCGATCGTGGACTTCGATCATCCGTGCGCGATGTCGCAGCGTTTGCCGGAATGGTTGGGCGCCGTCGGAGCACGCTTGCTGTTGTGCGCGGCGCTGCACCGCAACGCCGAAGCGCGCGACCGCGCGTTGCGCACGGGCTCGCTCTATTTTCCGCTGCCCATCACGTACCGCGATTTCGATCTCGTGCTGCGCACCGCGCTGTTGCTGTAGCCGGTGCGCGCCCGCGCGCGGCGCCGTAAGGCAGTGTGAAACTCCGCAATGGGCCGACCGTATGTGAGAGCGACTCGACCCATTGCCCTCCCATGCGATTTTCGTTCGTCAGCCCACGTCATCGCGCGGCATGCGCGACCGTCCTCGTCCTCGCGCTCGCCGCGCGCATCACGCCGGCCACCGCGCAGAGCAAAGCCACCGCAGACACATCGCACACCGCGGTGGACACGACGCATGACGGCGCGCTGCACCTCACGGTGCACGACGTCGGCATCGCGATCGGCAATGCGCGCTACGTCGACGGCATCCGCCTCAATTATCGGGACAGCGGACACTACGTCGTTCATGGCTTGAACGCGACAGTTTGGTCGCCATACGAGCATAGCGACGGTCTGGTGCGAGGCATCGCGCTCGGCGTACCGGTTACGGGAGCACGACAAATCGATGGGCTCGGGTTGGGGTTGGGCGTGGGCGCCGATGACGACATGACGGGTGTGGCCTTGGGGGCGCTGGGCGTCGGTGCCGGGAAATCGATTCGCGGCATCATCATCGGCGGCTTGGGCGCTGGATCCGGGAATGATGTGAAAGGCCTTGCGATCGGAGGTCTGGGCGTCGGCGCCGGCCAAGATGTGAAGGGCATCATCGCCGGTGGGCTGGGTGTCGGCGCCGGGCACGACCTCACAGGCGCGAGTCTGGCTGGCTTGGGTACGGGCGCGGGGAATCGGGTGCGCGGGCTCAGCGTCGCGGGGCTGGGCGTGGGCGCCGGTGAGAGCCTGGTGGGCGTGTCGGTGGCGGGTCTTGGCGTGGGGGCCGGGCAGAGCGTGCATGGTCTGACACTGGCCGGCATCGGCGTGGGTGCCGGTGACAACGTTGTCGGCATCACGTTCGCCGGACTCGGAGTGGGTGCAGGTGACCGCGTCCGCGGCCTTACCGTAGCCGGCGTCGCTGTGGGCGCCGGCGGGTCGATCGAGGGGATCACCATCGCCGGGTTGGCGGCCGGGGCGCCCACGCTGCGCGGTTTCGTCGCGAGTCCGGTCGCGGGCGGCGAGCACGTCACCGGTGTGCTGCTCGCACCGGCGTGGGTTCGCATCGCGCGCGAGGGATCGTTCACCGGATTCGCGGCGAGCGCATTCAACCAGGTGAAAGGCACGCAGCACGGGCTCACGCTCGGCATCTTCAACTTCGCGCACGAGCTGCACGGTGTGCAGATCGGCGTTCTCAACTATGCGGGCAACAACA
>DATEKK010000255.1:0-15928 GCA_035277485.1 Gemmatimonadaceae bacterium
TTCTCCTCTACGACGTGGAGGCCGACGTGGCTGACACAAGCCGCGTAGCTCGCCCCGAAAGTGGCCGGATCGCGCACATTCTCGAGCAGAACAGCTCGGAGTTATTGGACGACTGGGTTGCGGCACAGTCCGGTGTGCTCTCGGCTCGCGGGAGCATCTCCGCCAACGAGCTGCGCTCCCAGTCACGCGAATTCATCGCGCTCCTGCAACGGGCAGCGGCAAATAGTCCGGCAGGCCTGAACGAGCCTGCCTGGCAAGAAGTTCGCGGATTCCTGGGCGATTTGTCCCGATCCCGTGCGATCAGGGGCTTCTCCCCATCCGAGACAGCCACGTTTGTCTTTTCGCTCAAAGAGCCGCTGTTCAGCCGTCTCCGCGAGGCTGCGGGCTCGGATGCCGACCTGCTTGCGACGGACATCTGGAACGCCACGCTCATGTTGGACGAGCTTGGACTCTACACGACCGAGGTCTACCAGAAGAGCCGTGAAGAGCTGATCACGCGACAGCAGCGGGATCTGCTCGAGTTGTCGACGCCGGTCGTGAAGCTGTGGGAGGGAATCCTGGCCTTACCAATGGTAGGGACACTGGACAGCAGCCGGACCCAAGTCGCCATGGAGTCGCTCCTCCAGCGCATTGTGGAGACGGGCTCGGACGTCGCGATCCTCGATATTACCGGCGTCCCAACGGTCGACACGCTCACGGCACAGCATCTCCTCAAAACCGTGAACGCGGTCCATCTCATGGGGGCCGAGTGCATCATCAGCGGCATCAGGCCGCAGATCGCGCAGACGATTGTGCATCTGGGAGTCGACCTGACGGGCGTGATCACCAAGTCGAGCCTGGCCGACGCGTTCCGGACTGCGCTGCAACGCACCGGTCGGTCGCTGATTCGCTCCACGACGCCCAATTCCGAAGCGGGTCCGCGCGCAGGCGCCTGAAGGAGCAGCCGATGGAGCGCATTCCGATTCTTCGGATGGGCCAATTTCTCATCGTCAGCATACAGATCGACATGCACGATCGGCTGGCGTTGACGCTCCAGGCCGACCTTGCTGCGCGCATCACCGAGACAGGCGCTCGCGGTGTCTTGCTCGACATCTCGTCTCTCGAGGTCGTCGATTCGTTCATCGGCCGGATGATCTCGAACATCGCGGCGACGTCTCGCGTGCTCGACGCCGAAACCGTAGTCGTCGGCATCCAGCCCGCGGTCGCGATCACGCTCGTCGAGCTCGGCCTGTCGCTTCCCGGAGTGCGTACGGCGCTCAACATCGAAAAGGGCATGACGGTGCTTCGTCAGGCAACCGCGGATCTCCGCGAAGCGGCCCTTGATTCGGACACCCTGTCCGAGAGTCCAGATGGCCGTGCTGCGATGTGAGACGTTACCGGTTCGGTCGCAGCAGGACGTCGTCGCGGTTCGGCAGAGCGTACGATCCTGGGCTGTCGCCCAGGGATTGAGTCTCGTGGACCAGACCAAGATCGTGACCGCGGCCAGCGAATTGGCGCGCAACACGCTGGACCACGGTGGCGGCGGGACGGCGCGCCTCGAAGCCGTGAGCGACAACGGCCGTGCGGGTCTACGGCTCACATTCGAGGATCGCGGACCGGGTATTGCCGACATCGCTCTCGCCATGACCGACGGATATACCACGGGTAGTGGTTTGGGGCTCGGCCTCGGCGGCGCGAAGCGACTGTCGAACGATTTCGACTTGTGGTCACGGACCGGTGAGGGCACACGCGTGACGATCACCCGGTGGAGGTAGCGTGGCGGCGCCCGATTCGTACGCCCTTCCGGCGTCAGGCGATGCGTTAGGCGGGCCCGCGTCCGTCGCACTGCCGGTCACCGAGCAGACTCATGTCGGCGAGGCCCGCCGGCGCGCCGTTGCGCTCGCCGAGCGAGCGGGTCTAACCGAGACGGAGCGCGGCACGCTGGCCGTCATCGTCACGGAAGCGGCGACGAACCTCGTTCGACACGCGTCCGACGGACTGCTTCTGCTGCGCACCGTCGGTACGCCACCCACTGGCGTCGAGATCCTCGCGCTCGACAAAGGTCCCGGCATTCGCGACCTGCCCAGGGCGATGGCCGATGGGTTTTCGACGGCCGGCTCCGCAGGCCATGGGTTAGGCGCGATCCGCCGCATGGCCAGCGAGTTCGATCTCTTCTCTGCGCCGGAAAGCGGCACCACCCTGTTCGCGCGCGTTATTTCGGCGACGCGCGCTCCGGACATCGAACCAGACCGGGGATTGGCCGGCGTGGTATGCATTCCCGTGGGCACGGAGGAGGTATGCGGCGACGCCTGGGCGATCGAGCGCTCGCCGGGTCGCGCGCTGGTGGTTCTCGCCGACGGCCTCGGCCACGGATTCGACGCGGCGCGCGCCGCGGACGTCGCCATTCATACCGCGATCGATCGCACGAGACGCTCGCCGGCGCAGATCATCACTGCGGCGCACGAGGCGATGCACTCCACGCGCGGGGCCGCACTCGCGGTGGCCGATATCGACGCGGCCGAACACCGCGTGACCTTCGCCGGCATCGGCAACATCGGCGCCGCCATCGTTTCGGCCGATGGCACCACGGGCCTCGCCTCGCACAACGGCATCGTTGGACACGAAATGCGCTCGGTACACGAATTCGTGTATCCCTGGACGGCCGCGTCGTGTCTCGTCATGCACTCGGATGGCATCCGCACGCGCTGGCAGTTAGGCGCGTACCCGGGGCTCGCGGCGCATCATCCCGCGGTCGTCGCCGGCACGCTGTTTCGCGACTTCGCCCGCGGGCGCGACGACGCGACCGTGATGGCGGTCCGGATGCGCGCGCTATGAGGATGACCCCGGTGACGTTGCCGCTGCTCGATGTTGCGATCGTATCGTATGGCGATGTCCTCCGGGTCCGTCGCGATGCCGTGCGCATTGCCGAAGACCTCGGCATTGCCCGGGACGATGCGACGCGGCTCGCGACCGCGGTGTACGAGATCGCACACCGCACGCAGCATGGCGGAGTCGCGCACGTTCAGTTCGTCGTCGAACGGCAGGACGGTCGCGGCCAGTGGTTCATGGCGCGCATCATCGGCAGCCTGGCCGCGATGCGTGATTTCGAGCAGCTGCTGGCCGACGGCGGTGGCGCGCCTCAGCAGATCGATCCCGCGACGGCCGCTGCCATGGAAATCGTCTCACACGTTCGCGCTTACCGCGCGGACGCCGCTGAAACGGTGTTGGAAATCGGGCAGCCGCTCCCCGCGTCTGTCCAACCCTTCGATCTTCATGACGCAGCGCGCATGGCGAGCACATTATCCGTGGATGTCGCCGTCGATCCGTTAGTCGAGTCACGACGGCAGCATCGCGAACTGCTCTCGGCGCTCAGCGCGCAGCGCCGGATCGAAACGCAGGTCGACCGCTTGAACAGTGAGCTCGAGGCCACCAATCGCGGTGTGATGGCGCTCTACGCGGAGCTCGACGATCGCGCGCAGGATCTCAAGCGCGTGTCGGAGCACAAGAGCAGGTTTCTGTCCGACGTGAGTCACGAGCTGCGTACGCCGATGACGTCCGTGCTCAACCTCACTCGGCTGTTGCTCGATCATGCCGACGGCCCGCTCACAGGCGAACAGGAGCGACAGGTCGAACTCATTCGCCACTCGGTTCAAACGGTGACGGAGTTGGTGAACGATCTGTTGGACATAGCTCGCATCGAGGCCGGCCACAGCACGCTGCGCTATCGCACGTTCACCGTGGGCGAGTTGCTCGCGGCCTTACGCGGGATCTGCCGCCCGCTGCTCACGACCGATGCGGTGAGCCTCGTGTTCGATGACGCGGAAAGCAACACGGAGCTCGATACCGACGACGCGCGGGTCGCGCAGATTCTCCGAAATTTGCTCTCGAACGCCATCAAGTTCACCGAGCGCGGCGAGATTCGCGTGTCCGCCAGCGTCGAGGTAGGCGATATGATCCGGTTCGATGTGCGCGATACGGGCATCGGCATCGCGCGCGCGGATCAGGAGCGCATCTTCGATGAGTTCACACAGATCGACAGCCATTTGCAGCGGCGTGTGCATGGCAGCGGACTCGGTTTGCGATTGTCGCGCAATCTGGCAACGTTGCTCGGCGGCCGCATCGAGTTGGTGAGCGCGCCCGGGCGCGGGTCGATCTTCAGTGTGATCATTCCACGTCGGCACCCCGGTTGGGCTGCACAGTCCGCGCCTAACGAGGCCGCGCCGCATGAGGTGACGGTGCCGTGACGACTCCCGTGGATAGCGGCCGGCCGATGGATCGCCGACCGGCCGACGCGCCATCGTCGCCAGACGACGGCGAGCATTATGCAATGCGCACGCACGACGTGCTCGACGACATGCCCGAGGCGATGGCCGAGGTCTCAGCGCCATCTGTGCTCGTCGTGGATGACACGCCCGGCAATCGATACACCGTTGGTCGCGTGCTGCGCGGCGCCGGCATGCGCGTGACTGAGGCCGAGACGGGTGCCGAAGCACTGCGCTTCGCGAAAGCGCAACCGGATCTCATCGTGCTCGACATCCGACTGCCGGACATGACCGGCTACGATGTGTGCCAACGGCTGAAGACGGACCCGGAAACGAAATCGATCCCCGTGATGTACCTGTCGGCGAGTTACACCGGGAACGCCGATCGCGCCTACGGCCTCGACGCCGGCGCCCATGCGTATCTCACGCACCCGATCGACCCACCGCTGTTGCTGGCCACGGCGCACGCACTGCTTCGGGCCGGACGCGCAGAAGCGGCGTTCCGCCGCGCTGCTGTGGAGTGGCGTACGACCTTCGACGCGATCGGCGATGCGATCTTCCTCGTGGACGCCGATGGGATCGTGCGTCGATGCAATCGCGCGGGCGGCGACCTCGCGCACCAACATCCACGAATGCTCGTTGGGCAGCCGTGGACGAAGCTCGTCGGCGACCTGGCAGTCGACTCACCCGATACGCTCACCAGCATCGTCCGCGGGCCAGTACTCCACGACATCGAAGTTGGGCAGCGCGGGCGTTGGCTCAACGTGTCGACGGATCGTGTCGTCGGTCGCGTGCCGGATCAGTCGCTGACCGTCTGCGTGATCTCCGACATCACGGCGCGGAAGTCCGCGCAGGTGGAGCGCGAGGACCTGCTCGCGCGCACCGCTCGCGCGCTCCGCGACGCGGAGGATGCCCGGCACGAAGCGGAAGCGGCGAATCGGGCCAAGAGCGATTTTCTCGCGGTGATGTCGCACGAGCTGCGCACGCCGCTCAACGCGATCGCCGGATTCACCGAGTTGATCTCGCTCGGCGTGCGCGGGCCGGTGACACAAGACCAGCTCAACGACCTCGAGCGCATCCGGCGCAGCGAGATGACGCTGCTTACGCTCATCAACGACTTGTTGAGCTTCGCGAAATTGGAAAGTGGATCCGTGCAGTACGCGATCACCGAAATGCCGGTCGACGAGGCACTGCAAGCGGCGAGCGAGTTCGTCGAGCTTCAGGTGCACGCGAAATCGGTGAAGTTCATCCACATCCCGTGTCCCGCGTCGGTCGTGGTACGTGCAGACCCGGACAAGGTGAAGCAGATTCTGCTGAACCTCCTGTCGAACGCGGTGAAGTTCACCGACCCCGGCGGGGCGATCACGGTGCGGTGCACCCGCGATGCGGAGCGGGCGCACTTGTACGTCACCGACACGGGGCCCGGCATTCCACGCGACAAGCTGGATGTGATCTTCGATCCGTTCGTGCAGGTCGACCAACGGTTGGTGCGCGAGCACCCGGGCGTCGGGTTAGGCCTGGCCATCAGCCGCGATCTCGCTCGCGGCATGGACGGTGAGCTGAGCGTGACCAGCACCGTGGGCGAAGGCTCGACGTTCGTGCTCAGCCTGCCGCTGGGGCGGTAACGGTCCCGCTTCGCGTTCGTTAGGCGCGCACGAGCCGGCGGTACTTGATGCGGTGCGGTTGATCGGCGTCGGCGCCCTTCCGGCGCTTCAAGTCCTCGATGTACTCCTGGTAGTTCCCCTCGTGCCACACCACCTCGCTGTTCCCCTCGAACGCGAGCATGTGCGTGGCGATGCGGTCGAGGAACCAGCGGTCGTGCGAGATCACCACCGCGCAGCCGGCGAACTGGACTAACGCATCCTCGAGCGCGCGCAGCGTGTCCACATCCAGGTCGTTGGTGGGTTCGTCGAGCAGCAGCAGATTGCCGCCGGCCTTGAGCAGCTTGGACAAGTGCAACCGGTTTCGTTCGCCGCCCGAGAGGTCCTTGACCAGTTTCTGTTGGTCGGGGCCGCGGAACCCGAAGCTCGAGAGATACGCGCGCGCATTGAGCTCGCGCGTCCCGACGTCGATGGTATCGCGGCCTTCGCTCACTTCCTCGTAGACGGTGCGCGCGCCGTCGAGCGTGCGGCCCTGATCCACGTACGCGATGCGAACGGTGTCGCCCACGGCGAGCGAGCCGGCGTCGGGCTGTTCCTGGCCGACGATCATCCGGAACAACGTCGTCTTGCCAGCTCCGTTAGGCCCGATCACGCCCACGATGCCGCCGCGCGGCAGGCTGAACGACAGCCCGTCGAAGAGCAGCGTGTCGCCGAATCCCTTGCGCAGGTCTTTCGCGACCACCACGTCGTTGCCTAACCGCGGCGGCGGCGGGATCACGATCTCGCTCTGCAGCACCCGTTCGCCCACGTCGCCCGCGGCCAGCTCTTCGAACCGCGTGATGCGCGCCTTGCTCTTCGCCTGGCGCGCGCGCGGCGCCATGCGCACCCACTCGAGCTCGTGCTCGAGCGTCCGCTGGCGCGCGCTCGCCTGCTTTTCTTCCTGCTTAAGACGCGTGCGCTTCTGGTCGAGCCACGACGAGTAGTTGCCTTCCCACGGAATGCCGCGCCCGCGGTCGAGCTCCAGAATCCACTTTGCGACGTTGTCCAGGAAGTAGCGGTCGTGCGTCACCGCGACCACGGTCCCGGGAAACTCGGCCAGGTGCCGCTCCAACCACGCGACGCTCTCGGCGTCGAGATGGTTGGTGGGTTCGTCCAACAGAAGCAGATCGGGTTGCTCGAGGAGGATGCGACAGAGCGCGACACGCCGCCGTTCACCGCCGGACAATGTCGACACACCGGCGTCGGCCGGGGGCAGCCGCAACGCATCCATCGCAATTTCGATCTTGTGATCGAGACTCCAGGCATCGGTCGCGTCGATGCGCTCCTGCACGCGCGCCTGCTCGTCCAACAGCTTCTGCATCGCATCGTCCGACATCGGCTCGGCGAACTTCGCGGCGATCGCCTCGAACCGTTGCAACAGCTCGCGCGTCTCCCGCACCGCCTCCTCCACGTTGCCCTTCACATCCTTGCTCGGATCGAGCTGCGGTTCCTGCGGCAGATACGCCACGCGCGTTCCCGCCGCCGGCCACGCTTCGCCCTGGTAGTCCTGGTCGACGCCCGCCATGATCTTGAGCAGGGACGATTTCCCCGCCCCGTTCGGGCCTAACACGCCGATCTTGGCGCCCGGGTAGAATGACAACCAGATACCATCGAGGATGACCCGAGACGGCGGCACCACGCGCTTCAGGTCCTTCATGACGTAGATGAACTGCGCTGGCATGGAAGAATTCGTGTTGAGAGACCACGCAAACTAAAGGCGGACACGGCACAGACACAGCCGGACAGGAAAGATCGCCCGGCTGGCACTTCCTAACTCCCCCGCGCCTTGATCATAGTTTCAATCAAACCATCCCTATTCCCGTGTCCCTCGCCGACGAATTCCTCGCCCTGCACCACGGTAAGACGCCGTTGATTCTTCCCAATGCATGGGACGTGATCAGCGCGCGTCTCGTCGAGGATGCCGGATTCCCTGCCGTCGCCACGACGAGTGCCGGCGTCGCATGGTCGCTTGGCTATGCCGACGGCGAAGACATCTCGCGCGACGAAATGCTGGCCGCGGTCGCGCGCATCACGCGCGCCGTGCGCGTTCCCGTGACGGCCGACCTCGAGGCGGCCTACGGCCCACGCCCCGAAGACGCGGCGGCCACCGCCCGCGGCGCGATCAAAGCGGGCGCGGTCGGATTCAACTTCGAGGACTCCACCGGCGACCCGAACAACCCGCTGCTCGATGTGCCGCTGCAAGTCGAGCGCATTCGCGCCGCACGCGCCGCTGCCGACGAGCTCGGCGTGCATCTCGTGATCAATGCGCGCACCGACGTCTACCTCGACGAGGTGGGCGCGCCCGAAACCCGATTCGATGCAGTGGTGCACCGGCTGACCGCGTATCGCGACGCCGGCGCCGATTGCCTGTTCGCCCCGGGCACCGCCGACAGCGACACGATCGCCGCGCTCGTCCACGCGCTCGGCGCGCCGCTCAACGTGCTCGCCACACCGCACACGCCGCCGGTGGCCGAGCTCGCGCGCCTCGGCGTCGCGCGCATCAGCCTGGGCGGCGGCGTCTACCGCGCGGCCCTCGGCCTAACGAAGAGACGGTTAGGCGACCTGCGCCAGTTCGGGCGGTTCGACGCCATGCTCGACGGCGCCATCACGCACGCGGACGCCCAGCACACGCTCGCGCACCGGTGACGCGCCACCACCCATCCGGGCCACGTTGTGTCCACCTGGACGCGGTGCGCCCCCTCGGATTCATCCGGGGCAAGTGGTATGCTTAACATGTAGCGACGCAACCGCCGGCGCGGCTGCCGGCGCACGTGCACCACCGTCTCGAAGGAGCTCGTCATGCGACACGCCCTCGTCGGCTTCGGCCTCCTCGTCTTCGTCCCGTTAGGCGTTGGGCCGGCGGCCCAGAGCGGCGACTTTGCGTACGCGCCGGGCACCCAGCACTACCGTCTCGTGACCGAGAACCACCGCGAGCAGATCCAGGGCGGCGGCCGTGCGCCGTTCGAGTTCGACGTCACCACCACGCAGCTCGTGACGGTCAGGCTGTCGCCGAAATCGCGCGACACGCTGCAGTTCGACATCACGGTCGACTCGGTTGCCGTCTCGACCAAGTTCGATGCGCCCCAACCCGACGTGCGCCACTTGTTCGGCGACAAGCTCACCGGCCTGATTTCTCCGCAAGGCAAGGTGTATCGGTTCGACCCGCCGGCCGGCACCACCGACCCCGACATCATCGCGCTCTACCGCGCGTTTCGCCGCTTCCTCGTGTCGTTCCCGAGCAAACCCCTCGCGGCGGGGACGAGTTGGGCGGACACCACCACCGACCACCTGGACAAAGACGGCTTCGATGTCACGGCGCGCGCCATCAGCCTAACGCGAGTGACCGGCGACACCACGGTGAACGGCAAGCCCGCGTGGCGGGTCGTCCGTCACACCGACATCGTGCAGAGCGGACAGTCGTCGGCAGCGCCGGACAGCGAGAAGGTGACGCTGATGGGACAGGGCTCGGTGAACTCCGTCCACCTCTTGAGCCATGACGGCGTGTATCTGGGTTCGCAGTCCACGCAGCGCATCGACCTCACGATGAAGAACAAGATCTCGGAGAGCGCGCCGATCACGCAGACGATCAAATCGACGATCGAGCGCCTGCCGAATTCTCAGTGAGGGTGCGCCGGGCCGGCGTCAGTGCGTTTTTTGGTAGGTACCGATGAGCTGCGCCGTCCCGATGACGTGCGGCTTCATCGCCTGCTCGAGCTCGGCCTTGGACGGGCCGTGCAGGTCGCCCAGCGTCGCGCCTAACGCGTACAGCTTGAAGAAGTAGCGGTGACGGCCCGTTGGCGGGCACGGGCCGCCGTATTCGGCCTTCTTCCAGTCGTTCTTGCCCACGCGCGTTCCGTTAGGCAACTGCCCCGCGGCCGCACCTTCCGGCAAACCGCTCACCGAGGCCGGGATGTCGTACACCACCCAGTGCACCCAGGTCGTCTTCGGCGCCTTGGGATCGGGCGCGTCGGGATCGTCCACGATGAGCGCGAATGCCTTGGTGGCGGCAGGCGCGCCGCTCCACGCCAAGGGCGGCGCGATGTCGCGGCCCTCGCACGTGTACACCGAGGGAATCGACGCGTTGGCCGCGAACGCCGATGAGGTGATGGAGAACGCCATAGGACCGCCCCGAGGTTGACGCGCTGTCGCCATGACTCCAGCCGCGAGTCCTGCAACCACCGCGCCGCGCATCGCGCGCGAGACCCAGTCCATCACGTCTCCCGGCGCCGGCGCGTTCCGTTAGGCGGTGGCCGCTATCGGGACCGCGGTGAGAGTCCGGGCGGCTCGGACCGCCGCGCCGGGAAGACCTCGAGCGACGGATCGAGCCCGTGCCGAGGCCGGACGCGCGGTCCAGTCCGGCCCGTAACCCGCCGGTACAGCAACAATCCGCCGGCCGCCGCGGCGCCGACCACCGCTGCGCCCGCCACGAGCGTCAATCCGAACGCGAGCAGAACGCCGCCCGCCACGAGGGCCACGACGCCCAACGCCGCGGCTGCGGCGCGGCTCCTAACGTTGATGTGCACGATGCGAGTATAGGGCATGCTCCTCCACACGGACACGCGTCCGCGAGTCTCATATCGGGAGCATAGGAAGTGCGCCGCGACGTGACAAGTGTCGCGCGCTCGACGCTATGCCGCTGCGCCCTGTTGGGCCTCCACGACGACGGCCGTGCCGTAGCACAAGACTTCGGTCACACCGTTCATGACCTCGGTCGCGTCGTACCGTACGGCGATCACCGCGTTGGCTCCCACTTCCGATGCGTGCGACAACATGAGCTGGAACGCTTCCTCGCGCGTTCGCTCACACAAATCGGTGAGCAGCGAAATGTTGCCGCCGACCAACGTCTGCAACGCCGCCCCAATGTTGCCGACGATCGACCGCGAGCGCACGACGATGCCCCGGATGATTCCGAGATTCTGCACCACGCGGTAGCCGTCGAGCGACATGCCGGTGGTGGTCATTTTGTGAAGTAGTGGCATGGGAGCTCCGCTCCTGGGAAGCGGCGGCTGGCGCCGCCTTGGGGAAGCGCTGACGCTTTGGGAAGCGCTGCGCTTGGGGAAGCGCTGCGCTTCGTGTACAGCGTGTACGCTGGTGGGATGAAGGCGCCGAGGCAAGGTATATCCCGGGCACCAAGGCGCTGCAAAGCGCCGCTTCCCCAAGCGGAGCGGTTCCCTACTCCCCAAAGCCGCCTATGGCGGCTGCTTCCCCAGGTCCTTGCTAGGTCGTGCCGTTCCCGTTCGTGCGCGCGCCGAGTCCGTCCACCAATTCACGGAGGCGCATCGCACCGCGATGCAGCGTGGCCGCTGTCGCGCTCATCTGCTCGCACGCCGCACTCTGCTCCTCGCTCGACGCCGTCACTTCTTCGGCCGCCGACGCGTGCGATTCGGCAACTCGTGCAATCGCCGCGATGCCCGTGGCCGCCTGCTCTACCGCGCGCAGATTTTCTTCCGCTGCGACGCCGACGCCAGACGCCGCAGTGCGCGTGCGCTCGGATGCAGACGCGATCACCGACAGCGTGTCATCCATGCCTCGCGCCGCGCGCTCGATCTCGGCCACGTGCGTCACGCCATCCTGCATTGCTTCGGACGTGCGCGCCATGCGTTCGGTGATCGAGCGCGTCATCTGCACGACGGTCGCCGATGCTGACCGCGCTTGCTCCGCGAGCTTGCGCACTTCGGCGGCGACGACGGCAAAGCCGCGACCCGCATCGCCGGCACGCGCGGCTTCGATGGCCGCGTTGAGCGCCAACAGGTTCGTCTGGTCGGCAATGCCGCGCACCGTGTCGGCGAACGTCGTGATCGTGGCCGTCGTGTCGTTCAACGCCTGCACTTCGGTCGCCGCGGCTTCGACGGTCGTCTTGATCTGCAGCAGCAAGTCCAGGGCGCGCTCGAGCTCCGGCCGCTTCGCCGCGGACGACTCCGCGATCTCGTGCGCCAGGCCCTTCACGTCGTGCACGCCGCCGCGCACCGTGTCCGCGCGTTGGCGAATCACTTGCAGCGCGTTGTCGATGTCACGCAGCTGCTGGACCTGATTCGACGCGCCCGATGTGACGTCCGACATCGCGGACGCCACCTGGCTCGCGGCATCCGAGATTTGCGTGGACGCTTCGGCCAGCTCGGTTGCCGAGCCGGCGACCTGTTGCGCGGTTCCCGACGTCACCGACACGACCTTGGACAGCGAGTCCCCGGCGTGGTTCATCGCCTCGGCCAGGCGCTGGAACTCTTCGGGCATGGGGTCCGTCGTGCGCGCGGACAGCTCGCCGCTGCTCAATTGCCGCGCATGCCCAACGAGCGCCCGCAACGGGCGATCGATCGACCGCACGGTCCGGATCGTGATCGTGGCGGCAACGCCTAACGCAATGGCCACCACCGCGAGGAGGATCAGCGAGCGCCGGTCCGTGTCGTCCCGCAGCTGCGACGACGCGATCACCAGCTTGTTGGCCTTGATCCGGCCTAACCGATCGATCTGCCCCAGCAGCGTGTCGACGACCGGACGCGCCGCGGCCGCCTGCGCCTGCGCCGCCGGTCCGCGACCCAGATCGAGCAGCCGATGCGCGAGGTTGTAGCGCACCTCGACGTCGCTCAGTCGCGAGTCGATGTCCGCGATGAGCGCGATCTCGTCCGCCGACTGGCGCGGCAGCGCGTTCATCTGGCGTTGCACTTCGTGCGCGTCCCAACTGAAGCGACGGAACGCCTGGCCCGTGGCCGAATCGTGCGTGGCGAGGTACGCGTTCGCTGCGCCTAACCCGCGCGCGATGTCGGCGGTGAACTCCGACGCCAGTCGGTTCTCGCGCTGGATGTCCTCCAGCACGTGGTCCACGGTCGTCGCGGTGGTATCCATCGACGCCCGCGCGAGGACGCCGGCGGTGATCAAGAGCAGGACGAGCGCGCCGAATCCCAGCAGGAGCCGCGCGCGAATCGTCGTCGTCCGGCGCATCGGGGTGAAGGTCGACTCGCTCATTGCGCGCTCCCCGCCCCTGGCCCGACGAGCTCGAACGCGCCGTTGTGCACGCGCGTCACGCGATACGACGACGTCACGGGATCGCCGTCGGGACCGAAGCGCAGCACGCCGGTGATGCCGTGGTACGCGGTCTCATCGGTGAGCGACGCGAGATACGCCCGAATCGCCGCGCGGTTCGTGCCCGCTTCCTGGATCGCCCGCGCCATCATTCGTGCCGCGTCGTAGCCTAACGCAGCGTACGCGTCCGGCGTCTCGTGATACCGCGCGCGGAAATCGGAAACGAACCGCTGCACTTCGGGCCGCGGGTCTTCCACCGTGAATGCCGTGCCGACGTAGGCGCCCTCGGCCAAGCCGGTGTCGGACACGATGCCGGTCCACCCGTCGCCGCCCAGAAAGTCGGCCGCGAATTTTTCGCGCTTGGCCTCGTGCAGTACGACGAGACCGGAGTTCTGCGTGCCGACCACGAACACCACATCGGGCGATCGGGTCTTGTAGTACGCGATGTAGGGCTCGGCGTTCGTGATGTTCGCCGAGATCGGATCGATGCTCACGATCTGTCCTGCAAAGCTGCGGCGAAAACTCGCGGCGAGTCCACGGCCGTACGCATCGTTCTCGTACAGCACCGCCGCGCGCTTGCGCCCCAGGCCCTCGGCGAAGTGCGCGATGGTGATGCCGTTGCTCGAGTCGCTCGAGATCACCCGGAACACCCACGGCGAAATGCCCGTGAGCTCGGGCGTCGTAGCGGACGTCGCGATCGCCGGCAGACGTCCCGCGTCGTACACTTTCGCGGCAGCCACCATCGCGCCCGACGTCACGTGTCCTAACACACCGACGATGGCTTGATTGGCGACGAAGTCCTGCGCGATGCCCGCCGCCTTGGCGCCATCCGCGCCGTCATCGCGTTCGTCGAGCTCGAGATGCTTTCCGCGCACACCACCCGAGTCGTTCACCTCGGCGATGGCCATCTCGATGCCTTTCTTGTTCATGTCGCCGAACGGCTGGGCGAACGGGCCGGCGACGCCGAGGTGTATCGTGGGTGGACCCGAGGAGCAGGCACCGGCGGTGACACACAACAACGCAGCAATGAGTGGACGCGCGCTCACGGCGATTTGTGGGGAAGGCGTTGGCCGGCGGTGCACCGTGGAGTGCTCGTGCCGGAGGATCCCGCCGAATGAGAGGATTTTCATGGAGACCGACGTCGGTGGCGCAGAGCGTACATCTCGGGACGAAGCGCTGACCGACGTGTAACAGACCGCTCCACTGAGCGCGGCTCATTGAAAGACCAAGATGAAAAAACGGGCCCCGGCGAGGGGCCCGTTTTTCTATCGCCTGCTACGCGAGGACGGGGTCCGCGAGTCGTCCCTGCCCTTCGTTCATTTCACTCGCGGCGATGAGAACGCTGCCGCCCAATGCGACGTCTCCACCTACGGGCTCGCCCAGGTCGCCATCGTGATACGCCTGCTCGCCGTGCTGCGACACGTCGATGCCGGCGATCTCATCCGCGAGCGTAACGCGCAGCGATCCGAATGCGCGCAGCACGCCGAGGATCGACGCTGTTCCGGCGCCCGCGATTACGATTGCCGCGGCTACCGCAATCACTTGCACGCCGAGTTGAGCGGGGTGTCCTGCCAGGAGACCATCGGCGCCGGAAGGGTTCACCGCCCTGGTCGCGAACACGCCGGTGAGGAGCGCACCGGCGATGCCTGCGACGCCGTGACACGCGAACACGTCCAGCGCGTCGTCGATTTTCGTGCGTGCACGAAACTGCATGGCGGCGTAGCTCGCACCGGCGCCGAGCGCGCCGATCGCGATGGCCGCGAGCGGGGTCACGAAACCGGCAGCGGGCGTAATCGCGACGAGCCCGACTACCGCACCTGTGGCCGCGCCGACGGCGGTCGAGCGCCCGGTGCGCACGTGATCCAAGAGCATCCAGACCGTGAGCGCCGCGGCGGCCGCCGTGTTCGTGGTGACGAACGCGTTGGCGGCGACGCCCGACGCGGACAGCGCCGAGCCGGCGTTGAATCCGAACCATCCGAACCACAGCAGGCCGGCGCCGAGGAGCGTGAGCGGGACGTTGTGCGGCACGAGCGACGCGCGGCCGAGATCGCGGCGTTTGCCTAACATGGCAGCGGCGACGAGCGCCGAGGTGCCCGCGCTCACATGGACCACGGTGCCGCCGGCGAAATCGAGCGCGCCTAACGAATGCAGCCAGCCGCCGTCGCCCCACACCCAGTGCGCCAGCGGGTCGTACACGAGCGTGGTCCACGCGACGGCGAAGGCGAGATAGACGGGGAAGCGCATGCGCTCGACCACCGCGCCCGAGATGAGCGCGACCGTGATGACGGCGAACATTGCCTGGAACGCGGCGAACGCGAGGTGCGGGACGCCCGCTGCATAGGCGGTGTTCGCGCCGGCGCCGACGTGCGCGAAGCCGGCCCAGACGAGACCGCCGATCCACGGGGTGTTGGGCGCGAAGGCCAGCGAGTAGCCGCACAACACCCACTGCACGCCCACGACGCCTAACGCGGCAATTGTCATCATGTGCGTGTTGAGCGAGCTCGATCGCCGGACCAGGCCGCCGTAGAACAGCGCGAGGCCGGGCAGCATCACCATCACCAGCGCCGTGGACGTCAGCAGCCAGGCCGTGTCGCCTGCGTCGACGGCCGGCGCGCTCACGATACCGCCGCCAGCGTACCCTGTGCCTTTCGCTGGACCTCGTTGGCCGTAACGGGAGTCAGCGCCGCGTTGTCCCGCTCGCCGGTGCGGATCCGGACGACGCGATCGAGCGGCTGCACGAAGATCTTCCCGTCGCCGACCTCGCCCGTGCGCGCGGCCGACGTGATGGCTTCGATGGTCGGCTCGACGAAGGGCTCGGAGCAGGCCATCTCGATCTTGACCTTGTCACGGAACTCGAGGACGAGCGCAGAGCCGCGGTAGTGCTCCACCACCTCGCGCTCTCCACCGTGACCGCTCACTCGGCTTATGGTGATGCCGGTGACGCCGGCGCGAAAGAGCGATTCCTTCACGGCCGCGAGCCGTTCAGGTCGGATGATGCAGGTGATGAGCTTCATGGTGGGCCTGCCGCGT
>DATEKK010000256.1:0-16287 GCA_035277485.1 Gemmatimonadaceae bacterium
CGCTCACCTGGAACGACGGCGTGCGCGGCCGCATCGCGCTCGCCAACCGCGACGTGTCGTCGCTCGACGTGGTGCAGACCGACGTCACGGCCGCGCTGCGCCGCTTCGGCGACGCGCTCGCCGACGCGCCCGAACCACGCACCCAGGCGGACCTCGTGCGGGCGTACATGCAGTCCGACCTCCTGGGCTCCGGCTATCCGTCGGCCATGCAGAGCTGGACCGCCGACGACACGCTCCGCGCCGCCGTGCGGCTGGACCCGGTGATGCCGCCCGACTCGGGTGTGCGCGCCGCGGTGGACGAAGCGCGCGTCACGTGTACCACCGTGCTGCGCACCGTGTTAGGCATGCCCGGTGCCTACGCGGTGCTCGCCGTGCCGCATCCGACCAACGCCGTGACGGCGGTGATCGTGGCGCCGCGCACGCGGCTCATCCCCGAGGATCCGTTCCACGCGTTGTTGGGCATCGAGGAGCGCGAGCGCGGCGAGCCGCCGTACACGATCGCGCTCGTGGACGCGGATCCGGCGTTAGGCCTGTTGGCCGGCCGCACGCGCTGGTATCGCGCGGGCGACGAGCTGCACGGCGACCACCTGGTGGAGACGGGATCGGGCGAGATGCGCGCACACATCGAGATCGACCTCCGCTCGCAGGGGATCCTCGTCCAGGGCGGAACGCTGATCGTGCTCGTGGATCTCATCCTGCTCTCGGTGCTGTGGCTGGCCAGCGTGTTCCCCGAGCGGGTGCTCTGGCGCCTGCTCCGCGGGCGCGCGCGGCGCTGGCGCCGCAGCTACCGTGCGCGGCTCACGGTCGGGTTGTTCGCGTTCTTCGTGCTGCCGGCCGCGGCGTTCGCGCTCTGGAGCTACGAGCGCCTGCAGCTCGAGGACCAGCAGGCACGCGAGCTCCTGGTGCGCGCGACGCTCCACTCGTACGCCGGCGGCGCGGATCCGCAGTCGCTGGCGATGGCCGGCGGCCGCCTCGACACGCCGCTCCTCACGTACACCGCGGGCCAGTTGCGCGCCGCGAGCGAGCCGATGCTCGACGCGCTCGCGCCCACCGGACGCTTCATGCCGTCCGAGGTATACGCCGACCTGCGCGACGGCCACGAGGTGTACGTCGCGCGATCGATGCGCATCGGCAGCTCGCGCGCGCTCTTCGGGTACCTCACGGTGCAGAGCGGCCAGGGCGCTCCGTTAGTCCTCGCCGCGCCGGCGCGGACCAGCGAACAGTTGCTCGACCAGCGCCGGCGCGACCTCGGCGTCCTCGTGATGTTCGCGACGGTGCTCGGCGCCATCGCCGCGCTGCTCTTGAGCCGCGTCGCGTCCCGATCGCTGGCCGAGCCGATCGGGCAGCTGCGCACGGCGGCCCTGGCGATCGCCGCCGAGGAAACGGAGCCGCCGCTCAGCAGCGCGCCGCCGGAAGAGTTCGAGCCGGTGTTCAGTGCGTTCCGCCGCATGGCCGCCGACCTGGGGGCGAGCCGCGCGGCGCTCGAGTCGGCGCAGCGGCGCACGTCGCAGGTGCTGCGCAACGTGGCGAGCGGCGTGGTGGCATTCACCACGCCGGCGACGGTGCTCTTGTCCAACCCCCGCGCCGAGGCGCTGCTGGGGCGAGCGTTGCCCGCAGGGGCAACGCTCGACCAAGCAGCGCCGGAGATCGCGACACGGCTGCGCGCGTTCCTCGCGCGCAGCGTGGATGAGGAAGAGTTCGAGCTCGAGGTGAACGGCCGCCAGCTCCAGGCGCGCCTTACGCGCCTGACGGGCGGCGGCGGCGTGGTGCTCACGCTCGATGACGTCACCGACGTCGCGCGCGCCCAACGCGTGCTGGCGTGGGGCGAGATGGCACGACAAGTGGCGCACGAGATCAAGAACCCGCTCACGCCGATTCGGTTAGGCGTCCAGCACTTGAAGCGCGCCTACGCCGACGCGCGCGGCGACTTCGATCGCATCCTCGAGCAGAACGCAGGCCGCATCCTCTCCGAGATCGACCGGCTCGATGAAATCGCGCGCTCCTTCAGCCGCTACGGCACCGCGCCGGCAGAGCGCCAACCGCCCGAGCCCGTGGACGTCGCGGCCGTGACGCGCGACGTGCTCGACTTGGAGCGCATGGGCGGCGGTGGCGGCGTGATCGAGTGGCGCCTCGATGGCGCCGACGAGCCGCTCCTCGCCAAGGCACGCACCGATGAGCTGCGCGAAGTGCTCCTCAACGTCCTCGAGAACGCGCGACTCGCGTTCGCGACGCGCGTCCTCGTGAGCCTGGTGCGAAACGATGGGCGCGTGGTGATCGAGGTGGCCGACAACGGACAGGGGATTCCTGCCGCCGTCCTGCCTCGTATTTTCGAGCCGCACTTTTCGACGCGGACGTCGGGCAGCGGCCTCGGCCTCGCGATCAGCCGCCAGCTGGTCGAGAGCTGGGGCGGCGAGATCGAGATCGCGAGCGATCAGCGGAGCGGCACCACCGTCCGCGTCGAATTGGAGGAAGGCGGGGCAAACAACCAACACGGGCACGCCAAGCGCGACTAGCCCACGGTGAGTGTACGACTTTCTTTGCGCTCGGGTGGTAAATCGCGCGAACTGCCGTCGCTCCGCCACGCCGCGTGAACCGTTCGCCCCATGGCTGGATTCTTCCAAGTGCGCGACAGCCGAACACCGGACCCCACTCGAGCATGACCGCGAAAGAAGACCTGTCCATTCAGCCGCTGCTCGACCAGCATCGCTCGGAAGCCGAGCGGTTGCTCAACGGCATGCGCGCGGTGGTGCTGCTGCTGCTCGCGGCGACGGGAGCGTTCTACGCGAAGCAGCTGCCGGCGGCGGTGAATCGCGTCAACGTGCTGTTGCTCGTTCCGATTCTCGCGTGGACGATCGGCCAGTGGATCGGGTTCCGCGGGCGCGCGCAGCTGCCGCGCTGGCTCACGGTGGCCAATCCGCTCATCGACGTCACGTGGATCACGCTGCTCATGGGTGGATACGCGCTCGCGGGGCGCGTCGAGCTGGGACTGCGCTCGCCAATGTTCCTGGCCTACTTCGCAGTGCTCGCGTCGCGGCCCATCACCTCGTCGACACGACTCGCGGCGACCACCGCCGCCCTCGCCGTGGGTGAATACGCGGCGCTTGCGTTAGGCCTGCTCGTGTCCAAGGGAACCGTGATCGCCGCGAACCCGGTTGACGCGGCCGTGGGCCACGGTCTGTCCCCGCTCGATGAGTGCGCCAAGGTGCTGCTGCTCGCCGTCTCCGGGTGCGTCGCCGTCTACGCGACATCGTGGCAGGCGCGCTTGCTCCGCAGCTACCACGAGCAGGCGCGGCACCGCGAGCAGCTCGAGATCGCGCTCGCACGCGCGCAACTCAGGAGTCTCGAGTTGCAGCTGCACCCGCATTTCCTGTTCAACACACTCAACACGATTACGGCGCTCTTGCGCTCGGACGCGCGCGCGGCCGAGCGCGTGGTGGCCGGCCTGAGCGAGCTGCTCAGATTCTCGTTGCGCGGCGAGAAAGAGCAGGAGGTGTCGCTCGAGCGCGAGCTGGAGCTCTTGCGGCGCTACGTCGAGATCCAGCAGTTCAGGTTCTCGGATCGGCTGCGCGTCGACCTCGCCGTCGACCCGCGCGCGCGGCGCGCACTGGTGCCGAGTTTCCTGCTGCAACCGTTAGTCGAGAATTCCATCCATCACGGGATCGCGCCGCGCGCGTCCGGCGGATCGGTGCGCGTCCTCGTCGAACGCGAGGGGGACACGGTGCTCTTGACCGTCACCGATGATGGGATCGGCGCCGGAGCGGCTGCACGTTCGCGCCGCGGCGCGGACGATAGGGCATCGGGCGGGGGTGTTGGGTTAGGCAACACGCGGGCGCGGCTGCGCCACCTGTATGGCGACGCGCACCGGTTCGAGGCAGGCGCACGACCCGAAGGCGGATTCGAGGTCCGCATCGAAATCCCGTTCCGCGACGCCGCGGAGTCCACATCACCGGCCATTCTGGAGGTTGTAGCATGACGATGCGTCTCGACACCCTGATCGTGGACGACGAGCCCCTCGCGCGGACGCACCTGCGCGAGCTGCTGTCGGCGCACCCCGATGTGCACATCACGGGCGAATGCGGCAACGGTCGCGATGCGGTGAACATGGTGCGCGAGCTCGAGCCGTCCCTGGTGATGCTCGACATCCAGATGCCCGAGCTGAGCGGCCTCGATGTGGTTCGCGAGATCGGACCGGCGTCGATGCCCGCGGTGATTTTCGTGACGGCGCACGACGCCTACGCCCTCGACGCGTTCGGCGTGTTCGCGGTGGGCTATCTCCTGAAGCCCGTCCAGCCGGAGCAGCTGCAGGCGGCGCTGGCGCGCGTCAAATCGATCCAACCGCCCACCGCGCGCGACGACGCGGGCATGCGCCTCACGGACACCGCCACGCCGCCTAACGGAGAAGGCTCGGACCCGGAGCGCCTGGCCATCCGCGTCGACGGGCGCATCATCTTCCTGCGCATCGCCGACATCGATTGGGTGGAAGCAATGGACAATCACGTGCGGCTTCATCTCGGCACGCGCACGCACGTGGTGCGCGGGACGCTCACGAATCTCGAGCGCCGCCTCGCCCCCGGCCGATTCCTGCGCATCCATCGGTCGACGCTCGTGAACGTGAATCGCGTGGTCGAAGCCCAACCGTGGTTCGGCGGCGACTTCGTGCTGATTCTGGGCGACGGTACGCGGCTCACGTCGGGACGGAGCCACCGTCCGCAGGTCCAGCGTTTCCTTCGCCAGAGTCTGTAAGGGCTCGATCACCCTTGAGTCAGTCCCCCCAACACATGGAGAGCACATGTCTGTTCCGACGCGAGTGAACGAGGTCGCATCTCATCGCACGCGACTCGTCCGCCCGGCCAGAGCGCGCATGTGCGGCGCCGCTGCCGTCGTTGGGTTCGTGGTCGCCGCGGTACCGGCGGCCGCGCAATGCCGCGTGCCGGAAAACAGTAACGAGGCGAAGCTGCTGGCGTTCTACGAAGCACCCGTCGCGTTCGGTGTCGACGCCGCGCCCGAGCGCCTGGCGCCCGGCGCGGTGCGCGTGTCGTTCGAGATCGAGCCCGTGCCCACGCCTAACCCGGCCCTCCAGCAGACGCACATCTGCTTCGCGAGCAAGTCCGACAATACGCGTCTGTCGCCGATCTTCGGCCGGCCGCGCATCATGATCGGCCTGCCGGCGGGATTCATTTTCGAGGGCAGCTATGTCCCGCCCATTCAGTTGTACGACGCCAAGCCCAACATCGGCAGCTTCGCGCTGTCGCGTGCCCAACGGCTGCCGTCGGCGTGGGGCGGTGCGCTCACGCTGCTGCTGCGCGCGCATGGCACCGTTGGGCAAGTGCAGGGGCCGATCACCTGCCCGCAGAAAGGTCTGCAAACCAACGATCCTGCCGCGCCGTGCTTCGGGACGTCGCCGTCGAACGACACCTTTCACCCATACCAGGTAGGCGGCGAAGGCACCCTCTCGCTCACGACGCGCGATCGGCGGTGGGCGTTCTGGGCAGGTGGCGGTGTCAATTGGCTCAAGCCGCGCTTCCAAACCGGATTCACGGACGACAACGGCTTCACGGATTCGACCAAAGTGCTGGTGGACCTCACCCGCGCCGTGGTCTTTGGCGGCGTGACGGCACATGTGTCGCACGCGTTCGAGCTGTCGGCCCAGGTGTACTCGCAACCGGCCGATGTGACGACCGTTCGATTCGCGGCGGGCTACATCATCCGCTGACTCGAGGGCGCCGCGCGCGCCGAAAGACACGCAAGCTTGCCGCGGGGGCGCCAAGGCCACTGATTTCGATTAGTGACCGAGCAGATCGCCCCCGTTTCGATGCCGCTGGCGCGGCCCGACGACGCCGACCGGCAGGCCCAGCTCGACCGCATGAAGCGGCGGGCCACCGGCCTGCTGGTCTTGGCCACCGCGATATTCGGCGTCACCCGATGGTACGAGAGCCGCTATCCATGGCTCGGATTCATTCGAGCGACGGCAGAAGCCGCCATGGTGGGCGGGCTCGCGGACTGGTTCGCCGTCACGGCTCTCTTTCGTCATCCGCTCGGCATCCCGATTCCGCATACGGCCATCGTCGCGGCGCGAAAGGACCGCATCGGGCGCACGTTAGGCAACTTCGTCCAGTACAATTTCTTGGCGCGCGACGTCGTGGAGCGGCGCCTCGCCTCCATGCGCATCGCCGAGCGCGCCGTGACGTGGCTCGCCAATCCGGCGAACGCGCGGCTCATCGCACGGCAGGTGGCGTTGGGGCTCGCGCGATCCGCCGAAGCGCTGCCCGACGATGACGCGCGCCGGCTGATCGGCGACGGACTCGCCGCGCGCGTGCACGCGACGCGCGTTGCTCCGGTGCTCGGCTCGGTCCTGTCGTTCATCACGGCCGACAGCCGTCACCAAGATCTGCTCGATGACGCACTCGGCCTCATCGAGCAATCGGTGCGCGAGAATCGCGAGATCATCCGCGTGAAGGTCGCCGAAGAAAGTCCGTGGTGGATGCCGGAGGTGGTCGACGAGCGCATCTACCTCAAAATCGTGAGCGCGATCGAGAATCTGCTGCGAGAGGTTCGCGAGTCTCCGGATCACCCGCTGCGCGCGAAATTCGACGAAGCGCTGATTCGCTTCACCGACAAGCTGCGCACGTCGCCCGAGGTGATCGCCAAGGCGGAAGCGCTCAAAGAAGAACTGTTCAGCGCGCCGGTGCTCGATGAAATCGCGACGTCCATCTGGCGCAGTGCGCGCACGGGCCTCGTGCGCTACGCGGACCGTCAGCCGGCCGAAGGCGATTCGGCGCCGCCGGGTGCGCTCGAGCGCGGCCTCGTCTCGTTCGCCGATGCGATGCGATCGAACGACGCCATGCTCAGCGAGTTGGACCGGTTCATCACGGACGCGTCGCTCACGGTCGTGGAGCAGTACCGGCACGAGGTTGGCGAGTTGATTGCGCACACGGTGGCTGCCTGGGACCCGGACGCGACGTCGCGGCGCATTGAGCTGGCAATCGGACGGGACCTGCAGTTCATCCGCATCAACGGCACGCTCGTGGGCGGGCTGGCGGGTCTCCTCATTTACGCGGTGTCGCGCTTCTGGTGACCGGCGCGCCCCGACCTTCGTGATTATTGTTGTAGGCAGCGATCATGGCCGCATCCACCGTTCCCACTGAAATCACCGACGCCGTCAACGCGCGTATCCTCGCCGTGTCCGAGGATCGTGTGGCGGGATTCCACGCCGATCCGTTCGACGAGATCGCGCGGCTCTCCGGCGTTCCGTTAGGCACCGTGCTCGAGCGCGTGCGCGGCATGCTCGCGGCGGGCACCATCCGGCGCGTGCGCCAGACGCTGCTCTCCACCAACCTCGCGCCCGGCGCGCTGGTGGCGTGGCGCGTGCCGCCCGACAAGCTCGACGCCGCGTTCGACTACATGGTGCGCGACGATCCATTCTCCGGTCACGTGGTGATCCGGTCCACCGATGCGGAGACGGAAGGGTCGAGCTATCGGTTGTGGACCACGCTCAAGGTGCCGCAAGGATTCGCCATGCCGCGGCACGCCGAGTATCTCGCGCAGCGTGTGGGGGCGGACGCGTTTCTCCTCATGCCGGCCAAGGCGTTGTTCACGCTCGGCGTGGGGCACGTGCGGCGGCGGGGCATGGAGCCGGGAAGCCGGTCGGAGGAGCCGGGGCGCGTTCTCGATACGCACATTGTTCGCCTAACGGAACTCGAGTGGCGTGTGCTCGAGCGGCTCAAGCGCGAGCTGGCGGTGGACGAGATCGTCGAGAACCCGTGGCAAGCGCGCGCCGCAGAGGCGGGCGTGTCGATGCACGAATTCTTGCGCGTCGCACGAGCGCTCGATGAGCGCGGCGTGATCGGACGCTTCTCGACGTTCCTCGAGCACGTGAAGCCGTCGGCGGCGGGGACGCGCGTCACGCGATACAACGCGCTCTTCCATTGGCGCGTGCCGGCGGGACGCGAGCTCGAGGCGGGATGCGAAGTCGGGCGTCATCACATCCTCACGCACGCGTATTGGCGCGAGGGTGGGCCGGCGTTCGCGAACGTGAACATCATGGCCGTCGCACACGGCACCGACAAAGCGACCGTCTTGGCGCACAAGGATGCGATTGACGCGCATCTCGCGGAAGCGTCCATCGATGTGAGCTACACGAACGTGTTCTGGGGCGGCCGCAGCGAGATCAAGCCATCCGAAATTTCACCGCTAGTCTATGAGGCGTGGTGCACGCGCGAGGGATTGGACCCAACCACCATGCGAGGGGACGCCTGATTCCTCGCGCGATCGGAGCGCTCGCGGCGCTCGCCGTATTCGTTGCATGCAGCGACGCGCGGAGCGACCCGCCGCACGCGTCTGCCGGGCGTCGTGCCGCGGCATCGGCTCCTCTGACGCACGCGGACACGATGCTCGACTCGGCGCGTGCGGTGACCGCGCGTCTCCAGCAGCGCTGTCAGTCGGACACGCGCATGGCGAGCGTGCTGGCGCAGATCCGCGCCGACAGCGACTCGGCGCGCGCCGACTCCATCCGCCGCGTGCAGCAGGACAGCCTCCGGCTCGCGTCCGCCGATTCGTTAGGCGCTGCCGACAGCACGCACGATGGCGCGCCGCGGGCGCACACGACCGGCCGCCATCACGCGCGGCACACGCGTCACGCGGTGCCGGCCGTCGCGGCGCAACCCGCGTCGTGGCACGGCGAGGTCGCGCAGCGAGCGCTGGGCCAGGCGCCGCTCGCGGGATCGTTGTTTCCGGGATGCCGGGTGGTTGCGTACTACGGCAATCCGTTCTCCAAGCGGATGGGCATTCTCGGCGAGATCGATCCCGATTCGATGCTCGCGCGATTGCAGCGCCAGTCCGATGCGTATCTCCGCGCGGACAGTGCGACGCCTGTGCTGCCGGCGCTCGAGCTCATCGTGACGGTGGCGCAGGGCAGTGCGGGCCGCGACGGGATGTATCGCGCGCGGATGCCCGATTCGGTGATCGACAAGGTGGCGTCGTGGGCCGAGCGCCGCGGGTATTTGTTGATTCTCGACGTGCAGGTAGGCCGGAGCTCGGTGCGCAGCGAGATCGCGCCGCTCATCAAGTACCTTAAGCGCCCAACGGTGCATCTGGCGCTCGATCCCGAGTTCGCGATGTCGTCCAGCAAGGTGCCGGGGCACGTGATCGGGACGATGGACGCATCGCAGGTGAACATGGCGGCGGACACGCTGGCAGCGTTAGTCACGCAGTACCAGTTGCCGCCCAAGATGCTGATCGTACACCGGTTCACGCGGCCGATGCTGACGAATCACGAGCGGATCCACCTCGATCCGCGCGTGCAGATGGTGATCGACATGGACGGGTTCGGCGCGCCGCACCTCAAGCGCAGCTCGTACCTGCACTACATTTTCGACCACCCGGTGCAGTTCGCGGGCTTCAAGTTGTTCTACAAGAACGACAAGCCGATGTTGACGCCGGAGCAGGTGGTGAAGCTGAAGCCGATCCCGGTGTTCATCATGTACCAATAGCAGGGAATCGCGCTCCGTTAGGCACGCGCGTCTCGGCCCCTCGTGTACCATTACGTCCTTGCGCTGCTGTTCACGGCCGATCGCGAACAGATCGTGCTCGTGGAGAAGACGCGTCCCGCGTGGCAGGCGGGGCGCGTCAATGCGTTAGGCGGGAAGCTCGAGCCCGGCGAGCGCGCCGAGGATGCCGCGCGGCGCGAGGTGCGCGAGGAGGCGGGCGTCGAGGTGGCGGACTGGCATCCAGTGCTCGTCTGGCACGACGCGCAGTACACCATGCACGTCGTCCGCGCGTTCGACGACGCCGCGCTGCACGCGCACACGGCCGAGGACCAGCGGGTGTTTCGGGTGCCGGTGACCGAGCTGCCGCCGAACGTGATCGACAACGTGCGGTGGCTCGTGCCGTTGGCACTGGATCGCGAGGTGGCGCTGCCGATCGAGGTGCGGAGCGCGTCGCCCACGGGGTCGGGTCTCACGGAGCCGCCGCCCGAGTAGCGCAACCGCGCGCGGAAGGTCATGATGCGTGGTGACTGCGCGGATACGCCGCGCGACCGTACTCCGCCGTCGGAGTTGGCTCCCCATGCTCAACGACCTCCGCTTCGCGGTTCGCACGCTCCTTCGGAGCCCAGGCTTCGCCGCCGTCACCGTGCTCACGCTCGCGTTGGGCATCGGCGCCAGCACGGCGATCTTCAGCGTCGTCGACGCCGTGCTGCTGCGGCCGTTGCCGTACCCGCAGTCGGACCGGCTGGTCGACGTGTGGACAAGCGGGTTAGGCGGGAGCTTTCGTCTCGGCTTGTCGTATCCGTACGTGCTCGACGTGGGGAACATGCGCCGGGATTTCGCGGGCGTGGCCGCGTACACGACGCGTCGCGCGAACATGACCGGCCTCGGCGACCCGGTGGAAGTGCAGGCCGCCGCCGTCTCGCCCGAGATGTTTTCGGTGCTCGCCATTCAGCCGGCCATCGGGCGCGCGTTCGGTCCCGCCGATGTGCACCAGCCCGTGACGATGCTCAGCTACGCCACGTGGTCGGGACGCTACGGCCGCGACCGGTCTGTGTTAGGCAGGACGATCACGCTCGACGGTCGCGCATACACCGTGATCGGCGTGCTTCCGCCGGCGGCGCAGTTTCCCGACGACCGGACCGAGCTCTGGCTGCCCATCGGCGTCGCATTCGCCGATGACCCACAAATCGAAGTGAACGAGCACTATTTCGCGTTCAACGTGGTCGCGCGGTTGGCGCCGGGTGCGACGATGGAGCGTGCGGGCGCCGATCTCGCGACGCTCGGCCACCGGCTGGATGCGGCATCGGCATCGGCGTCTGCATCGAAGGCTGGTGTGCCGGGTGCGGGCCCCGTGCGCCGCGAAATCGTCGCGCGCTCGGCCGGCGGCCCCGGCGGTGGCGGGCCGCCGGCCGGCGGACCGAAAGCCGGATTCGAGGAGGCGAACTTCCAGCTCCAGCCGTTGAGCCGCAGCGTGGTGGGCAGCGGGCGCACGTCGATCCTCGTGCTGTTCGGCGCGGTGGGCGTGGTGATGCTCATCGCGTGCGTGAACGCCGCCGGACTCCTGGTGGCGCGGGCCAGCGGGCGCCGGCGCGAGATCGCCGTGCGCCGTGCGTTAGGCGCGGGACGGGGGCGCATCGTGCGACAGCTGCTCACCGAGAGCGTGCTGTTGTCGCTGGCCGCCGGGGCCGTGGGGCTCGCGTTAGGCGCCTTCGGGCTCGAGGCCCTGCTCGCCGCGTGGCCCGGCGTGCTGCCGCGCGTCGGCGCGATCGGGATCGACGCCCGCGTGCTCGTCTTCACGCTGCTCCTGGCCGTCGCCACCGGCGTCGCGTTCTCGCTCTTGCCCGCGCTCAGGGCCGCCGCGCCGGACGTCGAACGGACGCTGCGCGACGATTCCGCCGCGAGCATCGGTGCGCGCCGCCGCACGCACGGCGCGCTCGTCGTGGTCGAGATGGCGCTGGCGCTGGTCCTGCTCGTCGGCGCAGGCTTGCTCGTCCGGAGCTTCATCCGGCTGAGCGAGATTCAGCCGGGATTCGATCCGCACAACGTGCTCGCCGCGCGCATCCGCCTCACGCCGTCGCGGTATCCCGGCGTGCAGCAGCAGCGCGATTTCTTCGATCAGGTCGAGAGCGACCTGCTGCGTCAACCCGGCGTCATGGGCGCGTCGTTGTCGCGGACGCTCCCGCTCAGCGGCGCGTCGATGATGTTGGGCATGGATCCGCGCGAGGTGCGTCCGGATGATCCCGAGCAGACCCTGATCGTGGGGCTCGACAACGTGGATGCCGGGTACTTCAAGACGCTGCGCATTCCATTGTTAGGCGGTCGCGTGTTCGGTCCGGCCGATCGGGCCGACGCGCCGAAAGTCGCGATCGTGAACGACCTGCTCGCCAAGCGGCTGTGGCCCGGCGTGTCGCCGATCGGCAAGCAGATGCCGGTGCACGCACCCGGCGGCGCCGCCGGAACGGCGACCGTGATCGGCGAGATTGCCGCGCTCAGATCGGGTGCGATCGATCATCCGCCGCAGCCGGAACTGTATCTCCCGGTGACGCAGACCGACGCGGCGGCGCAGATGTGGCTGGCCGTGCGCGCGTCGGCGCGCCCGCTACATCTCGCGGGCGCGGTCCGTGATGCCGTGCTGCGCGCCGATCCGCAGCAGCCGATCGGCGAGATCGTGAGCCTCGAGCAGTTGATCGAGCGGCAGACGGCCGCGCGCCGGCTGACGATGGCGCTCGTCTCACTCTTCGCCGCCGTCGCGATGACGCTGGCGGCGATCGGGATGTACGGGCTCGCGGCCTACACGGTGACCCGCCGCACGCGGGAGTTCGGCATCCGCGTTGCGTTAGGCGCACGCTCGCGCGACGTGCTGCGCATGGTGCTGCGCGAGCACCTGCGGCTCGTCGCCGCGGGGGCGGCGGCCGGCATCGTCATCGCGCTCGGTCTCACGCGCGTGATGCGGACCATGCTGTACGACGTGAGCCCCACCGACGTGCCGACCTTCGTGTGCACCGTCGCGGGCCTGGCGCTGGTGGGACTCCTGGCGGCGCTGGTGCCGGCGCGGCGGGCCACGCGCGTCGACCCGATGGTCGCGCTGCGCCACGAATGACCGCGGCGCACGGCGTCAGGCGTTAGGCGGCGCCGTCGAGGATGTGCCGGATCTTGCGCGTCAGCGCGTCCGGCGAAAACGGCTTGCCCAGGAACTCGACGCCCTCGCCGAGTATGCCATCCTGCTGCGTGGCGCTCTCGGCGTAGCCCGACATGAGCAGCATCGCCATGCCGGGATGCCGCTCGCGGATGCGCCGCGCCAGATCGGGCCCCTGCATCTCCGGCATGGCGATGTCCGACAGCACCAGATCGATCGCATCGCCCGACGCCTCGCAGATCCGCAGCGCCTCGGCGCCGTTCGTCGCTTCCATCACGCGATGGCCCGCGCGCTCGAGAATGCGCTTGATCACCGCGCGGATGCCGTCGTCGTCTTCCACCACGAGCACCGTTTCACTGCCGCCGCTCGTCGCGGGTCGCGCGGGCTGTCCGGCCGGCGAGACCGAACCGTCGGCGACGGGCAAGTACACCTCGAACACCGACCCTTGGCCGGGCTCGCTGATGACGCGGATGTATCCGCCCGATTGCTTGACGATCCCATAGACCGTCGAGAGTCCGAGGCCCGTTCCCTTGTGACGGTCCTTGGTGGTGAAGAACGGTTCGAAGATCCGCGACTGCGTCGCCGCGTCCATGCCGTGTCCCGTGTCCGTCACCGAGATCAGCACGTACTCGCCGGGACGGACCTCGAACGACCATCCCTCGCGCGCCGACGCCGCGTCGATGGTGACGTTCTGCGTGCGGACCGTCAGGCGGCCGCCGTCCGGCATCGCGTCGCGCGCGTTCACCACGAGGTTGACGATCACTTGCTCGAGCTGTCCGGCATCGGCGCGCACCGCGTGCAGGTCGGGCAAAAGCCGCGTGCTGAGCGTGATGTCCTTGAGCAGCAGCCGCTGCAGCATCTTCTCGAGCTCGCTCACCGTCTGGTTCACGTCCAGCACGCGCGGCTGCAGCATCTGCTGCCGGCTGAACGCGAGCAACTGTCGCGTTAGGCGCGCGGCGCGGTCGGCCGCCAGGTCGATCTCCTGGATGTCCTTGTGGCGCGCGTCGTCGGCCGCCACGTCCTGCAGCAGGAGCTGGCTGTAGCTCTTGATCGCCGTCAGCATGTTGTTGAAGTCGTGCGCCACACCGCCGGCGAGCCGCCCCACCGCTTCCATCTTCTGCGCCTGCATCAGCTGCGCCTCGAGGCGCTTCCGATCCGTCATGTCGGCGAAAGTCACGACGTAGGCCGGCTCGCCATCGAGCGGTCCCCACGACATGCTCACCTCGAACGTGCCGCCGTCCTTGCGCGTCGCCACGCCCGGTACGTCCGTCTTCACCGTGCGCTCGTCCCCGTCGCGAACCGGGAGCACCGCGTTGCCCGGAAACATCGGCAGCCGCTGCCCAACGGCCTCGGCTTCGGTCCATCCGAACATATGTTCGGCGGCCGGATTCCACCGCTGCACGATGCCCTGGGCATCCACCGCACACACCGCGAGAGGCGCGGCGTCGAATAGCGCACCGAGCCGTGCGTTGGTCCGGCGCAGCTCGGCGTCGCGCTCGCGGAGCGCCTCGCCGGCCTTGGCCGCCTCATCGAGCGCTGTGCCTAACTCATCGTTGGACGTCTCCAGCTCGCCCGTGAGCTGCTGCATCGCCTGCATTTGCTGCTCGAGCTCGGCCTGCTGCTCCTCGAGCTGCGTGGCCTGGAGCTCCAGGTGCTCCTGCTGCAGGAACATCTCCTCGGCTTGCACGAGGAGTCGCGAGCGCATGCGCCGCATGATCATGAACAAGAGCGTGATCTCGAGCACGAGCGTGCCCGCGGATGCCCAGCGCAGCGCGACCATGCTGCGATCGCGCGCGCGCAATTGATCCACGGCATGCGCGACCAGGAACGCGGAGACCGCGCGCGCGCTGTCGGTGAGTGCGAGGCTGCGCGTCGCGATGCGTCGCGCGGCATCGAAATCGCCGCCGCGGGCCGCTGCGAGCTCCGGGCGCACGAACGTCGTCTCCCACCGCGTGACCAGTGCGCGCAACTGATCGATACGTGCCTGTGACGCGGTATCGTCCGCTGTGATCGCCCGCAGCGAGTCGAGCGTGCGATAGAAGTGCGCCCGTCCGGCGATCTCGGGCGCGAGTGCCATCGTGTCCGTCGTGAGCAAATAGCCGCGCACGCCGGATTGTCGATCGAGGAGCAGCGTGTTCACTTCGCGCGCGAGCAGCGTCACCTGCCTTCCCTGGAGAATCTGGCTCCGGCTCATCAGCTGCACGACGGCGATGAGCGTGAGCGTCACGATGACGCCGCCGAGTGCGAGCAGTCCCAGGCCGAACAGGCGGCGCACGACCGCCAGTACGTTGGCGCGATCGAGGACGGTTGGGCGTTGGGCGGTGGTCATCGCAAACGGGCGCAGCAGTGTGAGGGCACGGCGGTGCTGGTGTATCTACGCACTTGATCCAAGGCCCGCCAGCCGAGCGGCCGCCTCGGGATGTGAAGAACTCGTTGAGATGACGCGCAGGGCCATGCGGTGGTCAGCGCGGTCCGCGCCGGTCAGGGCGGGCGGCACACTCCTGGCAGTCGCTAGCGGAATCCATGGCAGAGCCGACGGCATTTCACCCCGCGCGGCGCCATGTGCCGGCGCTGGACGGTGTGCGCGGCCTGGCGATTCTCGCGGTGATGGCGTTTCACTTCTCGCTGCGCATGCCCGACGTCACCGCGGGCGATCGCGTCGTCCATCGCGTGTTAGGCGCGGGTTGGGCGGGCGTCGACCTGTTCTTCGTGTTGTCGGGCCTGCTGATCACGACACTGCTGCTCGACGCGAAGGGCGCGCCGCACTATTACCGTACGTTCTACGGGCGACGAGCGCTGCGCATCTTCCCCCTGTACTACGGGTTTCTCGCCGTGTACTTCCTGCTCGTCGTCCGCCACGGCACGACGGGCAACGACCATTATCTCTGGCGCGAGCAGGGGTGGTGGTGGAGTTATCTGGACAATTGGTGGCTCGCGTTCGTGAGGCGCACCGAGCCGCCTAACTATTTCTGGACCGGACCGTTCTGGTCGTTGGCCGTCGAGGAGCAATTTTATCTCGTGTGGCCAACGCTCGTGCTGCTGTTGACGCGGCGGCGGTTGGCGATCGTGTGCGGGGCGATTCTCGTCGGCGCGCCGATCTTCCGGTTGTGGCTGCGCGCGCACCACGCGGCCCCGATCGCAGCATACGCGCTCACGCCGGCGCGGCTCGATTCGCTGGCAGTGGGCGCGCTGCTCGCGCTCGTGCTTGCCGACCGCCGCATCGCGCACGTGGGTTCGCGCATGTTCATGGGACTCGGCGTGATGGCCGCGGCGATCACGATCGCCGTGTTCCTTCGACAGGGCGGCCTGTGGACGTACGGCGGGTGGGAGGAAGGTCCCGGGTACACGATCATGGCGATCGGATGGGGCGGTGTCGTGGCCGCGGGTGCGACGGCGGTGCGCGGCAGGATGCCGGCCCGCGTGCTCGGCGCGCGGTGGCTGCGTGCGTTAGGCAAATATAGTTATGCGATGTACGTCTTCCACGTGCCCATCTGGGCGCACGTGCAGCCGCTGGTCTTTCGGGGGAACCGCGTGCCGGCGGTGTTCGGTTCGCACATCGTGTCGTCGCTTGCGTTAGGCCTGCTGTGCGGCCTGCTCACGTTCGCGGCCGCGGTCGTGAGCTGGCACGTGTACGAGAAGCAGTTCCTCAAGCTCAAGCGCTACTTC
>DATEKK010000257.1:0-22577 GCA_035277485.1 Gemmatimonadaceae bacterium
GCTGCAATCTGCTCCATCGCCTCGAACCGGCGCACGAATTTCTGGTTCGCGCGGTCTAACGCCACAGCGGCGTGAACGTTCGCCCGGCGGCACAGGTTCACTACCGCGAACAAGAGGTCGCCTAACTCGTCCTCGAGCGCATCGCGTGCCTCGGCATCCTGTGGACGCGCCAACTGCTCGCGCACTTCGGCCAGCTCTTCCTCCACCTTGAGCGCCGGTCCCTCGACGTCCGGCCAGTCGAACCCGACACCGGCAGCTCGATCCTGAAGCCGTTGCGCGCGATGGAGGGCGGGGAGACCTGATGGCAGACCCTCGGTGAGCGAGCCGCGCGACTTTGCCTTCATTGTCTCCCAGCGTTCCTTGGGGCCGCCTCCATAGAGGTGCGGATGACGCCGCTTCATCTTGTCGATCAGACCGCCGGCAACGTCATGCGCGTCGAAGGCACCATCTTCTTCGGCGAGCACCGAATGGAACAGCACCTGGAGCAGCACGTCGCCTAACTCTTCGCGCATGGCATCCACGTCGCCGCTGCGGATGGCGTCGTCCAGCTCGTGCGTCTCTTCGATCAGATACGGTCGCAGCGACTCGTGCGTCTGCGCGCGATCCCAGTCGCAGCGCGCGCGCAAATCGCGCATGAGTGCGAGCGCATCTTCAAGCGTTGATTTAGCTTGCATCGTTCCTCCCGGGCCGGTATACTACCCGCCCGAACGATGATGCGTCAACGCGAGAGTCGATGACACGCGCCTGGGTCGAAATCGATCTGGGCGCGTTACGCCGCAATGGGGCCGTGATGGCCGCCCGCGCCGCCGCGCTCCTCCCGATGATCAAGGCCGATGCCTACGGGACCGGCGCCGTGGCCGCGGCGCGCGCACTCGAACCGCTTTCGCCCTGGGGCTTCGGCGTCGCGACGCTCGAGGAAGGACGCGAGCTCCGCGACGCAGGCATCGATCGGCCCATCATCGTTTTCACACCGCCACTGCCCGACGAGCTCGCCGACCTGCGCGCCGCCCGCCTAACGCCGGCCCTCGGCACCACCGAGCAGATCGACGCATGGCGCGCGCTCGGCGCCGGTCGCGAGGATTGGCACCTCGCGATCGACACCGGCATGCACCGCGCCGGCGTGCACTGGGATGAGGTGGGCCAACTGGGCGCCCTGCTGCGCGCCGCGCCGCCACAAGGCGCATTCACCCATTTTCATTCGGCCGAATTGGACGACGGCTCGCTCGCCGAACAGGAACGGCGCTTCGAGCGCGCGATCGCCGCGCTGCCTGCTCGACCCGCGTTGCTCCACGCCGAGAACTCGGCGGCACTCGCGCGCACGACCAAGTCGCACTGGTCGCTCGGCCGTCCGGGGATTTTTCTGTACGGAGTCGGTAGCGGACCGCACGCGCTCGTCCAACCGGAGCCAGTCGTGAGCGTCCGCGCGCGCATCGCCGAGCTCCATACTATTCTTGACGGCGACTCGGTGAGCTACGACGCGACGCATCGCGCATCCGGCACCCGCCGCATCGCGACGCTTCCACTCGGCTACGCCGACGGCTACCGGCGCGTATTCGGCAACCGCACGCACGTCTTGCTGCGCGGCCGCTGCGCGCCCGTCGTTGGTGTCGTCACCATGGACATGACGATGGCCGACGTGACCGACATCGCCTGCGACGTGGGTGATGTGGTCACGCTCATCGGACGCGACGGCGATCGCGTGCGCGACGTCGAGTCCGTTGCGCGCGAGGCCGATCTCTCGCCTTACGAAGTGCTGACCGGGCTCAAGTCGCGTCTGCCGCGCCGGTACGTGAGCGCGTCGTGACGCGCCGAGCGATCATTCTCGTGCTCGACGGCGTGGGCATCGGCGAAGCGCCGGACGCCGCCAAATACGGCGACACTGGGAGCAACACGTTGGGCAATCTCTCTCGCGCCGTGGGCGGATTCGATCTGCCCAACCTTGCGCGACTCGGCCTCGGCTGCATCGCGCCGCTCGCCGGCGTCGAGCCCGCCCTTAGTCCGCGCGCCGCGTGGGGTGCGATGCGTCCTGCGTCGGAGGGGAAGGACAGCACCACGGGACATTGGGAGATCGCGGGCGTGCACCTCGAGCGACCGTTCCCTACGTATCCTGATGGGTTTCCCGATCAGGTCGTGAACGAGTTCGTGGAGCGGACGGGTCGCGGTGTGTTGGGCAACATCGCAGCGAGCGGAACCGAAGTCATTGTCCGGTTCGGCGCCGAGCACGAGCGTACAGGCCGATGGATTCTGTATACGAGCGCGGACTCGGTGTTTCAGGTGGCCGCGCACGAGCGCGTGGTGCCACTCGATGAGCTGTACGCCGCCTGCGAGATTGCGCGGGCGATGCTGGTCGCGCCGAACGACGTCTCACGAGTGATCGCCCGTCCGTTCACCGGTGAGGCGGGTTCCTATCGGCGCACCGCTGCACGCCGTGACTTCGCGATCGCTCCGCCTGAGCGCACACTGCTCGATGCCCTCGCCGAGCGCGGCATTGTGCGTATGGGTGTCGGGAAGGTGGATGATCTGTTCGCCCGACGGGCGATCGCGTCGGTCCATACGGCTGACAACGCGGCAGGCATCGCTGAAATTCATCGCGCGCTCGAGGCGATGCATGGTGGGCTGCTCTTCGCCAACCTAGTAGATTTCGACCAGCTTTGGGGGCACCGAAACGACGTATCGGGGTTCTATGAAGGACTGCGGGCGTTCGACTCCGCGCTCCCCGGCATCGAAGGCGCACTTCGCGAGGACGACTTGCTTTTCTTGACGGCCGATCACGGGAACGACCCGACCACATCATCCACCGATCACGCACGCGAGCGCGTGCCCCTTCTCGTTGCGGGCCCGCGCGTCCATCCGCGATCGCTCGGTGAACGATCCACATTCTCCGACGTCGGTGTGACCGTCGGAGAATGGTTGGGGGTCGATTTTCGCGATCACGGCGTGTCGTTCCTCGCGGAGTTGCTCGCCGCGTGAAGCATAGAGTTTCCGGCGCCACTCTCGTCGGCGTGTCCTCCGAGACATCGGATGCGGACTGGCGCGAGCTGCGCGCGATGGCCTTTGCGGCCCTCGATCATGCGTACGCGCCGTACTCGCGGTTTCGCGTGGGCGCCGCAGTTCGGTCGAGCGACGGGCGCATCTACTCCGGGTGCAACGTGGAGAACGCATCGTATCCGGCGTCGATGTGCGCCGAGCGCGTGGCGATAGCGACGGCCGTCGCAGACGGTGCGCGCGACTTTGTTGCCTTGGTCATCGCGACGAACGCAGCTGAACCTGCGCCGCCGTGTGGTATCTGCCGTCAAGTCTTGGCCGAGCTCGGCCCGCGTCTCGAGGTGGTAAGCTGTACCAGTCGAGGCGGCGAGTCGCGTTGGTCCATCGCATCGCTCCTGCCGTCTCCGTTCACGCCGCATTCGCTCGACCGTTCGTGACAGGCCGTCGCGTCGTTCCCGTGAGGACGATGAGTCCGGCGCACCAGAACCATCTCTCCGTGGAAGGTCGGAGTGCCCGTTTCTCGTAAGCCAGGTCGCACGCTGCTCTTCCTGAGCGTACTGGTCGGCATCGCCACCGTGGTCGGTGCGTGTCAGGAGAATCTCGCCGGTGGTGCGGCGTGTCCGTCGTTGTGTCCGGACACCCTTACCGTCAAGGACATCGTCCTGTCCGGCACCGATGCGTTCGACACGATGACCAACGTGGTCGGCATCCCGCCGTTGGGCACCGAGCAGCAGCTGCTGGTCGCGAACTACGTGCAGGGCGGGGACTCGGTGCAGACAGCCGCGATCGTCCGGTTCGATTCGCTCATCCGGATTTTGCCCGACACGGACACGCTCGCGGCGCCCAAGCCGATCACGCGCGTCGATTCGAGCGGCATCAAGTTTACGGTCATCGCCCCCACCGACAGCACGCGCGACACGATTCTCGTGCCGGACACCGTGACGTTCCAGGTGTTCGACGTGGACGCGAACGCGGCGGACCTCGACACGGCGGCGGTCCACGCGCAGCTTGCCAACCCGCCGATCGCATCGCGCGCGGTACCGCGCGACTCGGTGAAGGGCGCGATCAGCATTCGGCTCGACACGGGGTGGGTGGCGGAGCACGTCCGCGACGGCAAGCGGATTCGGTTAGGCATTCGCATCCAGACCAAGAAGTCGACGCAGCTCCGGATCGGCAGCTCCGATGGCGGCCTGCCCGCGACGCTCTTCTACTTCGGCTTTTCGGACACGACCAAGGCGTTCACGCAGCGCAACGTAAACACGCACACCGCGGGCGCCCCGCCGTTCAGCAGTCTGGCCGACTACGATCTCGTGTTGAAAGGGACGCCGCCGCCGGCGCCCGGCATTCTGGCGGCGGGCGGCATCCCGGGCTACCGCATCTACATGCGGTTCGGCGTGCCGTCGGCGCTCATCGATTCATCGGCGACGATCGTGCGCGCGAACCTGATCCTGCAGCAGATCGCGAACGTCGATTTCGGTACGGCCGACACGGCCGATACGGTGCTGCTGCAAACTGGGGTGGTGCAGGCGTCGCCTGGCGTGACGAACATCGCGGCGGCCACCGTGCTCGCGGCGTCACCCAGCTCGTTAGGCATCACGGGCGTGCCGACGATCAACTTCCACCCCGACGTCGCGCGGCCCGATACCATTCCGCTGGTGGGTGTCTTCACGTTGTGGCGACGCCAGGGGCCGCTGCACTCGCAGCGGGCCATCGTGCTCGAGTCGACCGGTGAAGGGTTCGAGCCGCGACAGTATCTCTTCTACTCGAGCGCGGCGGCGGACAGTACGCTGCGGCCGCGCATCGAGATCAGCTACATTCCCAGGAGCGGGTTCGGACTTCCGTGATGCGAACGCGATTCATCCCAACCGCGCTTCTCGTCGCGGCGTCGCTCGCGGCGGCCGCAACGGCCCGCGCGCAGGGCACCGTGAGCACGCAGGGCTTCGGGTATCCGCCCGGGCAGATGAGCGCCGCCGCGGCCGCGTTAGGCGGCGGTCCGTCCGAGACGGACGCGCAATCGGCGCTCAATCCCGCGGCGATCGCGGGGTGGATCCGCCCGGGTATCTACGTCGAGTACGCGCCCGAGTTCCGGTCGGTGAACGCCAACGGCCAGACCGACCATACCACCACCAGCCGCTTCCCGCTCATGGCGGGCGCGATCAACATCGGCAGCCGCGTCACCGCGGGGTTGTCGCTCTCGACGCTGCTGGACCGCACGTGGGAGACCACGCGGAGCGGGTTCGACCACTTCGCCAGCGACAGCGTCCAGTTCACCGAAAACTTCAAGGTGTCCGGCGCGATCAATGATGTGAAGCCCGGGTTTTCGGTGGCGGTGTTCAACTCGCTCTGGTTAGGCGTGTCCGCCGACATTTTTTCGGGCGACAACAACCTGACCATCATGCGGACGTCGCAGGACACCACCGTCCAGACGTTCTCGCAGCAATCGCGCCTCTCGTATTCGGGCATCGGCGCGAGCGGCGGCATCATGTTCCAGGCCGGGGGGCAGCTGGCCATCGGCGTCTCGGGACGACTCGGCGGCCGGCTCACGGCGTACCGCAACGACACCGTGCTCACACGCGCCACGGCTCCCAAGCGCGCGGGCGCGGGCATCACGTTCACGGGATTTCCCGGCGTCGTGGTCGCGTTCCATACCGACTGGGACGGCTGGTCGAGCATGAACGGGTTAGGCCAGCCGGGCCTGCTGATCACCAACACGTGGACGTACGGCGGCGGCGCCGAGTTCAAAGGCCCGGTTGCGTTAGGCGCACCGGTGGCCATCCGCGTCGGCTACCAGCACCGCGGCCTGCCGTTCCTCGTGGACTCGTCCAAGATCTTCGAGTCGTCGTATTCGGGCGGTCTCGGGTTTCTGCTCTCGCAAGGACGCTCGCGCATCGACTTCACGCTGATCCGCTCCAGCCGGACCGGATTGCCCGGCGTGAGCGAGCATGCCTGGACCGCGGAGTTCGGCTTCATGGTGCGCCCCTGAGCGGTTGACGTCGTGACCGAGGCTGCCACCCAGACGCCGCTGATCGTGGTGGCGGACGACGTGCCCGCCAACGTCGAGTTGTTGTCCGATCAGCTGACGGCCCTCGGCTATCGCGTGAAGGGCACGGTGGACGGTCCGACGGCGCTCGCGGCGTGCTTCGACGAACACCCCGATCTCTGCATCCTCGACGTGTCCATGCCCGCCGGCTCGTTAGGCTGCGACGACCGCGCGACGGGATTCGAGGTGTGCCGCCGGCTCAAGCGCGATCCGCGCACGGCGCGCATCCCGGTCATCTTCGTCACGGCGCTCAACGACACGACCGATCGCGTGAAGGCCATCGAAGCCGGCGGCGACGACTTCCTCACCAAGCCGCACAACCGCCAGGTGTTGGGCGCGCGCGTGCGCTCACTGCTGCGGTTGAAGTTCGCGACCGATGCGCTCGAGCAGAGCTATCGCAAGCTGCGCGAGCTGCAGAAGCTGCGCGACGATCTCATGAAGATGATCGTGCACGACCTCAAGACGCCGCTCACGTCGGTGCTGGCGTCGCTGGAAATGGCGCTCGACGGCGACTTCGGCGTCTACTCGCCCGAGATGCGCCGCGCGTTAGGCGACGCCGAAGGAAAAGCCGAGGATCTGCTGGCGCTCATCGAGGACTTGCTGGAGGTGGCGCGACTCGAGGAAGCCGCGGTGTCGCTCGAGCTCCAGCCCATCGCGCCGCGCGCGTTTCTCGTGTCGGTGTCGGACGAATGGGCCATGCGGTTTCGCCAGGATGGCGCGCGCGTGTCGGTGGACACGAGCGACGAGGCGCCGCTGTTCCAGGGCGACCTGGGGTTGTTGCGGCGCGTGTTCGGCAACTTGATTCAGAACGCGCTCACGCACAGCCCGCGGGGCGTGTCGATCTCGCTCACGGGTCGGCGCGATACGTCGGGCGGCGTGTTGTTCACGGTGGCCGACGATGGGCCCGGTATTCCGCCCGAGTATCACGAGATCATCTTCCTGCGCTTCGAGCGCGTGAAGCGTCCGGAGACGCCGCGCGTGCGCAGCTCGGGGCTCGGCCTCACCTTCTGCAAGATGGCGGTGGAGGCGCATGGCGGGCGCATCTGGGTGCAGAGCGCCGAGGGGCGGGGCAGCCAGTTCCACATCGTGCTGCCGTGCGTGCCGCCGCGCACGCAGGTCCCGGCGTCGAGCGTGACGTCGCCGCCGGACGGCACGCTCGCGGTGCCGCCGCCCGGGCACGTCAGTTAGGCGGCCAGGATGAAAGTCTATCTGCAGACGTTCGGCTGCCGGGCGAATCAGTACGACAGCGAAGTGGTGCGCGCGCTGCTCGAGGGCGGCGGGGCGGAGCTGGTAGCTGACGCGGCGGAGGCCGACGCAGCGGTGTTCAACAGCTGCGCGGTCACCGCCGCGGCGGAGGCCGACCTGCGGCACGCCGTTAGGCGGGCGGCACGGCGGCGGCCGGGCATCGCGAGCGTGGTGATGGGCTGCGCGGCGGCGCGCGATCCGGATGGCATCGCGGCGCTGCCCAGCGTGGCGCGCGTGATTCCGGGCGCCGGCGGCGCCGAGGTGGCAGCTGCGTTAGGCATTGCGGCCGGTGACGCGCGTCCGGCGCGGCAAACGGGCACGCGGGCGCTGCTCCGCATCCAGGATGGGTGCGACGAGCACTGCACCTTCTGCGCGACCACCCTCGCGCGCGGCGCACATCGCTCCCGGCCGCTCCCGGATCTGGTGGACGAAGCCGGGCGGCTGGCGGACCACCATCCGGAAATCGTGCTCACGGGCGTGCACATCGGATCGTACGGCCGCGATTCCGGATCGTCGTTAGGCGAGCTCGTGGATGCGCTCGCGCGCGCGGTGCCGGGCGCGCGATTCCGGTTGTCGTCCGTCGAAGCCACCGAGGTGGATGACCGGTTGCGCGAACGACTCCGTGCGCACGATGGCGGACTCGTGCCGTATCTGCATGCGCCGCTGCAGTCGGGCGCCGACCGCGTGCTGCGCCGCATGGGTCGTCACTGGTATACGGCGTCCACGTATGCGCGCGCCATCGAGCGCATTGCCGGCGGCGCGTCCGTGTTCGGGCTCGGCGCCGATGTGATGGCGGGCTTTCCCGGCGAGACCGAAGACGACCACCGCGCGACCATGTCGCTCGTGTCATCGCTTCCGTTCACGAGCCTGCACGTGTTCCCGTACTCGCCGCGCCCGGGCACGGCCGCCCAGCGCATTGCGGAGCCGGTCGCGAGCGCGGACATCGCGCGCCGGGCGAACGAGCTCCGCGCCGCGAGCGTGAAGCTGGCCACGGATTATCGAACGCGGCGCGACGGTGGCTCGGCCGACGTCATCATCATTGGCGATCGCGCGCATCGAAGTGGTCTTACGGAAGACTATTTGTCGGTCATCCCGGCCGAGGATGCCCTATCCCGTGGCACACGCGTGCGCATGCGCCTCGAGCTCGTGAAGGGCGTATTGTTCGCCCACTCAGAGGAGTGCTAGCTTTTAGCGGTGCGCCGGCGCCTACGTCGCAATCGTCCCCATCCCTTGTATCGTTGTAGTTATCCTTTTGTCCTTCTACAGAGGGGCAAAGTCTTCGGAAAGGAATAGCCACTATCAATGAGCGCTGAGCGCCGTCAGACCGTCTACATCGAAACCTACGGATGCCAGATGAACGTGAGCGACTCTGAGCTCATGTACGGGCATCTGGAGGAAGTCGGCTATACGCCCGTGGGCGGACCCGATGGCGCGGACGTCATTCTCGTCAACACGTGCGCCATCCGCGATCACGCTGAGCAGCGCGTGATCGGCCGCCTGGGCGAGCTCAAGCGCTTCATGGGCCGGCACACGGTGCTCGGCGTCACGGGTTGCATGGCGCAGCGGTTGGGACCCGCTCTGCTCGACCGCGCACGCCACGTCCAGCTCGTCGTCGGCCCCGACGGTTATCGGGCGCTGCCGGCGCTGATCGAGGGCGCGCGCCGCGGGGAGCGCGTCGCCAATGTCGCGTTCGACCTCGAGGAACACTACGAGGATTTTCACGCACGCCGCTTCGACGGCGTGCGCGCCTGGATCCCGGTGCAGCGCGGCTGCGATTACAAATGCACCTATTGCATAGTTCCGATGACGCGCGGACCGGAACGCAGTCGTACATTGGCCGACGTCGAACGCGAGGCGCGTGCAGTGGCAGAGCAGGGGATCACCGAGATCACGCTCCTCGGACAAACGGTCAACTCGTACCACGATGGCGCGCATGATTTCGCGGATCTCTTGCGTTGCGTTGGGCACGTGCCGGGCATTCGGCGGCTCCGGTTCACGAGCCCGCATCCGAACGACTTCACCGATCGGGCGATCGCGGCGATGGCGGACACGCCGTCGGTGTGCGAGCACGTGCACCTGCCCATGCAGTCGGGCTCGTCGCGCACGCTCAAGCGCATGCTCCGTCGCTACACACGCGAAACGTACTTCGACTGTGTGGCGCGCATCCGCGCGGCCATCCCCGGTGTCGCGCTCACCACGGACATCATCGTCGGCTTCCCGGGCGAAACGGATGATGAATTCGAGGAGACGCTGAGCGCCGTGCGCGAAATTGGATTCGACGACGCGTACACGTTCCGTTTTTCGCTCCGCGACGGAACGCCGGCCACGCGGCTGCCCGCGCACCTCACAGTGCCCGACGATGTCGCCGCCGACCGGCTCGACCGGCTCGTCGCTACGGTGCGCGATGCAACACGCGCCCGCAATCTCTCGTTGTTAGGCACGCGGCACGAGGTGCTCATCGAGAAGGCCGCCCGACGCGGCGGACTTCTGCAAGGCCGCACTCGGCACCATCGCACGGTGCTCGTTCAGGGCGACGAATCGCTCATCGGCCGCTACTTCACCGTGGAGCTCACCGGCACCACGGGCTCGACCTTCACGGGTACCGTGTCATCCGCGGGCACGTCGCTCCCGCTCGCCGGATGAGAAATCTTCTCGAGGGCACCGTCGTCGCGCTCTATGACGAGTTGCGCGCGCAGAATCCGGAGCTGTGCGCCTGCGACAACTGCCGCACGGATGTACTCGCGTACGCCCTCAACGCCGCTCGCCCGCGCTACAGCGGCGGCACCGACGTCGGTCAGGCGCTCATTTCGGTCGATCTGCAAAAGGACCAGACGCGCGCCGCCCTCGCCGTGATCGTGCTCGACGCCATGCGCCGCGTCGCAGCGAACCCGAGACACAAGAACTAGGGAATCGCGCCGCCTAACGGCGGCGCTTCGGGAAGTTGGGAATCGGCGGGCTGCGCCCGCCTTCGGGAATGGGGCACAGATCCAGCCATGCCGACCCATTCCCGAATGGCCGGTCCACGCCGGCCGATTCCCAAAGCGCAGCGCTTCCCCAAGCGCCGCCGTTAGGCGGCGCGCGTCCCAGCGCAGTTGCCATGCCTCTCATCACCACAGCAGTCCTCTGCTACTGTGCCGGCCTGCTCGCCGGGTTCGGGGGGTACCTCCTGGCCACCCTGCTGGGCGTGATCCCCGCGTTGATCGTGTCCATCGTTAGGCAGGATCAGAGGCTCGCGGCCTTGGGCGCCATCGTTGCGGCCGGTGCGCTCGTGGCGGCCGCCGACGACAACGTCGCGGAGCGATGCCGCGGGAGCGCGGCGAATGCAGGCGAGTGGATGGCCGTGCTCGACGCCGCGGCCGCCCCAGGCGCGTTCGTGCCGGCCACCGCGCACGCACGCGGATGCGCAGTGCGCGCGTCCATCGGCGTCGAGCACGGCGCGGCACCGGCCGGCGCGCGCGCAATTGTGCGGGGCGAAGGGGTCGCAGCCAAGCGCGGGATTCGCATCCAACATGCAACCGTGCGGCGTGCATCCGGCGGCTCGCGGCTCGTCGCCTGGCGCGACGGCGTCGGCCGCCGCATCGACGACACCTTCGGCGCCGACGCGCCCCTCGTCCGCGCGCTCGTGATCAACGACACGCGCTCGCTCGATCCCGCCGTGCGCGACCGGTTCGCCGCCTCCGGCATCGTCCACATGCTCGCGATTTCCGGACTGCACGTCGCCATCATCGCCGCGATGCTCGAGGTGACGTTCATCGCGCTGCGCCTCCCGCTCGCCGCCGCGCTCGTCGCAACGGTCATCGTCACCGCGTTCTACGTCGCCCTCATCGGCGCCCCGCCCGCCGCCGTGCGGTCCGGCGCCATGCTCGGCGTCGTCTCGGCGTCGCGCCTCCTGCAGCGGCCGACGTCGCCGTGGGCGTCGCTCGCCATCGGCGCGGCCGTTCCGTTAGGCAGCGCGCGCACCGTGCTCGACGTCGGATGGCAGTTGAGCGTATTGGGCATCGCGAGCCTCATCGCGAGTGCGCACCTCGCGCGACGATGGATCGCGCCACGCTGGGATGGCTGGCGCGCGAGTCTCGCCGCCGGCGCGTTGACATCGGTGGTCGCGTGCATCGTCACCGGACCGATCGTCGCGTGGACGTTCGGACGCGTGAGCCTCATCGCGCCGCTCGCCAATCTCGCGGCTGCGCCGGTGATCGCCGTGCTTCAGCCCACACTCTTTCTCGCCACCCTTCTCGCGCCGATATCGGCAATCGGCCGATTCGTTGCCGACGCCGCACATCCGATGCTGGTCGTATTCAACAGCGTTGCGAGCATCGGTGCGAGCGTGCCGTACGCAGCGATCACCGTCGCGCCAACCGCCATCGGTGCAGTGTGCGCGGGCCTCGCGTCCCTTGCCCTCCTCGTCGCATGCGTGAGCCGCTACCCCATGCGCCCGCTTCTGGCGTCGCTCGCGGCAGTCGCCTGCTCGGTATGGATTCCGCTTGCGCCCGGCGCCGCGCACGATGTCGAGATGCACATGATCGACGTTGGGCAGGGCGATGCGATCGCCTTTCGCACCCCGCACAACCACTGGCTGCTCTTCGACGCCGGCCGCTCGTGGCTCGGCGGCGACGAAGGGAGGTCGACGGTGATTCCGTACTTGCGACGACGAGGTGGCGACGTGAGCGTGTTCGTGCTGTCGCACCCGCATGCCGATCACGCCGGCGGCGCCGCGAGCGTGATGCGCGCGCTCCATCCCGAGCGCTACTGGGATGGAGCGTACGTCGGTACCAGCGAGACGTATCGCACATCGCTCACTGCCGCGCGCGACGCCGGTGTGCGATGGCACCGCGCGCGACCCGGCGATTCGTTGGTCGTCGACGGCGTCGTCATCACGGTGCTCGCTCCTGATTCCGCGTGGATGTCGCACCTCGATGCGCCCAACGAAGCGAGCGTCGTCGCATTCGTGCGCTACGGCACCGTGCGCTTCCTCCTCATGGGCGACGCCGAGCGCGGGGAGGAGCAATGGTTGCTCGAGCACACCGATTCATTGCAGGCCGACGTGCTCAAGGTGGGCCACCACGGCAGCGGTACGAGCAGCACGACCGCGTTTCTCGATGCCGTGTCGCCTCGCCTCGCGCTCGTGTCGGTGGGCGCCGGCAACTCGTACGGACACCCGAGCGCGAACGTCATGCTCGCGCTGGCGGAGCGTCGATCGCTGGTGCTGCGAACGGACCGGGAGGGTACCATTGTGGTCCATACGGATGGATCATCCATCGAGGTCGAGGAGGAGGGTGACCGTTGGGCGTTGTCGAACAGGCGTTGACCGCACTCGCGGGACGGGCCGCGCCGCTGCCGGCCGCGCTCGTCGCGCGCTACCCCGAGCTCGCCGCCATTCGGTTGCGCACCGGCGGACTGCCGCCACGTGTAGCGGGCTGGTTCCTGGGGCGTCGCACGGTGTCGGCAATCACGCTCTGGCGCACGGTGTTCGCGGCACCGGACGCGCGTCTCGACGCGGAACTACTCTTGCACGAACTACGGCACGTGCACCAGTTTCATGGCAGTTCCGCGTTCCCGATTCTGTATCTCTGGGAGAGTCTCCGGCGCGGGTATCACGACAACCGCTACGAGGCTGATGCCCGCTCCTTCGCGGCGCATCGCGTTCGCGACTCCCGGTCCGACCCGCCGATAGAAGAGGTGTAACGTGGTTCAACACACGCCGACGTCGGTCGTCACGATCGAGCGGTTCATCATCGAGCAGGAGCGACTGCACCCGGAAGCGACGGGTGAGTTGTCGGGCATCCTGTACGATCTCGCGCTCGCGGCCAAGATGATCGCGACCAAGGTTCGCATGGCGGGCTTGGCGGACATTCTTGGTGCCACCGACATGACGAACGTGCAGGGCGAGGTCCAGCAGAAGTTGGACGTGCTGGCCAACGAGATCATCGTGAAGGCGATGGACCACGGCGGTCGGTTGTGCGGGATGGCGTCCGAGGAAGAGCCGGACATCATCCAGATTCCCGAAGGCTTCAAGTGCGGGAAGTATGTGTTGCTCTTCGACCCGCTCGACGGTTCGTCGAACATCGACGTGAACGTTCCCGTCGGCACCATCTTCTCGGTGGTTCGCAAGATCACGCGCGGCACGCGCGCGGAGATGGAGGATCTGTTGCAGCCGGGTCGTCGTCAGGTGGCCGCGGGCTACGTGATCTACGGCTCGAGCACCATGCTGGTCTACACCACGGGGCAGGGCGTGCACGGCTTCACGCTCGATCCATCGATCGGCGAGTTCCTGCTCTCGCACCCCAACATTCGCATCCCGAAAACGGCGCGGTATTTGTCCGTGAACGATTCGTACGAGCAGCACTGGGACGATCACGTGCGTGCGCTCATGCGCCGCTACCGCGGATTGGACGGCGACCACAAGGCGCTCAACGTCCGGTACGTGGGCAGTCTGGTGGCCGACTTCCACCGCAATCTGTTAGGCGGCGGCGTGTTCTGTTATCCGGCCAACGCGCGGAGTCCGCGCGGCAAGCTCCGGCTGCTCTACGAGTGCAACCCCCTGGCGTTCGTGGCCGAGCAGGCGGGCGGCGCGGCGACGGACGGGACGACGCGGATCATGGACATTTCGCCGGGCGAGCTGCACCAGCGGTCACCGTTGTACATGGGCAGCCGCGAGGAAGTGGAGCTGGCGAGCGAGATGTTGGGGGGCGTGGCCAGCGCCGTCTAACTGAGTTAGTCGTTGTCCCGCCACATGCCCAAGCCAGTTCCCGATCGCGCCACGCCGTCCGGCATTCCCGTGGCGCCCGTGTACCACCCCGATGACGCATCCGTCGACTACGCCACCGATCTGGGCGAGCCGGGCGCGTATCCGTTCACGCGCGGCGTGCAGGCCACGATGTACCGGTCGCGTCTCTGGACCATGCGGCAGTACGCCGGCTTCGGCACGGCCGACGAAACCAACCGGCGGTTCAAGCTGCTGCTCGAGGCCGGGCAGACCGGGCTCTCGGTGGCGTTCGACCTGCCCACGCAGATGGGCTTCGACTCCGACTCGCCGCGTGCGTTAGGCGAAGTCGGCCGCGTCGGCGTCGCGATCGACACCGTGGACGACATGCACCGGCTGTTGGCCGATCTGCCGTTGGACACGGTGTCGACGTCGATGACGATCAACGCGACCGCGGCGACGCTGCTCGCGATGTACCTAGTGGTGGCCGAGGAGCGCGGCGTGCCGTGGACCGCGGTGAGCGGGACGATCCAGAACGACATCCTCAAGGAGTACATCGCGCGGGGGACGTACATCTATCCGCCGGGTCCGAGTCTCGGGCTGATCACGGAGCTGTTCGCGTTCTGCGCCGAGCAGGTTCCACAGTGGAATCCGATCTCGATCTCGGGTTATCACATTCGCGAGGCCGGGGCGACGGCGGTGCAGGAGCTCGCGTTCACGTTCGCGAACACGGTGGAGTACGTGTCGCGTGCGGTGAAGGCCGGGCTCGCGGTGGATACGTTCGCGCCGAGGCTGTCGTTCTTTTTCGCGGCGCACAGCGATCTGTTCGAGGAGGCGGCGAAGTTCCGGGCGGCGCGCCGGATGTATGCGCGGATCATGCGCGATCGGTTCGGGGCATCCGACGCGAGTGCGCGGTTGCGGTTTCACACGCAGACGGGCGGGGTGACGCTGACGGCACAGCAGCCGCTCAACAACGTGGTGCGGGTGGCGGTGCAGACGATGGCGGCCGTGTTAGGCGGGACGCAGTCGTTGCATACCAATGGATACGACGAGGCACTCGCGCTGCCCACGGCGGAAGCGGCGACCTTGGCGCTCAGGACGCAGCAGATCGTGGCGTACGAGTCGGGCGCGACGGCGACGGTGGATCCGCTCGCCGGGAGCTACTACGTCGAGCGCCTGACGGACGAGCTCGAGGAGCGGGCGGAGGCGCTGCTGCGCAGCGTGGATGCGATGGGCGGGGCGGAGCAGGCGATCGCGCGCGGGTTTTTCCAGGAGGAGATCGCGAAGAGCGCGTACGCGCTCCAACTGCGCATCGAGCGCGGCGAGGCCGTGATCGTTGGCGTCAACAAGTTCACGGACGACCAGGAGCCGCCGGTCGTGCCGGCGCCGGACTACTCGGCGCTCGAGCGAGAACAGGTGGAGCGGGTGCGGGCGGCGCGGGCGAAGCGGGACGACGCCCGGGTGAACCGCGCGTTAGGCGAGTTGCGTGACGCCGCACGCGTGACAGGCGGAGCGTTCCAGGCCTCGGTGGTGCCTACCATTGTCGCGGCGGTCCGGGCTCGAGCGACGCTCGGGGAGATTTCCGATTCGCTGTCGTCCGTTTGGGGAGTATATCGTCCGGCTTGAGGGCGGTGCCGATCCGGCAGGTCGTCACGAGGCGCGCTTCAAAATCGCGACCTCCTTTGCAAGCCGGGTCCCAAGGCGGTCACGCTGTTCCTCGAGATCAAATTGCGCCTGCAAGTTGAGCCAGAACTGCTCGGTTGTGCCAAAATACCGTCCCAACCGCAGGGCCGTATCTGCCGTCACTCCACGCTTGCGGTGGACAATTTCGTTGATTCGTCTCGGTGGAACGCTGATATCGTGAGCCAAACGATACTGCGAGATCTCGAGCGGCTCGAGAAAATCCTTGAGTAGGACTTCGCCGGGATGAATGGGTGCCAGTTTGCGGGGTGTCATGCGCTCACCTCAGTGATAATCGACTAACTCGACGTCATGCGCGTTTCCATCCGTCCAGCGAAAGCAGACACGCCACTGATCATTCACGCGAATGCTGTGCTGACCGCTGCGATCGCCTTTCAGCTTCTCTAAACGATTGCCCGGTGGCACTAGAAGATCCTCCAACGCCTCAGCAGCATTCACCGCTACCAGCTTGCGAAGCATCGAGCGCAGGACATCCGCTGGGTATCGCCGCACGCGTTCGCGCCGGAACAGACGCTCGGTGTCTCGGTCGGCGAAGCTCTTGATCACCGCTGAACGCGTTCGGTCATCTCGAATGATAACGCGCGTCGCTATTAACGGCAAGCGTTACTATTGGAGGCCTGTAGGGTGATCCACTTCGTTCGAGTGGCGAGCATGCCGAGGAGACCAGCATGGCTGCCACGTCGCCTAATAGCGCCATCCGTTAGCGCAACTGGGAGAGTGCGATGCCGGAGTATTCGACGCAGGTGGTGATCGCCGCGCCGCCCGAGCGGGTGTGGCGATTCTGGTGGACGGCAGCCGGTACGCCGAGTGGAATCCGGAAATCTTCCGGATCGATGGCAACCTGACGGCCGGCGCGCGCATCACGGCGCAGGTGCGACTCGGCAGCGGCGCGACGCGCCGCGTACCGATGCGCGTGACCGAGCTCGCCGCGCCGACACGGATGGTGTGGGTGGGCGGGCTCCCGTTCGGCCTGTTCGTTGGGCGCCGGACGTACACCGTCGGACCGGCGGCGGGCGGAACCGAATTCCGCCTGCACCTGGACATGGTCGGTCCCCTGTCCGGGCTGATCGGCACGTCGGTCGGCAACCGGCAACCCGAGATCGACTCGTTCGCGGCCGGCCTCAAGCGCGAAGCGGAGCGCCGCGCCTAACGCTGCGGTTCCCGGTTAGGCGGGCGCTCGACCGATGCGTGAGCCGCCGGCGTTAGACGCTCTGCACGATGGCCATGACGTTGCCTTCGGTGTCCTTGAACCAGGCCGTCTTGGCGCCGCCGCCCGTCGCGATGCCGTCCTGCGTCTTGAGGTTCGGCATGTCGTACTCCTCGAACGTCACACCCTTCTTCTTGAGCTCGGCGACCTCACGTTCGACGTCGTCGACTTGCCAGAACGCTTGGCTCGCCCGCGACGTGCCGGCGAAGGTCGATGGGTACATGAAGCAGGCGGTGTGGTCGGCGCACTGGTAGATGACGCCGCCGTTGTTTTCGACCTTCGGGACGAATCCCAGTTTCTGTTCGTAGAACTGGCGGGCGCGCGAAAGGTCCGCGACCGGGATATAGGCGTACATGGGGGAACGCTGCAGCATGAGAGCCTCCGCGTGAGTGACCTCCGGCGCGCTGCGGCGCCGCAAGATTGGTGCACGCGTGCGGATCGGGCGAGGAACAATGCGTTAGTCTGGCCGACCGAAGTACAGGATGTAGCCGTCCGCGTCCATCACTTCGAAGCCACGCAGATTGTCGCTGTTCACGTGGAGCGGCTTGTGAAATGAAACACCGCGTGAGGCAAAGTCCTCGGCCAACCCACTCGGGTCCTCGGTATGGATGTAGGCGTCCCACCTCGCCCAGGGATGGCGACTCGGGTTCGGCGTTGGTTGCACCTCCGGCGCGATCGCCTTGAGCATGAGCCTAACGCCGTCCCGCTGCACCATGGCGTAATACGGGTCCCCCTCGGGTCCCAGGTAGACGACCTCGAAGCCGAGTCGATCTTTGTAGAATGCGATCGATGGCAGTACGTCGCGCACGATGAAAAACGGGGCGACGAATCCGAGTTGCGCTTGCGTGGTAGTCGGTGACGTCATAAGCCCCCCAGAAACGCTCTTCCTCATGTTAGCGCGGCACTGTAGCTAGCTCAAAGGCGTCGGTTCCGATTTGGCGGAGACATTCAAACGAAGCGCGGCACCCGGCTCGCCGCCTCCGCAGACGTGATGACAGGATGGATCTCGAAGTCCACGAGGTCCGACCAGGCGGCGATCCAGTCGTCGAGTAGCGCGCGGTCCTCGCACTCCATCACCTGATAGCACTGCGTGAGGTCGTCCGTCACCCAGCTGTTGACGTAGCGCAGGCCGTCCGGCGCCAGGCGACCCATGCGACGGAAGCGGTCGTACACCGGGCGCGCGTCGCCGTCGCGAAAATGCTCAATGATCATGTACAGCATCGGGCGCTCCTTGCGTTAGTACGTTCACACGAGGTGCTTGGCGCCATCGACGTGCGCCTTCGATCAGGGCGCTCGAACGAGCCGCGCCTCGAGCTCGGCTGGAATCACGTTTCCGCACTCGCCCGTTCGATTGACCCGGACCCCCGACGTGACCCAGTCGGCGTACGATGGCCGGTGCACGGTGACCGCGTACGTGCCTAACTGGTTTCCGCCGCGCAGGAGGCTGTCGTTGATTTGACGCAACGAGTCTTGATAGTTCGGCGTGACTACGGTCCCGAACGCGCTGTCAGCGAGCACGGCGCCGGAGACGGAGTCGCGAACCGTCACTTCGATCGCGATGGACGGAACCGCGGTGCAGAAGCCCGTGGGCGGCGTACTGCTCGAGCATGCCGCGATTGCGATCGCCACGAATGCAAATGCACACGTGCGACAAATCAGCGCCATCTGCGTGCATCGGGGGTACATTAGCAACTCCCATGGAGTCCCCGAACAAAGTGTCCCGTCAGCCGGCGGGTTCCGCGGCCGGCGAGAAGTCGTTGGCTGCGCTGTGGGGCGGGAGCGCCGCCAAAATTTGTCTGATGGCGCCCATATGGTAGGCCGTGTGGACGGCGGTCGAGAGCGCGGCCGATGCGCCGACGGCGTCCCACCGCGGGCGCGTTTCGACCACCGTTCGCCATGCAGCGACTTCACCTCGGAGCGCAGCGCGCAGCGCGCGCCACTCCTTGTCGGTCACCGACGTCCGTCGCCAACTGGCATTCCAGTCCGCACCCGCCCACGCATTCTCATCACCGCTCGCCCAACGATTCAACAACACGAACCCGTAGTGCACGTGATCGATGTGTGCGGCGATGGGCGGACGGCCCGTTGCGAGCTGCTTCGACGCGGTCGCGGCGTCGATGGCATCGAGCTGGCGGAGGAGGCCGGGATCGCCGGCGTTGAGCACATATGCCTCAGCGGCTGGCGGACCATCAAACAGTTCCGACAGCATCTTCGACAAGGCGGTCTGAAACACCGAATCCTCTGCGCTCATCGAATCCTCCCGTCAGACCTTAGGATGCAGCCCGCAATAACCCTGCGCGGGTGATAGAAGGTCTCCGTCGATCTCCTATGGACCCGTATACACCGCGCGCGTGCGCCGCGCGCGAACGCGCCACGTGCTGTCAAAGAGGAACTGAACCTGGGCGTCTGTCGTCGTCACCAGATCGGCATCGATGTCCGTCACCAGGGCCACGATTCGCCGCTCGCCGACGCTGTCGATCGAGGCCGGGACCTTTGCATGCCGAAGGAATGCCAGCACGCTGTCAGCCGTGGTGCCCGATGGCAGGGCCGGCGCCAGCGCCGCATCGACCGCCTCCGCTGTTCGGCCTAACGGGGCAGGGTGGTGCAACCGCCACGCGAGCTGGCAGATGGTTGTGGCCAGCCAGAACACCGCGATGCAGCCTGCAACCACACTGAACGTGACGCGATATCTGGCTCGCATGCCACCGGCTCCGATCGATTATGGTGAGCCATCCCATCGACGTGTGCCATACATCCCACGCAGCGAACCTGTCGCCTAACGTCGAGTGACAGCGTTAGGCCAGTGGTGCAACGTACGGTGCCAAGCCGGCCGTGTCCATGAAGACGACGTCGAGCAGCCTTGCCAAGGCGTTTTCGTGCCGCGAGACCGGCGCGGGTGCCGGTTCCTCGAGCGCCTCCACCGGCACAATTCGTTTCGCCTCCATCCCGCCCCGAGGCCGCCTCCAACGTCACCCGACAACACTGAGCGCCGCTCCGCCTCCACCCCTGCAAGAACTTGGAGCGCCAGCGCTTGCACATCTCTATTAAAAACACTTAGTGTAGTGCTGTCGATTCCTCCCCAAAATCGCGCCGGTGGTCTCCCGAGGACCGTCTGGCCGGCGGCTCCCTTAAGGATCGGTGCGCTCTCTCGAGGGATCGGCAGTTGGCAACGGCGCGACGGCCCGGCCATTCCGTCGGTCAATGCCTCCTCAACAGGAGCACGCGTGGAGCAGTCCGTCACCGGCAGCCCGCTCTCGTCCCTGGAGTCTGCACTCCGGGGACGCTACGCCTTCCAGCGCGAGCTGGGACGCGGCGGCATGGCGACGGTCTACCTCGCCCACGACAACGCGCGCGATCAGCTCGTCGCAGTCAAGGTGCTCCTGCCCGAGCTCGCGGTGAACCTCGGCATCGATCGGTTCCTTCGCGAGATTGAAGTCGGGACCATGCTCCAGCACCCGCACATCGTCGGCGTGCTCGACTCCGGGCAGGTCGAAGGCACCCTGTACTACACCATGCCGTTCGTGGACGGGGCATCCCTCCGAGAGCGGCTGCAACGCGAGAAGCAACTCGCGATCTCGGATGTAATCGCCATCGCCCGCGATGTTTCCGATGCGCTCGACTTCGCGCACTCGAAAGGCGTGATCCATCGCGACATCAAACCGGAAAACATCCTCCTGAGCCCGAGCAATGGCGCCATGGTCGCCGACTTCGGTGTCGCGCGCGCGGTGTCCGTGGCCGGAGGCGACACGATCACGCGCACCGGGATGACGGTTGGGACGCCGACCTACATGGCGCCCGAGCAGGCTATGGGAAGCCGCGACGTCACCGCCGAGAGCGACATCTATAGCTTGGGCTGCGTCGTGTACGAGATGCTCGCGGGACAGCCGCCGTTCACCGGCCCCACCGCCATGGCGATCTTTGCTCGCCACTCGCTCGACAACATCCCGAGCATCCGGATCGTCCGCGGCACCGTACCCGACGCCGTGGAAGACGCGATCATGCAGGCGCTGGCCAAGGTTCCCGCGGACCGCTTCCGTTCGGCACACGACTTCGCCACGGCGCTAACGGACGACGAGGGTGCCGCACAACGCCGTCGCGCCGTCGCGGCGGCGCTGGCGAAGCCTCAGTTCCCGAGTCCGGCGGCGCCGGCGGCGCCAGCGCGCCGGACGCGGTGGCTGATCGGCGCCCTGGCGGCCGTGCTCGTGCTCGCGGTGGCGGGATGGTTCGCCTGGCCGCACATCCATGGCGTGGCCGCGCCGGCGGGGCTCACCGGGGACTACGCGAAGAAGAACATCGCGGTGATGTACTTCGAGGACCGAAGCCGCGGTGCGTCACTCGGCTATCTGGCCGACGGCCTAACGGAGGCGCTCATCGACGAACTGAGCGCCGTGCCGCAGCTCAAGGTCACGTCGCGCAACGGATCGGCCGCGTTCAAGGGCAAAGACGCGATTCCCACCGACAGCATCGCGCGCGCGCTCAAGGTGGGCACCGTCGTGAACGGCACCGTCGAGCTCGCGGACCAGGGACGGGTGCGCGTCACCGTTCGCCTCGTCGACGCGCTCAGCGGAGAGCAAATCGACCGGACGGTGATCGAACACCCGATGCAGAGCGCGCTCGACCTGCAGGATTCGGTGGCGCACACGGTGTCGCTGTTCCTCCGAAAGCGCCTGGGGCAGGAGGTGCAGCAGTTGGTGTCGCGCGTCGGCACTCGCAGCGATGCGGCGTGGGACGCGCTGCAGCATGCCCGGCAAACCGAGGGCGAGGTGGATGCGCTCGTGCGTGCGCACGACGTGCCGGCGGCCGTGGCGAAGCTCACGACCGCCGACAGCGCCCTCGCGGCGGTCGAGACCATCGACAAGAACTGGCCCACGCCGAGCGTGGACCGCGCGTGGCTCGGTTTCAAAGCGGCGCGGCTGGTGGGCCCGTCTGATTCGAGTTTCACCCGGTGGATCGACTCCGGCCTCGCCGACGCCGCCCGGGCCCTCGCGCGGGCGCCTAACGACGTGGACGCCATCGAGGCGCGCGGCACGCTGCACTATTTGCAGTGGCTCTACAACCTCGCGCCTAACCCAGCGGCGGCCGACGCGCTGCTCGCGTCCGCCGAGCGCGATCTGCGCACGGTGACGCAGGCCAACGATCAGCGCGCGTCCGCGTGGAACACGCTGAGCCATCTACTCATCAACAAGGGACAGCTCGCCGAAGCGAAGCTCGCGGCGGAGAACGCCTACAAGGCGGACCCGTATCTCACCGACGTGGACAAGACAATCCTGCGCCTCTTCCTCGCGTCACTCGACCTGGGCATCCGGCCCGAGGCGGAACGCTGGTGCACGGAAGGCCGCACGCGGTTTCCGCAGAGCTATCGGTTCACCGAATGCAAGCTGTGGCTGTACGCCTTGCCCGCTCCCACGCCGCCGAACATACCGGAGGTCTGGAAGACCTACGACGAATACGTGAAAGCGAGTCCGGCGAACGTGCAGGAGTTCGACAAGTTGAAGGGAAAGCAGATGGTCGCACTGGCGCTCGTCCGCGCCGGACAGATGGACAGTGCCGTATCGCTCGCCAAATCCGCGGAGGGAGATCCGCAGATCGACCCCACCGGCGAGCTCACGAATTATGCATCGATCGTCTTCGCGCAGAGCGGTCACAAGGATGCCGCGATCGATCTCGTTGCCCGGTTCCTGGCGTCGAACCCGCAGCAG
>DATEKK010000258.1:0-17720 GCA_035277485.1 Gemmatimonadaceae bacterium
CGGGGCGGGCGGCGCGAATGGACGGCGGTTTGCGCGCGGCGGGGCGAACGGGAACGGCGGCGGGAACGGCGGGGCCGGGTTCGGTGCGCAGGCCGGCGGCGTGTCGACCGGGTCCGAGTTCGGCGCCGGATCGAACCGGCACACGGGCCTCGTGTTCCTGGCGCAGAACGGCACGTTCGTCCCGCGCGTGGTTTCGTTAGGCGTGGCCAACTACGATGTGACCGAAGTGACGAGCGGCCTCGCCGAAGGCGACCAGGTCGCGCTCGTGACCACGGCCATGCTGCTGCAGGCGCAGACCGCGCGCCAACAGCGCATCAAGAGCTTCACGGCGTTGCCGGGCATGAACTCGCAACAGAGCACACCGCGCGGCGGCGGTGGCGGCCGCGGTGGTGGCGGGAGACCCTAGCCATGATGATCGGCGAGATCCTCCGCGTTGCGTTGGGAGCGCTGCGCGCCAACAAGCTCCGCTCCCTGCTCACGATGCTCGGCATCGTCATCGGCGTGGCAGCCGTGATCGCGATGGTCGCGCTGGGCCGCGGCGCCCAACTGGCGGTGAAAGACCGGATCTCGGCGTTAGGCACCACGATGCTCACGGTCGTCCCCGGACAGGTCTTCCAGGGCGGCGTCGCGTCGTCCACCGACCGGGCGCGGCTGCAGGTGAGCGACGCCGATGCCCTCGAGACCAAAGGCCCGCCGCCGCCTAACGCATTCGCGGGTGTCGAGCCCGAGATGACGCGACAGCTCCAGGTCCAGTGGCGCAACGCCAACACGTCCACCAACGTCATCGGGACCACGCCCAACTACATGGACGTGCGCAAGTACACGATCGGCGTCGGCCGCATGTTCGAGCATGGCGACGACGACGGCCGCAAGCGCGTCGCCGTGCTCGGCGCCACGACGGCCGACAACCTGGATCCGGGCAACGGCAACTCGCTCGTTGGGCAGAACATTCGGATCAGCGGCATCGAGTTCGAGGTGATCGGCGTATTCGCGCCGAAAGGCGGCGCCAGCGGATTCAACGATCCCGATGACCAGGTGATCATCCCGCTCAGCACCGCGCGCTTCCGCGTGATGGACACGCAGTATCTGCGGTCGATCAACGTGCTGGCGGCGAGCGAAACGCAGATCACCGAGACCATGGCGGACATCCAGCGGATTCTCAGGCGCGAGCACCGGCTGCCCGCGGGCCGTCCCGATGACTTCGAGATTCGCAACCAATCGGACTTCTTGAATGCGTTCCAGGACACCACGCAGGTGTTCGGCTTGTTGCTCGCCGGCATCGCGACGGTGTCGCTGCTCGTCGGCGGCATCGGCATCATGAACATCATGCTCGTCTCCGTCACCGAACGCACGCGCGAGGTGGGCATCCGAAAGGCACTCGGCGCGACGCGACTCAACATCCTGCTGCAGTTCCTGATCGAGGCCGTCGTGCTGTGCTTGTTGGGCGGTTTGATCGGCGTGATGCTCGGTGCGGGCGGCGCCTCGGTGCTCCACCGGATGATGCACTGGAACACGGACGTCTCGAGCGGGTCGGTTATCCTGGCATTCGTGTTCTCGGGAATGGTCGGTGTCGTGTTCGGCGTATGGCCGGCGCGCCGAGCGGCGACGTTGGATCCGATCGTCGCGCTGCGATACGAGTAAATCGGCTTCTCGACAACGCGATGTTCATGGCCCGCGCCGGCTCTTGGGCGCGGGCCATTTTCGTTGTGTGCGCGTCGCAATTTTCTTGAAGCTCGAACGGCTTGGCGCCGCATCACTTGCGTGACGCGATGTGCAGCGCGCATCCTGAGAGTAGCGGCCGCCGCGACGTAGGAGGCGGCCGCTTCGCTACTCCATATCACACCGTGTCGAATCCGATTTCCATCGAGCCACCTGCACGCGCCAGCGCGCACGCGAGTTTTGTCGTGAACGGCGAGACGCGCGAGGTGGCAATCGCGCCGCACAAGACATTGCTCGAGGTGCTGCGCGAGGATCTCGCGCTCACGGGCACGAAGCACGGTTGCGAGTTAGGCGAATGCGGAATGTGCACGGTGCTGCTCGATGGCGAACCGGTGCTCTCGTGCCTCGTGTTGGCCATTGCGGCCATGGACCGCGCGATCACCACGGTGGAAGGCCTGGCCGATGGGCCTGCGCTCAATCCGCTGCAGCGCGCATTCGCGGAGCTCGGGGCGGCGCAGTGCGGTTACTGCACGCCGGCAATGCTCCTCACCGCGCAGGCGCTGTTGGACCGCACACCGCATCCGACGCGCGACGACCTTCGAGACGCGTTGAGCGGCACGCTGTGCCGGTGCACGGGCTATCTCAAGATCTTCGAGGCCATCGAGCTGGCGGCGAGCCGCGGGACCGGCGCCGATGCCTAACGAGCGGCAGCACGCCGTGGATGCGCCGCCGGCGCCGGCGTATCGCGTGATCGGCACGCCGCGGCAGAAAGTGGATGCCGTGGCCAAGGTGACCGGCGCGCTTCGCTTCGCCGATGATCTGGTGCTGCCGCGGATGCTGCACTGCGTGTTGCTGCGTGCATCGCTTCCGCACGCGCGCATCGTGCGCATCGACACGACTCGCGCGGCCGCGCTCCCCGGCGTCGTGTCCGTGCTCACCGGCGAAGCGCTCCCGATTTCGTTCGGCATCCTGCCGATCACGCAGGACGAACACGCCCTGTGCATCGATCGCGTGCGCTTCGTCGGCGATCCGGTGGCCGCGGTCGCGGCGGTGGATGAAGACACCGCTCGCGCGGCGTGCGACCTGATCGACGTCGAGTACGAGGCGCTGCCGTCCATCGGATCGATCGAGGATGCGCTCTCGACGCCGGAACCGCAGATCCACGACTACGCCGACGAGGGCAACGTGCACAAGCACGTGGCGCTCGACTTCGGCGGCGTGGACGACGCGATGGAGTCGGCCGACGTGATTCGCGAGGACGTGTTCTTTTACGAGGGTAATACGCATCTGCCGATGGAGCAGCACGCCGCGCTGGCCGAGTGGTCGGCCGACGGGCGGCTCACGCTGTGGTCGAGTACGCAGACACCGCACTACGTGCACCGCGCCTTGAGCAAGGTGCTCGAGATGGATCCGGCGCACGTCCGCGTGATCGCGACGCCTAACGGTGGCGGCTTCGGCGGCAAGTCCGATCCGTTCAACCACGAGATCGTGGTGGCAGCCCTGGCCCGCCGCACCGGCCGTCCCGTGAAGATCTGTCTGACGCGCGAGGAAGTGTTCTACTGTCATCGCGGGCGGCACCCGACGCTCATGCGCATCAAGACCGGCGTGACGCGAGATGGGCGCATCGCGGCAATGGACTTTGCGTCCATCCTCGATGGGGGCGCGTACGGGTCCTACGGCGTGGCCAGCATGTACTACACGGGCGCGCTGCAGACGGTCACGTACGAGGTGCCGGCGTACCGGTTCCGCGGCGCGCGCGTGTTCACGAACAAGCCGCCCTGCGGACCCAAGCGCGGACACGGCACACCCCAGCCGCGCTTCGCCCTCGAGTGCCACCTCGACAAGCTCGCCGAACAGTTAGGCGAAGACCCCGCCGCGTGGCGGCTGCGCATGCTGCAACCGCCGAACAGCGTGACCGCGAACTGGCTGCGCATCGGATCGATGGGACTCGGGCCGTGCATCGAGACCGCCGTGCGCGCGAGCGGATGGGCCGAGAAGTTTCGCCGCCTGCCGTTCGGCCGCGGCGTAGGGATCGCGTGCTCGTCCTACATCTCGGGCGCGGGTCTGCCGATTTACTGGAACAGCATGCCGCACTCGTCGGTGCAGCTCAAGCTGGACCGCTCGGGCGGCGTGGCGGCGTTCTGCGGCAGCACGGACATCGGCCAGGGCTCCGACTCGGTGCTCGCGTACTGCGTCGCCGAAGTGTTAGGCATCGAGCCGTTGGACATTCGCGTCGTGACCGGCGACACCGATCTGGCGCCCGTCGACCTCGGCTCCTACTCGTCGCGCGTCACGATGATGATGGGCCACGCCGCCATCCAGGCCGCCGAGCGCGCGCGGGCGACGCTGGCCGCCGCGGTGGGCGATCGGTTAGGCATCCCCTTGGACCGGCTCGTGTTCGCGGACCGGCGCGTGTTCGATGCCCAGGACCCCGGCCGCGGGGTCTCGTTCGCCGAAGCGGTGCAGCTCGCGGAAACGAAACACGGCGCGGTCGGGTCGACCGGGTCCTACACGCCACCGCGGTCGCCCGGTCGGTACAAGGGCGCCGGCGTGGGTCCGTCGCCCGCATACTCGTACTCGTGCGCCGTAGCCGAAGTGGAGGTCGAGCCGGATACGGGCATCGTACGCGTGCCGAAAGTCTGGATCGCGCACGACATCGGACAGGCCATCAATCCGCTGCTCGCGATCGGCCAGGTGGAAGGCTCGGTGTACATGGGGTTAGGCGAAGCGCTCATGGAGGAGATGACGTACCGCGACGCCGAGCGCCGGCTCGTGCACCACCACCCGAGCATGCTCGAGTACAAATCGCCGACCACGTTCGAGATGTGCGACGTGGAGTCGTACCTCATCGAGGAGGCCGACCCGGGCGGGCCGTTCGGCGCCAAGGAAGTCGGCCAGGGACCGCTGCTGCCGATTCCTCCAGCCGTCGCCAACGCCGTGTACGATGCGGTTGGTGTCCGCGTGGACGAGGTGCCGTGCGCACCGCACGCCGTGTTGCGCGCGCTGCGCGACAAGACCCGCGGCAAGGAGCCGCGCCACGGCCCGTCATCGTTCCCCGACTACGCGTTCCCGGAACCGACCCTCATCCGCACGCCCGCGCAGGGCGGCGACGGGCGCGAAGCCGATCACCGTCCGCACAGCGAAGTCGGCGGACCGGGACGGGCGGGCTGAATGCTGCGTCTTCCGCGATTTCGGTTCGTCTCGCCGCCCACGGTGATGGACGCGCTCGGCGCGCGATTCGAGTTAGGCAACGACGCGATGTACGTGGCCGGCGGCACCGACTTGTACCCGAACATGAAGCGGCGGCAGCAGACGCCGGCGAGCGTGATCTCGCTCGCGGGCATCTCGTCCCTCCGCGAAATTCACAGTAGTCCCGACCTTGGTCTGCGCATTGGCGCCGGCGTGACGCTCTCGCAGTTGGCCGCGAACCCAACCGTGCGGCGATACTATCCGGCCGTGGCGACCGCGGCCGGGCTGGTGTCGACGCCGCCCCTGCGCAACATGGGCACGATCGGCGGCAACCTGTTGCTCGACACGCGCTGCAACTACTACGATCAGACCTACGAATGGCGCAAAGCCATCGACTTCTGCATGAAGAAGGACGGCCGCATCTGTTGGGTCGCGCCGTCGAGCCCGCGGTGTTGGGCCGTGCAGTCGTCGGATGGCGCGCCGGTGGCCGTTGCGTTAGGCGCATCGGTGATGCTGGCGAGCGGCGGCGGTGTCCGGCGCATCGCGGCCGAAGACTTGTATCACAACGACGGCATGCGCTTTCTCAACAAGCGCCCGGATGAGCTGCTTGTGTGGTACGTGCTGCCGCCGGTCGGCGATTGGCGCGCGTCGTACGTCAAGCTCCGGCGGCGCGGCTCGTTCGACTTTCCGGTGTTGGGCGTCGCGGCACGCGTCGACTTCGCGCCCGACGGCACCGTGCGCGACGCGCGCATCGTGCTCGGCGCCGTCGCGTCGTATCCGATGCGCATCGCGGCGGCAACCGACGCGCTCGTTGGGCGGCGGCTGGATGCCGCCTCGATCGCCGACGCGGCCGACGCGTCGTTCAAGCCGGCCAAGCCGATGGACAACACCGACTTCACACTCTCGTGGCGCAAGGAAATGGTCCGCGTGTACGTGACCAAAGCGCTCGAGGAGATCGCGGCGCGTTCCTGAGTCGCCCCGCTTACCAACGCAGGTCCCCTTCTCCGTCAGTGTCCTGTCGTGTCCGTTCGCAGGTATTGCGGAGATATATCGCACGACATATCTTAATCTACCGATATATCTAAGACATATCTTTCCGGGCGGAGGGCTTATGTGTCACGAACATTGGGGCGCACGCGGATGGGCGGGCGCTGGACGCGGGTTCGATCCCGGCGTCATGGGCTGGTTCTGGGGCGGAGGCGGACCGCGCGGACGCCGCGGCGGGTTCCGCGGAGGTCGTATGTTCGAGCAGGGCGACCTCAAGTACGTCATTCTCAAGCTGCTCGAGGAAAAGCCTCGCCACGGCTACGAGATCATCAAGGAGCTCGAGGACAGGTTCCGCGGCGCCTATGCGCCGAGCCCGGGCACTGTTTATCCGACGCTCACGATGCTGGAGGACCTGGGCTATGCCAAAGCGACCCAGGAGGAAGGTGGCAAGCGGATCTACGAAATCACCCCAGAAGGCCGCACCTATCTCGCCGAGAACAAGTCCACGGTCGAGGACATATTCGAGCGCATTTCGGAGTTTGGCGCGAGCTTTTTCGGGCCGGCCATGACCGAGGTCAACCGGTCCTTCAAGGACCTGGCGCGCGTCACGTACACAATCGCTTGGCGCCAGACCGCGGACGCGGACAAGCTGCATCGGGTACGTGAGGCTCTGGACCGGGCGCGGAGGGAGATCGAGGAGATAGCGGGGTCCGGCGGGCAGTCCGGATCGACGGGGTCGACGGGGACGGCTGGCTAGTAACCTGCAACGCTGGACTGCGCGGTCGTTTGCGCTATGTTCCAAGGCGGGCTCGGGGTCGCGGATTTGGTCCGCGACCCGCTTTTTTCGTGTGATCCCGAACGGCGACTGGTCGCCACGGGCTTTCGCGAACCGCAGGGTGTATGTCCAGGCTACGAATTCCATATGGCTGCTGAACCAGCCCGCTCCGGCGAACCGTCGCCGGCTAACGCGGGTGGGAAAAGCGCTTCTCCCACGACAACCGGATCGTTCACCGGGGCATTTGTCGGCCGCCCTGACCGCGAGCGAATCGAAGAGCGCCCGACGGGTCGCAAGCTCGCGATCCTGTCGTTGACGGCGCTCGGCGTCGTGTTCGGCGACATCGGCACGAGTCCGCTGTACGCGATCAAGGAGTGCTTCAGTCCGTCGAGCGGCATCGCGCCCACTGCGCCCAACGTGTACGGTGCGTTGTCGCTCGTGGTGTGGGCGCTCACCCTCGTGGTGAGCGTGAAGTATCTGTCGTTCATCATGCGCGCGGACAATCGTGGCGAGGGCGGCATTCTCGCGCTGCTCGCGCTGATTCAGCGCGGCCTGCGCGGACGCGTCGGCATCGTGCCCGTGGCGGTGCTCATCACACTCGGACTCTTCGGCGCCGCGCTCCTGTACGGTGACGGCGTCATCACGCCGGCGATCACAGTGCTCGGCGCCATCGAAGGTCTGCAGGTGGCGACGCCGGTGTTCGGCCGGATGGTGGTGCCGCTCAGCGTGCTGGTGCTGTTCGTGTTGTTCCTCTTCCAGCGCCACGGGACGGACCGGATCGGCAAGGTGTTCGGTCCGGTGATGCTGCTCTGGTTCGCCAGCATCGCTGCGTTAGGCGTAGCCGAGATCATGAAGGAGCCGTCGATCCTGCGGGCGGTCGATCCGATGTACGGCATCCGGTTCTTCGCCGAGAACGGGTGGCAGGGCTTCTTTCTGTTAGGCGCGGTGGTCCTGGTGCTCACCGGCGCGGAGGCGCTGTACGCCGACATGGGACACTTCGGGCGGCGGCCGATTCGCGCCGCGTGGTTCGTCCTCGTGTTCCCCGCCCTGCTCCTCAACTATTTTGGCCAGGGCGCGCTGTTGCTGCGCGACGCGAGCGCGGCGAGCAACCCGTTCTTCCGCCTCGTGCCGGCGCCGCTGCTGTATCCCATGGTGGTTCTCGCGACCGCCGCGGCGGTGATCGCGTCGCAGGCGCTCATCTCGGGCGCGTTCTCGCTCACGCAGCAGGCAATGCAGCTCGGGTACTCACCGCGCGTGACGATCACCCACACGTCCAAGCATGAAGCCGGCCAGATCTACATCTCCGAGGTGAACAAGGCCTTGATGATCGGGTGCATCGGCCTCGTGCTCGGATTCCGGTCGTCGAGCGCGCTCGCCGCAGCGTACGGCATCGCGGTGACGGGCACGATGGCGATCACCACGCTCCTCTTCTTCTTCATCTCACACGATGAGTGGAAGTGGTCGCTGCCGCGCGCCGGCGCGTTCCTGGCGGTGTTCCTCATCATCGACCTCGCGTTCCTCGTGGCGAATGCCGTGAAGGTGGAGCACGGCGGCTGGTTCCCGCTGGTGGTCGCGATCGCGTTGTACATCATGATGTCGACGTGGAAGCGGGGCCGGACACTGCTGCAGGATCTGCTGCGCAGCGCGAGCCTGCCCATCGATCTCTTCCTGGAAGACGTGCGGCGCCGCAAGCCGCCGCGCGTTCCGGGCACGGCCGTGTTCATGACGTCCGACACGAACGGCGCGCCCGTGGTGCTGCTGCACCACCTCAAGCACAACAAGGTGCTGCACGAGCAGGTGATCCTGCTGTCGGTGCTCACCGCGGATGTCCCCGAGGTGCCGGCAGCCGAGCGCTTGCGGCTCGATCCGTTAGGCGAGGGATTCTATCGGGCGATCGCGCACTTCGGGTTCATGCAGACGCCGAGCGTGAAGGAGATCCTGTCGCGCTGCGAGCCGTTGGGTCTGCGAGCGCGGCAGAGCGACACGTCGTTCTACCTCGGACGCGAGGAGCTCATCCCGACCGGAAACACGCAGATGGCCCGGTGGCGCAAGAAGCTGTTCGTGTTCATGGGGCGCAACGCGCGGGCGGCCACGCAGTTCTTCGGCCTGCCGCCTAACCGGGTGGTCGAGCTGGGCGCGCAGATCGAATTCTGATGCGGCGCGCCCTCTTGCTGTGCGCGGCCGTCGCGATCGGCGCGGCGCGAGCAGCGGCGCAGGAGGCAACGGATCCGCACGACGCCCAGCCGGAACGGCCGACCGTCGCGACGCACGCGTACACCGTGTGGCCCGGCTGGGTGGAGCTCGAGGCCGGCGTGGAGCTCGATCGATTCGACGCCGGCGTGCACGCGTTCAGCACGCCGGCGACGCTCAAAGCGGGACTCGTCTCGCGCGTGCAGCTCGAGCTCACCGACGCGTGGATGCGCAACACCAGCGTTGGGCCGGCGCGCGATGGCGGCGGCGACCTCACGATGGGAATCAAGTGGCGCATCGCCGACAGCCTGCCCGTGCTCGGCTCCTTCGCGGTGCTGCCAGGCGTGACGTTTCCGACCGGCAGCGTGCGCGACGGTCTCGGCACCGGATCCACCAGCGCGAAGATCACGCTGATCTCGAGCCATCAGGTCGGTCCGCTGGAGCTCGACATCAATGCGGGATATACACGGCGCGCGAGCACGGCCCATGCGCCGCGCTCTTCGACGCTGTGGACGGTGTCCGCCGGCACGCCGGTCCGCGGGATCCTCGGATGGACTGCGGAAGTCTACGGCTTTCCGGGCACCGGCGGACCGTTCGGATCCGCGCCCATCGTCGCACTGCTCACCGGCCCGGTGTTGACCGTTAGGCGTTGGGCCGAGCTCGATGCGGGCGTGATCGTGCCGTTGGACGGGCCGCAGGCGCACGCCCTCTACGCCGGTGGCACGTGGAACATCGGGCGCCTCTGGTGAGGCGCCCGAGCATCGTCAGTGCGCCTTCACGTGCACGGTGACGCGCGAGCCTTTGCGCAGCACCACGAAGGTGTTGTCCTGATCAGTGTCGAGCGAGATTTCGCTGTGATCGCCTTCGCGCACCGACTTGCCGTTGAGGGACAGGATCACATCGCCGGCCTGCAACGGATGCCATTCGTCGCTCGCGTCGAGCACGAGCAGGCCATCCTCGCTACCCTTGCCGAAGTAGCTGCTCAGCGCGTCGCTCACCACGGACACGCGCAGCCCGCCTAACGTGAGCATGCTCCCGGGACCGCCGCTCATCCAGCCGCTGCCCCTGGAGCCGCCGTCGTTCCAGTCCGCGATTCTCGCGCGCGCCACCGCCATGCGCGATTGCATGCGCGCCATATCGGCCTGCGTGCGCGCCATGACCTGCGCGTCGAGCGCGGCGCGCTTCGCGTTGTCGATCTCGATCTGCAGCGGCCGCATCGACTCCCCGATGTCCTCCAGTCCGCGCAAGCGAACGACCGGCGCGACCGGCGCAACCCAGCTCGATCCGTCGAACCCGTTAATGCGAATCCGGCGCCCCTTCGTGTCCTTGTAGACGTCGGCCGCTCGGGCCGCGGTCACCTTCACCGTTTTCATCGCACCTTTCGCATACACCTGCAGCGTGATCTCGTCGCCGGCTTTCTTCTGCTGCAGCTCATGCGAAAAGCGCATCTGCTTGGCGCCTAACAGCTGGCCGCCGACCGCTTCGTCCGCCGGCACGCGCAGGTCGACACCGTCGATCGACGCAATGCGGTTCCCTTCCTCGATGCCCGCCTTATCGGCCGGTCCATTGTTCTCGACCGCAGTGACGAGCAGGCCCAGCGTGTCGCGTTTGCTCCCGCCGCCATCGAGACTCATTCCGAGCACCGGCCGATCGTCGTAGTCTTCTGCTGACATCCGCATCCGATGCGTGGTGATGTCCTCGAGCGCCGCCGTCTTCACTTTCATCGTCTTGTAGGCGCCGTCGGCGTACACCTCGAGCGTCACCTCGTCGCCCGCCTTGACCTTGCCTAACTCGCGGCTCAGGCGCCGGGTCATGATGCCGTCCATGTCGGGCTCGCCGGCGTCGCCCGGCGCGAGCTTCAGGTTTTCGCCGTTGATCGACGCGATACGGTAGCCCTCGAGCAATCCGGCCTTGTCCGCGGGGCTGTTCGGCGTGACGCTCTCGATCAACAGGCCGAGCGTGTCGCGTTTGCCGCTGGCGCCGGTGCTCACGCCTAACGCAGCCCGATCCTCCATGTCGCTGCCGAGCAGGCTGACGACGGTGGTCGGACCGGATGTCTGGTCCTGCGCGGCGATCGGGGCGACGCTGCCCAGCACCATTGCGGCGCCGAGTACGAGATGGGTTGGACGCATACTGAAAACGCTCCTGGTGCCGGTAGAAGTGGACCTGCACGGGATGAGTCACCACCGCCGCCAGGACGGTTGCCGCACCCGCATTCCATCGCGCGCCGTCGATTGCGATATTTCGAGCCATGTCTACCGCGGTCGGTCCGACGCCCCCCAGCCCCTCCACGCCGCCGCCGGCGAGCGCTCCCAAGCCCAAGGACCTGGACGCCTTCGAGCACCACTGGCAGGACGAAGCGGACGCGGCCTTTCTCTATCGCGCCCTCGCCAACGCCGAGCGCGACGCGGGCAAGCAGGATCTGTATCGGCGCCTCGCGGCGGTCGAGGACCGGCACGTCGCCATCTGGTCCGATCTGCTTACGCGCGCCGGCCGTGCGCCCAAGCCATTCGTGCCATCCGCCCGCGCGCGACTGCTCGCGATGTTGGGCCGCACGTTCGGTCCGCGCTTTCTGCTGCCAATGCTGCTGGCTGAAGAGGGCCGCGAGGTGCGCGGCTACCTGTCGATGCACCGCTCGCTGCCCACGGGCGGCGCGGGCAAGGGCGAGGCGCTCCTTCTCGCGCGCGAGTCCGCCGAGCACGCGAGCACGCTGGGCGAAATGGCGGGACGGGCCGGCGAACCCTGGCATCGCGCCGAGTCCGGCGGCTTTCTGCGCAATGTGGTCTACGGTTTCAACGACGGGCTGACGGCCAACTTCGGACTCGTCGCCGGCATGATCGGCGCGACTGCACGTCAGGCGCACGCGACCGTGGTGCTCGCCGGCATCGCCGGACTCATCGCGGACGCGCTCTCGATGGGCGCGAGCGGATACCTGGCCGCGAAGAGCGAGCAGGAAGTGTACGAGCACGAGATCGCCATGGAGCGCACAGAGGTCGAGCTCATGCCCGAAGTGGAACGCGACGAGCTCGCGCTCATGTACGAAGCGAAGGGCATGGAGCGGACGGCGGCGCAGGAATTGGCCACGACGGTGATGAGCGATCCCAAGCGCATGCTGGAGGAGCAAGTGCAGGAGGAGCTCAAGATCGGGGAGCAGGCTGCATCGCCGCTGCGCGAAGGATGGGTGACGGGTCTCGCAACAGCCGTAGGTGCATTCATTCCTGTGTTCCCGTTTCTCATCATGCGGGGATTGGATGCGATGATCGCGTCGTTCGTCATCGCGATGTTGTCGCACTTCCTCGTTGGCGCGGCCCGTTCGGTGTTCACGGGACGCAGCGTGCTGCGATCGGGCCTCGACATGTTCGTCGTCGGACTGGGCGTTGCTGTTGCCGGATTCTACGTGGGAGAATGGGTGGCACACGCGATGCGTTGAGCTAGGGGCCCGCGAAGCAACAGCACGATCACGAGCGATTCGCCGGGCTTTCAGACGACAGCCGTGCGCTTCATATTGACGCATCCTCCACATGTTCCGTCGCGTCCGTGGATTCATCACAGGCCCAACTGCAACAGGCCCTCGGTGACGCGTTCGTCATAGAGCGCGAGCTCGGTGGCGGAGGCATGAGCCGGGTTTTTCTCGCCACCGAGCAGCGGCTCAAGCGCCTCGTGGTGGTGAAGTTGCTGCCGCCCGAGCAGGCGAGTGCGGTGAGCGCCGCGCGGTTCAAGCAAGAAATCGAATTGGCGGCGCATCTGCGTCACCCGCACATCCTGCCGTTGCTCACCGCGGGTGCGCGCGACGATCTGCTGTTCTACGTGATGCCGTACGCGGAGAGCGAGTCGCTGCGTCACCGGTTGGCGCGCGAGCGGCCGCTGCCGGTGGCGGAAGCCGTGCGGATCCTGCAAGAGATCGCCGACGCCCTCGAGTACGCGAACAATCGCGGCGTGGTGCACCGCGATGTCAAGCCCGAGAACATCCTGCTCGAGGGCGACCACGCGACGCTCACCGATTTCGGCGTGGCGCGCGCGATCGTCACGGCACAGGACGCGCGCCTAACGGGAACCGGGATGGGCGTGGGCACGCCCGGCTACATGGCGCCCGAGCAGGTGTCGGGCGAGACGCACGTCGACGCGCGCGCCGACATCTACGCGCTCGCCGTGGTGGGCTACGAGATGCTGGCGGGTGCGCCGCCGTTCACCGGGCCCAACGCGCAGGCGGTGCTCGCGGCCCATCTGCGCGACGCGCCGCCCGACCTGCACCAGGTGCGCCCCGACGTGCCGGACGGACTCGCTCGCGCCATCACGAAAGCGTTGGCAAAGGATCCGGCCGCCCGGTTCTCGACCGCAGGAGAGTTTCGCGACGCGGTGGTGGCCGGTGCCGGACCGCTCCCGCGGCGGCCGCGCGCCCTGACGCCGATCGTGTTGGGCATCGCCGCGGGCGTCATCGTTGCGTTAGGCAGCGCGATCACCTGGTACTGGCGCACGCACCACCTCGCGCGCGTCGACCCCGACGTGGTAGCCGTGGCGCCGTTCGACGTCCTGGACGACGAGCTGAAGCTGTGGCACGAGGGCATGGTGGACGTGCTGTCGCGCAACCTCGATGGTGCGGGCCCGCTGAGCAGCGTCGCGCCATCCATCGTGATGCGACACTGGTCCGGACGCGCGGACCGCCGCTCGGCCGTCGCGCTCGGCCGCAAGACCGGCGCCGGGCTGGCGGTGTACGGCTCGATTCAGGAATCGGGCACGGACTCGGTGCACGCCAGCGCCACGCTCGTCAACGTCGCGACCGGTCGCTCGATCGGCGACGTGGAGGCGCAGGACGCGCAGTCGCACATCGACCGGCTCTGCGACTCCCTGAGCGTCCGGCTGCTGCGCGAGCTGAGCCGCGTTCGCCGGATCGCCGTTTCGTTAGGCGGCTCGATGGGCTCGTCGTCCCTGACGGCCATCAAAGCGTATCTGCAGGGCGAACAGTGGTACCGTGCATCCAACTGGGATTCGGCCGCGGCGGCGTACGACCGGGCCATCGCGGCTGACAGCAACTTCGCCCTCGCCTGGCTCCGGGCCAGCTTCGCGCACGGCTGGAAGAGCGGCGTGGATGACCAGGAGTCCGTGCAAGATCGCGCACGCGCGGGGCGGCTCAATCACGGGTTGTCGCCGCGCGACAGCCTGATCGTCGCGTTCGTTGGCCTGACGGGAACGGACGCGAGCCCGGCGCGGCTGGCGGGATTGGACAACGCGCTGCTCAAGCGATATCCGAACGATCCCGAGGTCTGGTACCTCACCGGCGAATTGCGCGAGCACCTGGGACACGTGCCCGGACACTACTTCACGAGCGAGGAGATCATCGATGCATTCGATCACTCGATCGCCGATGACTCGCAGCTCGCGCCGGCCTACATCCATCCCATCGAAGAATCGTTAGCACTCGACGACTCCGCGCGCGCGCTGCGCTACGTGCAAGCGTATCTCGCGCTCGATTCGACGGGCGCGCAGGCGAAGGTCATTCGGATCGTTCGGTTGCTCATCGAGCCTGGGATCCGGCCGGCGGTGCGAGACAGCGCCTTGCGCGCGGCGTCGTTCGACGAGCTCTTTCTCGCGCACTTTCTCCTGTACAAATGGCCGGACTCGGCCGAGCGAGACATTGACGCGCTCACGCGCATGAGCGCCCCGGGCCGCGATCTGCCTGGATCGCCCATCGACTCGGCATCCCTCAGGCGTCAACTCGCGTTGGAGCTCGCGATGCGCGGGCACGTGCATCGCGCGTTCGCCGAAGGCGAGGCGGCCTGGCGGCCGCGCGTCGTCTTCAACGCCGCGCTGGGAGGCCTGCTCCCCAACGACAGCGTCGTAGCGCAGGCGACGGACCTGCTCGCGCGACCCTCGCCGCAACTCGCGTACGCGATCCCGTGGTGGGGCGCCGCTCACGATTCGAGCAAGCTCCTTCGTGCCGCGGTCGCGCTCAAGTCGATCGCACGATCGCGTCTCACGGCGATCGACAGCGCCCTGCTTTCGTTAGGCGAGCGCGAAGTACCCGCCTATCTCGCGCTGGCCCGGCGGGACTCGCTGTCCGCCCTGCGCCTGCTGGCGTCCATTCCCGACTCGCTCTGCGCGGAGGTCGACTGCACGCCGGCTCACGTGACCCAGGCCGAGCTGCTCGCGGACAGCGGAAGGCGCGCCGAGGCGCTGGGCCTGCTCCCATCGCGCACCTTCGCGTTCGGCTCGCCGCTCACGGTGCCGACCGAGCTGCTCCGCGCCCACCTGCTCGAGGGGTTAGGCAAACGCGCCGAAGCGCTCGACGCCTACACGTGGGTGACCAAGGTGTGGCGATCGCCCGATTCGCTCCTCGTGCCAATGGTGCGTGAGGCGCGCGATGGGATCCGGCGCCTGACCACGGAGCTCGGCACCGGCCGTTCGATGCTCGACACGGCCAAGTGAGACGCGCACCGCTCTTCCGTTAGGCAGCGCTGCGCCGGCGGCGCTAGACGACCAGGTTGAGCAGCCGCCCCGGGACGAAGATCACTTTGCGCGGCGTTCCCGTCACGAACTTCGCGATCGACGGAACAGCCAGCGCGGCGGCCAGCGCCTGATCCTGCACGATGTCGCGCGCCACACGCACCGTCCCGCGCAGCTTGCCGTTTACCTGCACGGCGAGCTCGATCTCGTCCTCCGTGGCCAACGCCGGGTCGAACGCGGGCCACCGCGACGCGAAGATCGTTCCTGTGTAGCCTAACCGCTCCCACAACTCCTCGGCGATGTGCGGCGCGAACGGCGCGACCAGCAACACCAGCGGCTCCACCTCGGCGCGATGCGGCACGCGCTCGCCCGCGCGCAGCGTGTTCATGTACTCCATCATCGCGGCGATCGCCGTGTTGTAGCCCAACCGACCGATGTCGTCGCCCACTTTCCGGATCGTGCGATGCAGCTTCCGCATCACCGCCTCGTCCGGAGAACCGTCGGCGCGCATCTCGTGCACCGATGCCCACAGGCGGTCGAGGAAGCGCTTCATGCCCGAGATGCCCGAATCGCGGAAGTCGCCGCCCTCCTCGAACGGACCCGTGTACATGAGGTACAGCCGGATGGTGTCCGCGCCCCAGCGCTCGATGTACTCGTCGGGGTTCACGACGTTGCCCTTGGTCTTGGACATTTTCGCGCCGTCGCGGATGATGAGCCCGTGCGCGCGGAACCGCTTGAACGGCTCCTCGAAGTCCAAGTAACCCATGTCGTGCAGTACCATCGTCACGAACCGCGCGTACAGCAGGTGCAACACCGCGTGCTCATTGCCGCCGATGTAGATGTTCACCGGCAGCCAGCGCTTGGTGCGCTCGGCGTCGAACGGGCGATCGGCGAACTCGGTGCTCGGATACCGCAGGAAATACCAGGCGCTGTCGAGGAATGTGTCCGACACATCGGTCTCGCGTCGCGCCATCTTGCCGCACTCGGGGCACGGCACGCGGTACCACTCTTCGTGCCGTGCTAACGGAGAGACGCCGCTGTCGTCGGGCCGGAAGTCCGCGATCGGCGGCAGCAGCACCGGCAGGTCTTTCTCGGGCACAGCCTGCATGCCGCACGCATCGCAATAAATGATCGGGATGGGCGGACCCCAATATCGCTGCCGCGAGATGGTCCAGTCGTGCAGGCGGTACGTCACCGTGGCCTTCGCATGGCCGCGTTCGCCTAACCATGCGACGATGCGCGTCTTGGCTTCGTCCGTCGTCAGGCCATCGAACGGCGGCGAGTTGACTACCCGGCCGCCCGCGTTGTCGGTGTAGGCGTCAGCCAGCGGCGTGGATGCATCCTCGCCCGGGCCCGCCACCACTCGCACGATCGGCAGCCCGAACGCGCGCGCAAACTCAAAATCGCGCTCATCGTGGCCGGGCACGGCCATGATCGCGCCGGTGCCGTACTCCATGAGCACATAGTCGGCGACCCATACGGGCACGCGCTGGCCGGTGGCCGGGTTCACGGCGTAGCCGCCGGTGAAGACGCCCGTCTTTTCGCGATCGCCAACCTTGCGCGCCACGAGGTCGCGCTTGGTCGCGCGCTCGACATACGTGCGCACCGCATCGCGCTGCGACGCCGATGTGACCGCCTCGACTAACGGATGTTCCGGTGCCAGCACGACGTACGTCGCGCCGAAAATCGTGTCCGGGCGCGTGGTGAAGACGCGAATCGACGCATCCGTTCCCGCCACCGCGAATTCGATTTCGGCGCCCTCCGACCGGCCGATCCAGTTCCGTTGGGCAGTCTTGGTGGTGTCGGACCAGTCGATCCAGTCGAGATCGGCCAGCAGCCGCGGCGCGTACTCGGTGATCCGGAAAAACCACTGCTCGAGGAACCGCTGTTCCACCGGCGTGCCGCACCGCTCGCATGCGCCGTTCACTACCTGCTCGTTAGCCAGCACCGTCTTGCACGACGGGCACCAGTTCACCGCTGCCTTACCGCGATACGCCAACCCGCGCTCGAGCAGCTGCAGGAAAATCCACTGCGTCCACTTGTAGTACGCCGGATCGGTGGTCGACAGCTCGTGCGACCAATCGACCATGAGCCCAACGCGGCGCAGCTGGCGCCTGAAATTCTCGATGTTGCGCGGGATCAGCTCTGTGGGATGGATGCCGACCTTGAGCGCGTAGTTCTCCGAGTGGATGCCGAACGCATCGAAGCCGATCGGCTCGAAGACATTGTGCCCCAGCAGGCGCTGGAATCGTCCATGGATGTCGTTCCCCGTGAACGCGAAAACGTTGCCGATGTGCAACCCCTCCGCGGACGGGTACGGGAACATCATGAGCTGGTAGTACGGCCGCGCGGCGCGGTCCAGGCTCGGCGAGTTGGTCGCGTGCGCGCGCCAGCGCTCCTGCCATTTGCGCTCGATGGCGGCGGGATCGTAGCTCGCCTGGCTTTCGGCGATCGGATTCGGTGTCGACGAGGTCATGTC
>DATEKK010000259.1:0-3684 GCA_035277485.1 Gemmatimonadaceae bacterium
GAAGCGCTTGAGCGGCGGGCCTTCGTTCACGATCGCCTTCTTCACGAACAGCGCGTCGACGTCGAGCGGCTCGTTCGCGTTGCGCGACGCCTGCTCGGCGTTCGCGATGGCGCTCTTGAGCACCTTCTCGATCTGCTTCGCGGCGTGCTTCTTCGAGAACATGAGGTACGCCAGCGCGTCGTTCACGTTCTTGCCGCGAATCTCATCGATCACCAGCCGCATCTTGCGCGCCGACTGGCGGACCGCCGTCTGAATCGCCCGTGCTTCCATGGCTTACTTCTTCCCTTCTTCGGCCGGCGGCGTGCCCGCTTCGGCTTCCTTCTCCGCCGAGCCCTTGGCCGAGTGGCCCCGGAAGAGCCGCGTCGCCGCGAACTCGCCGAGCTTGTGGCCCACCATGTTCTCCGTCACGTACACCGGGATGAACTTGTTCCCGTTGTGCACGGCGAACGTGTGCCCAACGAAATCCGGCGTCACGGTGCTCGCGCGCGACCACGTCTTCATCACGCGCTTCTCGTTCCGCTGATTCATCCCGCGCACCTTTTTCATGAGCGCGGGTTGAACGAATGGACCTTTTTTGACTGAACGTCCCATTCTACTCTCGCAGTTAAACGGGAAGCGCGCGCTGGCGCGCGCTTGGGGAAGCGCTGTGCTTGGGGAACCGGCGGCTCACGCCGCCTTGGGGAAATGGGGCACGAGGCAGGACATCCCGCCCCATTCCCCACAGCGGCGCACGCCGCTGATTCCCGAAGCGAAGCGCTTCCCCAAGTGCGCGCACGCGCACGCTTCCCTGTGTCATTGTGTGGCCTTGCCGCGCTTCCGTCCGCGCACGATCAACCGCTGCGACGACTTCTTCGTGTTCCGGGTCTTCACGCCTTCCTTCTTGCCCCACGGGCTCACCACGTTCCGGCCGCCGCGCGTGCGGCCGCCGTGCGGGTGATCCACCGGGTTCATGACCTCGCCGCGCACCTTGGGCCGGCGACCCCGCCACCGCGTCGATCCCGCTTTGCCCCACGACTGCAGCTCGTGCTCGGCGTTGCCGACTTCGCCGATGGTGGCCAGGCAGTTGCCGTGCACCAGCCGCACCTCGGACGACGCCAGGCGCAGCGTCACGTAGTCGCCTTCCTTGGCCACCACCTGCGCCGACATGCCGGCCGAGCGCGCGAGCTGGCCGCCCTTGCCGATCTTGAGCTCGACGTTGTGCACCGCGGTGCCCAACGGAATCTCCTTGAGCGGCAGCGCGTTGCCTAACCGAATGTCCGAGCCCGGTCCCGACACGATCGCGTCGCCCACCGCGAGCCCCTTGGCGTGCAGCACGTAGCGCTTCTCGCCGTCCGCGTACTCCACCAGCGCGATGCGCGCCGAGCGATTCGGGTCGTACTCGATGTGGCGCACCGTGGCCGACACGCCGAACTTGTCGCGGCGGAAATCGATGATCCGGTACTTCCGCTTGTGGCCGCCGCCACGGCGCCGCATCGCGATGTGCCCGTGGTTGTCGCGGCCGCCCGACTTCTTGAGCGGTTCGACGAGCGACTTCTCGGGCTCGCTGCGCGTGATCTCGTTGAAGTCGGACACGGACCGGAACCGCGTCCCCTTCGTGATCGGCCGGAATTGTCGAATGCCCATGTCGGTCAGCCCTCGAAGATCTGCTCGATCGTCTCGCCCTCGCGGAGCGTCACGATCGCTTTCTTCCAGTGATTGCGCCGGCCCACGGACTTGCCCACACGGCGCGTCTTGCCGCGCTGGTTGGACGTCCACACGCCGGTCACGTGCACGCCGAACAGCGACTCCACTGCCTGCCTAACGAGCGACTTGGTCGCCTCGGGATGCACCACGAACGTGTATTCGCCGCGCGACTGGAACGCCGCCGAGCTCTTCTCGGTGACGACCGGTCTGACGATGATCTCATGCAGCGTCGGCATGGCTTACTTCCCCCGCTTCTTCGGCTTGCCGCTCGACTTCTTCGCGGCGGATTTCTTGGATGCCGTCCTGGCGCGCGCTGTCGTCGTCTTCTTTTTCCTGGCCGGCGCCGCTTCGCGCGCGGCCGCGGTCTTCTTGGACGCCGCCTTCCGCGCCGTCTTCTTCTGCTTGGCCGGCTTGGCCGTCGTCTCGCGCTTGGGCTTGCCCTCCGGTTCCGTATCGGCCACCGGCGGCAGGTCGTGTCCGATCGCCGCGCCCTCCACCAACACCGCGTCCGACCACAACACGTGATAGGCCGACACATCCGCGTACGGCATCACGTGCACCGCGGGCAGGTTGCGGCCCGAGAGGTACACGTGCTCGTTCACGCCGTTGGTCAGCACGAGCACCTTGCGTCCCTCGAGGCCTAACCGGGCGACCAACGCCGCGAGCCGCGACGTTTTCGGCGCGTCGTACGCGAAGCGGTCGATCACCATCACGGCGCCTTCGCGCGCCCGCGCGTTGAACGCGCTCTTGCGCGCGAGCGCGCGCACCTGGCGCGGCACGTACTGCGCATAGCTGCGCGGGATCGGACCGAACACGGTCCCGCCGCCCACCCAGTGCGGTGCGCGGATCGAGCCCTGCCGCGCGCGGCCCGTGCCCTTCTGCCGCCACGGCTTCTGATTGCCGCCGGCGACGAACCCGCGCGTCTTCGTGGCCGCGTTGCCCTGCCGCTGATTCGCCAGGTACGCCTTCACCGCCTGGTGCATCACCGGCATGTTGACCGTGCCGTCGAACAGCGCCTCGGGCAGCGACACGTGGTCGCGCGCCGTGCCGTTCGCCGTGTATGCGGCCGCCTCGAATGTCTGCGTCGTATCCGCCATGGATCAGCCCTGCTTGCGCACCAGCACGATCCCGTTCCGGGGACCGGCCACCGCGCCGCGTACGTAAATGAGATTGCGCTCCGCGTCGATCTTCTCCACGCGCAGATGTGTCTGCGTGTGGCGCTCCGCGCCGTAGTGGCCCGGCATTTTCTTGCCCTTGATCACGCGCGACGGGTCGGTGCCCGGTCCGATCGAGCCCGGCCGGCGGTGTTTCGTGTTGCCGTGCGTGTTGGGACCACCGCCGAAGCTGTGGCGCTTCACCACGCCCTGGAATCCGCGTCCCTTGGTGGTGCCGGTGACTTTCACGCGATCGCCGGGCGCGAAGATGTCGACCTTGATCACGTCGCCTAACGCGTAGCTCGGGATCTCCTGCTTCTTGGCGCTGCCCGGCGCGTCGTCGAGCCGGAACGAGCGCAGCACGCGCGGCGCCGTATCGAGGCCGGCACGCGCGGCGTGTCCAAGCAGGGCCTTGGTCGCGCGGGCGCCGCGCGGCGTACGCTCCTTGGCCTTGGACGCGCGCGCGACGCGCTGCTTGCCATAGCCGAGCTGCACCGACGCGTATCCTGACTTGGGCCTGTCGACGACGTGCACGACAGGATTCGGCTCCGCTTCGATCACGGTGCACGGCACCTGTTGTCCCGCCTCGTTGAAGATCTGGGTCATGCCCAGCTTCTTGCCGATGATTCCGATCATGGCTTCCGCATTCCCTAAGTGAATGCCTAACCGGCGCGCCGCGCCGGCCGGCTCGCTATTCGACCTTGATCTCGACGTCCACGCCCGCCGGCAGATCCAGCTTGGTGAGCGCGTCCACCGTTTGCGCGCGCGAATCGAGGATGTCGATCACGCGCTTGTGCGTCTTGAGCTCGAACTGCTCCCGCGACTTCTTGTCGACGTGCGGCGACCG
>DATEKK010000260.1:0-2138 GCA_035277485.1 Gemmatimonadaceae bacterium
GTCGTCACCCGTTGGGCGCCCACGTCTTCCGTCACGAGGGGATGGCCAAAGGCATTGACCGTATAGCGGATCGAGTCGACGCTCGGTGCGCTGACGAGCGCCCAGACGCTATCCGCGATGACGCGCGTGGCCGGCGTGGTCGAGCTCCCCGTGTGCGACGCGGTGTCGATCAGCTCGGCCGCAAGGGTCGAGCGGAAGCGCGTGCCTAACCGCTCGGTCACCCCATCGGCCAGCACGGCCGGCGTGCTATCCGAGGCGATCGTGCTCGCGAAGTCGTAGCGGTAGAGCCACGTGTTGCTGCCGCGATCCGTGACCTGGGTCAGGCGGTGATGCGTATCATATGTCCCGCTGAAGGTGGTCGTGTTCGTCGGGTCTTTGATCGTCGTCAAATTGCCGTTGGCATCGACGGTGAAATGCGAGATACGGCCGCCGGGATCGGTGATCGTGCTGAGTTTGCTGCTCGTGTACGCGAGCGTCATCGAGTCGCCGATGGGATCGACGACCGCCGTGAGCAGGTTGGAGCCGTTGTAGTGGTACTGCGTCGAATCGCCGAAGCGGTTCTTGGCGCCCAGCAAATAGCCCGTCGGTGAGAACGTCAAGATCGTACCGTCCGGACTCACCCGGTGATACGCCGTCACCGTGCCGCCGCTCAAGATGGTGGTGAGCGTCGTGAAATCGCCTAACGGCGATACCCAGGGCGAGGTCTTGGTCGGACGGGTAAAGAGGAGAATGGAGCCGGTGCCATCCGTGATGGCAAGGGAAAGCGAATCAGCGGTAAAGACCAAGTGTTGGAGCCCGGCGATGACCCAGCCCGCGCCATACGGACTCGCCGACTCATTGTCGATCAAGAGCGTGGTCGGCACACTGGTCTGCGTGACCGTGCCCGCGTAGGGGCCACTGGTCCACCGGCTCTTGATCGTCGTCGTGTCGTGATAGATGCCGGTGGCGAGCACTGTCGAGATCTGGCCCGCGAGCCGCTTGGTGCTCGGGTCCGTGGCGCTCTGCGCCACGTAGAGCTCCGTCGTCCCGTTGGTGAAGGTCTCGTTCACGCCGCTCCGCACTGCGGAAATCGAGAGCGCTTGTGCCAGGCGGAAGCTCGAGTCCGTGACATCGACCGACACCACGCCTAACGGATAGGCCATCGCACTCGAGTAGACGAGCGACACCGAACGGGGGACATCCAAGCTGGTGTACGCCGGCGTCGTGTATCCGGCCGTCACGTTGAAGCAGGTCTGCGCGCAGAGCGCCGTGCTCCGGTTATACCCATTGTGCGGCAGCGTCGACACGGTCGGCGCGAGCGGCATCGGGATGTTCACATTGACGCTGCCCGTATCGCCCCCGACACCATGCGTGGGGATCGCGCTCAGCGTCACCGTGCCCGACGTGCCCTCGCCGCTCGTCGTCACGCTCACGTTCGCTGTGCCCGTGCCGGACGCCGCCAGCGCCATGGGCGTCGACGTGAGCAGCGTGCACGTAAAGCCCGCGCTGCAGGTCTTGGTCACGTTCACGGTGTCGGCGATGTTGCCCAGATTCTTGACCGTGAAGCTCTGGGTATAGGTGGTATCCGGGGTCTTCGCGATTGTGGTATCCTTGGGCGTCACCTGGACGGGGTTCACCGTGATGGTGTCCGTCGCCTCGAGGTCGACGTTGCCCGATGCATCAACGACGATCACGCCCGTACCGCCCGCGGCGCCCGCGGTAAAGCTCAGCGTCACACTCTTGGAGCGCCCTGCCTTGACGGTGTCCATCATCGGCGTGACGGAGCACGACGACACCACGGCCGGCTTGGTGCACGTGACCACCATGATGTCGTCGAAGCTGGAATTGTTCTGCAGCGAAAACACCTTCGTCCCGGTGCCGTGCACATAGACCGTGGCCGACGCCGTACATGGGCTGATCGACTCGAACGTCGTCGAGCAGAGGTTGAACGTGCGCGTGCGCGAGGCAGCGTGCCGCTCGTGACCCATCGCGCGCTCGCGCGCCGAGACCGGCGCGGCACCGACGCGCACAACGCGCCACGCGAGCACCCCCATGAGCGGCAACCCAACGAGCACCGTCAGACCGAGTCGGCGAGAGGCACGCATGGCACGGCTCCAGAGTGGAAAGAGACGGCCACTCTCGAGGCACGCGTCGTGCCG
>DATEKK010000261.1:0-17957 GCA_035277485.1 Gemmatimonadaceae bacterium
CGTCCAACCCGGCGGCCGAAGACTCGGTGCGCCGTGTGGCGATCGACAAGCTCACGTCGTTCATCTCGCGCTACCCGACCAGCTCGCTCCGGCCGAACGCGCTGTTCCAGCTCGCCGAGCTGCTGGTGCGCCGGGCGGACGATGCGTTCGCGGCGGCGCAGCGCGCGGGCAGCAACGACCTCACGCAGCCCGACTACGCGGCCGCCGTGGCGCGGTACGAGGAGCTGGTCACGAAGTATCCGGGGTTCATCAACGCCGACGCCGCGGCGTATACGTTAGGCACGCTCTACGCCGCCGATGCGCGGTACGCCGACGCGGCCAAGATGTTCGAGGCCGTCTCCGCCAAGCCGCAGTCATCGTATCGCGCCGAGGCGTATTTCCGGTTAGGCGACGCGCGGTTCGAGGAAGCGTCGGCGCTGCGCGGCACCGAGCGCCGCGCCATGTTCGTGCAGGCCGCCGACGCGTATCAGAACGCAACCAAAACCGCATCGCCCGACGGCGACATCTATTTCCTGGCGCTCTACAAGCTGGGGTGGGCGTACTACAATCAAGCCACGCAGCCCAACCAGCCGGAATACGGCCAGGCCGTCGAGGTGTTCGGGCGCCTCGTTGCCGAGTACGACAAGCTGACGCCGGAGCGCCAGGCGCGGTTAGGCCTGCGCCGCGAAGCCATCGAGTACATGGCCGTTGCATTCACGCAGACCGGCGGCGCCGAAGCCGCGAATGCGTACTTCTCGTCGCACGCCGACGCGGCGAGCTTCGAGCTGCCCGTGCTGCGCCGCGTCGCCGCCAGTCTGCGCGATCAGGGCGACTTCCCGCGCGCCGTCGCCGCGTATCAGGCCGTGGAAGCCAAAGCGCCCACCGATTCCGGCGCGCTCGCCGTCCAACGCGAGATCGTCGATATCTATCAGAATCGCGTGCTCGATCCCGAGCACGCGCAACAGGCGCGTCTCCAGTTAGTCGATCAGTTCGCGCCAGGCACGGATTGGGCGAAAGCGAACGGCCCGCTGGCGGACACGGCCGCGCAGGTGCGCGAAGTGATGCTGCGCCAGAGCGCGCAGTACGCACTCTCGCAGGCCCAACAGAAGAAAGACAGCGCGCGGTTCTCCGCCGCCGCGGACTTGTACGCACGCTATCTGCGCGAGTTCGCGAAAACCGATAGCGCGCAGAACGCGCAGTTCCTCGCCGGCGAAGCGTACTTCGGCGAGCGCGCGTACAGCGATGCAGGCGAGGCCTACACGCACGCCGCCTACGACTACAAGGTGAATCCGAACCTCGCCCAACAAGCGGGACAGAACGCGGTGGTCGCGTTCGACTCGGCCGTCGCCCGCAACAAGGCCGATACCACCATTCAGGATTCACTCTTCGCGGCAGTCGATCGGTTCGTCGCGGCGTTCCCGAACAGCGACGCGGCACCAAAAGCATTGATCGAGAAGGGCCGCCGCGCGTCGGAAGCGTCGCGCTGGGATGTGATGGCGACAACCTTCCAGACGTTCGCCCAGAAATATCCCGACAACGCGTACACGCCGACGGCGCAGAAACTCATCGGCGACGCGTTCTACAAGCAAGGCAAGTACGCCGAAGCGCAGGGTCAATGGGAGAAGGCGCAGACGATCGCCGGACAGTCGGGACGGTCGAAGCTCGCCGACTCCATCAACCTGATTCGGAACGCGGCCGCGGTCACATACGGCGATTCGCTGATCAAGGCCGGCAACTACGAAGCCGCGGCCGAGCAGGTGTACGTCGCCTACGCAGACCGCAACCCGACGTCGCCCAAAGCGCCGGACGCGTTGCGCAACGCGATCGAGACGTTCATGTTGGCCGACAGCGCGGCGCGCGCGAAGAGCGACACCGCTACGTCGCGCGCGGACAAGTCTCGCGCCTTGGAGCTGGCCGGCCGCCTCGTGTCGCAATACCCGACGTACAAGTACCGCGTGCAATACCAGGCGCTCGAGACGCAATTGCTGGCGGATCTGGGCCGGCGCGAGGACGCCGCCAAGGCGCTCGACTCGCTGGTGCAGCAGAATCCGACGTGGCCCGGCCGCGCCGACGCGATGGTCAGGCGGGCGGTGATGCTCGATTCGTTAGGCCATGCCAAGGATGCCGCCGCGGCGTACGGCGAATTTGCCGCCGCGTATCCGCGCGACAAACGCGCGCCGGACGCGCAGTACAACGCCGCGCTGCTCTACGTGCAGGCCGCCGACTCGTCCGACGCGGCGCGGGCGTACGGCACGTTCGTGGCGCGCAATCCCCGCGACCCGCGCGCCGGCGCGGCGCAGCAGTCCCGCATCGTGATGCTCAAGGCGGCCGGCGATAGCGCCGCGGCGTCGGCGGAACTGGCGAAGGCGTGCATCAGGCCGACGGCAGAGTTCAAGACGACGTGCGCCGACCGGTTGGGCGAGCAGGAATTCCGTGCGGGTGCAGCGCTCTACGCGCAGTACAAGCCGCTCACGCTCGAGATTCCGAGTCGCGTCAATCTCACCCGCAAAGGTGTGGAACGTCTGTCCGCGCCCAAGCGCCGGCTGCTCTCGGCCATGACGGGGCACTTCACGCGGTCGATCGGATCCGGATCGCCGCAATGGCTCGCCGCCTCGTCGTACTTCGTCGGGCTCGCGCAGTGGGAGTACGGTAACTATCTCAAGAATGTACAGCTGCCGGCCGACCTCACGGGCGAGCAACTCTCGGCCGCGCAGGCCGGGGCGTCGCAGCAGGCCGATCAGTACTTCAACGATGCGCGGAAGACGTGGCAGACGCTGGTGGACAAGGCGACGCAGGACAAGATCGCGAACGCATGGGTGGATCGCGCCAAGGCTGCGTTAGGCGGGACAGTGGACGAATCGCCCTCCCTCGACGCGCCGGCCGCGTCGCCCGCTCCGGCCAAGACCGGAGGCACGCCGTGATGCGCGCTCGTGTGGGCTTCCGGGTGTTCGTTGCCGGCGTCGCGGCGCTGGCGATCGGCGCGGTGCAGGCTCATGCCCAGCAGCAGACCGCGCCGCCCAAGAAACCACCGAAGGCGGGACAGACCATCGTCATCCGCGGCCAGGTGCCCACGCCGCAGGTCGTGACCGTGCGTCCGCGCGAAGTGCCGGTGTACGACCGTCAAGTGTTAGGCGCGGAGAACGGGGCCGCGTCGTTCTGGTCCGCGGCGATGCCTGGATATCGTCTGCTCTCGCGCAGTCAGGTGACGGGCAAGTCGCCAACCGATTCGGCTTCGCCTTCGACGGTGGCCGGCGGCGGTGCGGCCGGCGCACCGGGAGCCGCACCGGGTGCGGCCGGCGCGCAGAGTACCGACCTCGAGGCCCGCACGCGCGAGATGGAAGCGATTCGCGGCGAGCTCGCGCAGCGTCGCGCGCGTCTCGACTCGCTCGAGCGCGCGGATCGCGCCGCGGTGGCCAAGCAGCGCGCCGCAGACTCGGCGTCGTCAGCCGCGGCGCAGTCGTCTCAGAATGCCGCGGATGCCGCCTCGCGCGCGGCGGAGATCAAGGAATTGTTGAAGGAATTGGAGTACCGCCGGGCGCGTCTCGATTCGCTCGAAGCGGTGGTGAAGGCACTCGGCGTGGCCAGAGATTCTCTCCGCGCGCCGCACGATACCACACAACACAAATGATGAGCACGACGGCCACCATGTGCCGCACCTACTCGGAGGACGATTCTAGATGATGACCTTGCTCGAGTACTACCGCGCCGGCGGCCCCGTCATGCACTTCATCCTCGCGGTGGCGGTGTGCGGGGTGGCCGTGTTCATCGAGCGGTTCTACACGATCGTGATCCGCTCCAAGATCAACGGGCGCGCGTTCATCGAGCGGGTGATCCAGCTCGTGCGTGCCGGGAAGATCGAGGACGCGATCAAGCTCTGTCAGCAGTCGAACGCCGTGCTGCCGGACATGGGCTTGCTCATTCTGCGCAGCCGGAGCCGCGACGAAGCCGATCTGCAGAACGTGGCCGACGCCGCGGCGCTCAGCGTGTTGCCGCGCCTAACGCGGCGGCTGCACTACTTGCCGATGCTCGCCAACGTCGCGACGCTCATCGGTCTGTTAGGCACGATCTTCGGCCTGCGCCACGCGTTCCAATCGGTGTCGCTGCAGGCGGCGGCGCAGCGGTCGGCGGCACTGGCATCCGGTATCGCCGTCGCCCTCAACGCGACCGGTTTCGGTCTGCTCACGGCCGTGCCGTTGTCGGTCGCGCACGCGTACCTCGTGAGTCAGGCGGAGGGGATCATCGAACAGGTGGACGAGTTCCAGGTTCGGCTGATCAATGCGTTGATCGACCGTCCCGACGTGCGTCTGGGACACCGGTGAGCGCGCGTTTGACCACGACCTGCATCGCGCGGTAAGGGGTCGCCGTGGCGAGTCTCTTTCATCGATCGAAGCAGCGGCGCGCCGAGCGCGCACCGGTGACCGCGCACGGGAACATCAATCTCGTGCCGCTGGTCGACACGCTCACGTCCATCGTGTTCTTTTCCCTGCTCACGTATCAGGGCGAAACGATGATGGCGCTCACGTCGTTCGACCTGTCGCTGCCGCCGGTGGTGGTGACCACGCCGCAGCAGGCGGCGCAAGTGAAATCGGAGAAGGATGTCCTCAACTTGTTGCTCGCGGTGCGCGTGAGCAACGACGAGATGGACGTGGAGCACTCGGGCGGCGGCGGGTTCCGCCAGGCGATCAAAGGCCTGGACGCGAATGCGTTAGGCACATTGCAGGCGCTCATGAGCCAGATCCGCCAGCAGTATCCGCAGAATAAGGACGTGCTCGTGATTCCTGCCGATGACGTGGCGTACGACAACATCATTCATGTATTGGAGCGACTGCGATTGGCGGGCTTCACCGGCATCTCACTCGGCACCCGCGCGCGCGGTGGACCCGCGCCGGCGGGAGCGGGGAGGTAAGGCATGAGCAGCCGCGGGCGGGACATCCGGGCGGCGCGCCGGGCCGCGCAATTCGCCAAGTTCCGGATCACGGAGCTCAACCTCGTGCCCTTGGTCGACACGCTGGTGTCGATCGTGTTCTTCGCGCTCACCACGGCTACCGTGGGCGAGTTGTCGCCGGTGGTGCCGGGCGTGCGGCTGCCTGAGGCGCACGTCGGCGCCGCCGCGCTGCAACAATTGACGCTCGGCATCGGGCCGCAGGTGACGTTAGGCGGACGGCCGATCATGAGCACGCTGGATGCCGCGCGCGCGCCGTCCAACGACGCGACGCAGCCGTTGCTCATCCCGCCGCTCTACGCGGCGATGCGCGTCGCCGCCGACTCGATTCGCCGGGCAGACCGCATCGCGTCCGGCCAGCCGTTGGATGTGCCCCTCGCCATCCAGGGTGACAAGAGCATGCGCTACGACTTGCTCGCGCGCATGATGCAGACGGCGCGGCTCGCCGGCTTCCGCAACCTGTCGCTGCAGGTGAGCAAGCAGGAAGGCGGGCTCGACACCGCGGCCGCCGCGCCGGGGGCGCGTTAGGCATGGCGCCGGAGCCGACTCGCCAGCCGATGACGCCGCCGCCAAGGCGCGCGCGCCACCCCGTGGACGACACGTCGTTCACGCGCAACATGCGCTACGAGTTCGCCGACGCCGAAGGACGGGCGATCATGTACTCGTGGATCGTGTCCTGTGCGTTAGGCATCCTGTGGCTGCTGCTCGTGGCGTTCGGGCCGCTGGTGCCGCCGGCCATCGCCCTCCTGCCGCAGGACACCCCGCCCATCGACGTGAAAGTGGAGGACCTCTCGCCGCCCGCGCCCACCCCGCAGCCGGCCGCCGCACCCGCCGCGTCGGCACGCACGCCGCGACCCCCATCCGGCGGCGGACGCAACAACGCGCCCAAGAAGAACGACGCGGCCGCATTCGGATCGGCATTCGGCGGCGCCAACACGAAACAAGGCGGCGGCATGGTGGGCGACGTGTCCAACGTGCTGCGCGGCGTGGACGTGAACTCGGGTGCCGGTTCTACGCCGGGCCAGAGCGGCAAGGCGGTCATCGGCTACGGCCAGGGCGGACAGGGATCGCGCACACCGGGACGCGGTGGGTTAGGCGAAGGCCTGGGCACCACCCCGGGCGGCGGCGGGATCGGCGGCGTCGGTGGCGGCGGTGGCGTCGGCTTCTCGTCCGTGAGCGTTGCGCCGCCGAGCGTGATTCGCGCGGAAAAGGTGGGCGGTCCGGGGCGCAACGTGTCCGACCTGGGCAACTATGTGCGCGGACGGCAGTCGCAGCTGCAGTTCTGCTACACGGAGAACGGTCTCAAAGTAAATCCGTCGCTGGCCGGCACCGTGAACGTGGCGGTGACCCTCACCGGCGCCGGCAACGTCACTGGGGTCGACATCACGAACCACACCTGGTCAGGCGCCGGTGCCGCCGAAACCGAAGCCTGCATCAAGCAAAAGATCCTGGGATGGCGCTTCCCGTCGTCCGATCAAGGCGGCGGGACGTACAGCTTCTCGTTCGTGTTCAGCAAGTAGCGCCGTGTTCGCGCGGCAGCTCGTCAGTGCGTTGTTCTTGGCGCAGGCGCTGCAGCTCCCGGCGCCCACCGGATACGTCGACGACTTCGCCAACATCATTCCGACGGCGAGTCGGACGCACATCCAAAGCATCATCGATGACGTCCGCGTCAAATCCGGCGGCGACATCGTGGTCGTCACGCTGCCGGACATCGGCCAGAACGACCCGAATCAGGTCGCGCTCCAGATCGGTCGTACCTGGAAGGTGGGCAAGTTCGGCAAGCCGGGAGATCCGACGCGCAACACCGGCGTCATCATCCTGGTCGTGCCGAAGGAGACCAACTCGAGCGGCCGCGGTCAATGCTACGTCGGCACGGGCTACGGCGCCGAGGGTTTCATCACCGATGCCGACGCCGGCGACATGTGTCGCTCGGCGGTCAATTATTTCAGGCAGCGTGACTACGCGGGCGGCATCGAGCAGCTGACGTATCAGGTCGCGGAGAAGTTCGCCAACGAATATCACTTTACGCTCGACACGACACTGGCGCCGCAGCAACCCGCGCCGACGGGCGGGCAAAGCGGCGGCTTCCCGCCGATCGTCGCGGCGATCCTCATCTTTGTGTTCGTTGCGGTCATCTCCTCCCTCGCGCGCGGTCGCGGCTGCGGAGGATGTCTGCCTCTGCTCTTCTTGGGTGGGATGGGCGGTGGGCGCGGGGGATGGGGCGGCGGCGGTGGCTTTAGCGGTGGCGGCGGCGGATTCGGAGGATTCGGCGGCGGTGGTGGATTCGGCGGTGGCGGCGGCGGCTCGAGCTGGTGAGGGGAGGCGCACATGGCGAAGATGACACTCGAAGAATTGGTGGCGCAGCTCCAGAAGGCGTTCGGCGATGATCTCCGCGCCGTTGTCCTCTACGGCTCGGCGGCCGCGGGCGAGCACATTGCCAAGCACTCCGACTTGAACGTGCTCGTGCTGGTGAGCCGGCTCGATCTCCCAACGCTCGAGCGAGAAGCGGCCATCGCGCGTGCGTGGTCCGAGGCGGGTCACCCTCCGCCGCTTACCCTTACGGAAGAGGAGTGGCGCTCATCGTCCGATGTGTTCGCGATGGAATACGCGGACATCCTCGAGCGCAATCGCGTGCTCTTCGGAGCCGATCCGTTCTCGGGTATTCGTGTGGACCGGCGGAACCTGCGGCTCCAGCTCGAGCGAGAGGCGATGGGCAAACTGCTGCAGCTCAGGCAGAGCATCCTCGCGAGCGGCGGCGACCGGAAGCGCCTGCTCGAGCTGCTCGAGGCGAGCTTGAGCACCTTCATGGTGATCTTCCGCGCGGTGTTACGCGATCGGGGGGAGACTCCGTCCACAGACTACGAGGTGCTGTCGCGACACGTCGCGCAAGCGACCGCCGTATCGACCGACGCGTTCATTCGCGTCGTCCAGCACGTGCGCGGCACGCAGCGCCTTACGAAGGACGATGTCCCAACGGTGCTCTCGAGCTATCTGGAGGGAGCGCACCAATTGGTTCACTACCTGGACAACCAAGGAGCCGGATGATGCGACGTATGCTCGCGGCCGCGGCCTTAGTCCTGGGTGCCGCTTGCTCGCACGACAAGAAGCCGCCCACGCCGCCGCCGCTTGCGCAGGACACCACACCAATGAACCTCGACTCGGTGCAGAGTGCGATTCCCGCGGCTGCACCGGATACATTCAAACCGCCCAAGCCGCAGCTCGCGGAGAAACCGATTCCGCCCGCGCCTCCCGAGTTGGTCGAAGTGGTCGAGCGCGAGCAGTCGTTCTCGCAGTTCTGCTATCAGGAATTTGGCCAGAAGGTGGATCCGCGCCTCACGGGCGGCGTGGCGATGCTCGTGACCGTCGGGTCGGGAGGCGTGAGCGACGCCCGCGTGAAAGCCGACACGTGGTCGTCCAAGGCGGGAAAAGAGGTGAACCAATGCTTGGACGAAAAGGCCGCGCGCGCGTGGAAGCCAACATCGGGCTCGGTGAAGCCGGGCAAGTACATCGTGCAGTTGAGCTTCAGGCCGGCATGATTGTACCATTCGTTGGACGCTCTGTTCGGAGGTACCGAATGCGAAAGCGGTTGCTCGCGTTGTGCTTTCTGCCGCTCCTTGCCGGATGCGGCTACAACACGATCCAGACGCTGGACGAGCAGGCCAAGGCAGCCCAGGGACAGATCGAAGTGCAACTGCAGCGCCGTGCCGACCTGATTCCGAATCTGGTGAGCACGGTAAAGGGATACGCGCAGCACGAAGAGCAGGTGTTCAGCGAGGTAGCGACAGCGCGTTCTGGGTTAGTCGGGGCGATCCAGACGCACGATCCGCAGCAGATGGCGAACGCGAACGCGCAACTCACGTCCGGGTTAGGCAGGCTGTTCGCGGTCGCCGAGGCGTACCCGCAGCTCAAGGCGGATCAGAGTTTCTTGCGGTTGCAAGATGAGTTGACCGGCACGGAAAACCGGATTGCCGTCGCGCGCGGCGACTACAATCAGGCGGCACAGCAATACAACACGTACATCCGGCGCTTTCCCGCCGTGCTCACCGCGAAGGTCATCGGTTCGAAGGAGAAGCCGTACTTCGAGGTGACGAATGCGGGAGCCCGAGAGGTGCCCAAAGTGGACTTCTCGAATCCCGCGCCTGCGGGTTCGTCGAGCACACCGCCGCCGGCTCCTCAGAGACCATGACGCGGGTGCGGTGTCGATTGCGTTCCGAAACGGCGAGCCTCGTACTGCTCGCCGTTTTGTTTTTGGGGACGGCCTGCGCCACGTCGGGCAGTCATCCCGGAGAACCCGAACGCCGAGTGGTGTCGATCACGTTTCCGCTGGCGGCGGACTCGGTGCGGTTCACGAGCGGCTTCGGCGACCCGCGCGACGGCGGGAGGCGGAGCCACAAAGGGCAGGATATGTTCGTTCCGCGTTGGACGCCTATCCTCGCGGCCGTCGACGGCACGGTGGATTGGATCGCGACGAAGCGCCCCAAGAAGGGGAAGGGCTACGAGCTGCTCATCCGCGGCGACGACGGCAATCTCTATTTCTATGCTCACCTGAACAACGACGACCCGGGCACGCGGGACAACGACGCGCCGCCGTCGTATGCGTACGCGCGCGGCCTGAAGAACGGCGACCGGGTGTCGGCCGGGGAGATCGTTGGGTACGTCGGCGACTCGGGCGATGCGGAGGCGTCGGGGCCGCACCTGCACTTCGAGATCCACATCAAGACCTGGGGCAACGCGATTGACCCGGCGCCGTCGCTCGAAGCGGCGCTCGCGCGGCGTTCTCACTAACCGCGAAGATCGCGCAGACGAGACCGCCTCCTCCTCCGGGCTTTTGTTCGAAAATGGTCATCCAATGGGTCTAAGCGCCCGACTCGCTTGACAATACGGCGAGACCCTTAGACCTTAGCCCCGCGTGCGCAACAGTTGGCCACAATTCGTTTGATATCAAAGTCTCGCCACCGTATGATCGCCCGCTGGGATTATGCCCCTCTAAGGTCCAGCGTGGCACCTCTGTCATAGCTGGGCAAGCTTAGCGTCTGGTTGCGGCAACTCGTGATGTGTCCTGCCGGGGCGCGCTGCGCGCGAATCGAAGAAGACGAAGGTCAAGGGGGCCTGGAGGCCTCGTTAGTCGGTGCGGTGCGCCAGTGACGCGTACCCGCGCCCTTTTCCATTTGAGCTCGAGACGTGGCGCGGATCGATCCGCGCGGCGGGGGATCGCGCCGAGATCCCCGATGTGTGGTTCGTTAGGCGTAAGGCGTTACTCATTTTCACCGCAAGGTGAAGGAGGAGGCATGACGAGGTATGTCCGCAGCTGGGCCGCGGCGGCAGCAGCCCTCGCGATGTTCCCCGCATGGGCGCTCGCCCAGCAGGGAACGATCACGGGGCATGTCGTCGACCAAGTATCAAAGCAACCGGTACCCAGCGTCCAGGTGACCATCGTGGGAACACACCGCGGTGCTATCACGGACGCGCAGGGCACGTACCGGATCGGCAGCGTGCAGCCGGGCGCATTGCGTGTTCGCGCGCAGCGCATCGGATACGATGCCGTGGAAAAGGCAGTGACGGTGACCGGTACGGAAACGGTGACCGCCGATTTTGAACTGAGCGCGCGCGCCGTGTCCCTCGACGCAACGGTCGTCTTGGCGAATGCCCAGACGCAGCGTGTACGCGAGAGCGGCGTGCTGACGGGCAAGGTGGACGTCGACTCGCTCAACAAGGCGGCTGTCCAGAACGCGTCCGACATGCTGCAATCGCGCGTGCCGGGCGTCACGGTGACAGCGAGTGGCGGTACCGTCGGCGGCAATTCCAAAATCCGCATTCGCGGCGCCAGCAGCCTCTCCTTGAGCAACGATCCGCTCATCATCATCGACGGCGTTCGTGTGAACGATGACTTCGGCGATGGCAACAATGGCGCGATTGGCGTCGGCGGCCAGGCAGCGTCGCGGTTCAATGACCTCAATCCCGAGGACATCGAGAACATCGAAGTGGTGAAAGGACCCGCCGCATCGTCGCTGTACGGCACGGCGGCGGCTAACGGTGTCATCTACATCACCACCAAGCACGGACAGAGCGGCAAGGCGCGGTGGACCGGGCACATGGAAGCTGGAACGGAGCGTGACCAGACGTCATGGCCGGCCAACCTGGACGGCATCCAGGTCAACGGCACGGATACGACGTTCTTCTGCGACAACGTTTCTGTCGCCGAAGGTCTGTGCACACAGACCGCGATTCTGTCGTGGAATCCATTGGTGCAGGCGTCCCCGTTCACCCATGGCAACACGCAGAACTACGGCCTGGGCGTGCAGGGCGGCGGCGATCGTGCACAGTACTACATCTCGAGCAACTGGGACCGGCAGCTCGGCATTCTCCAGTGGAACTCGATCAGTCACTTCGACATGCGCGCGAACGTCACGGCGCAGCCGCGTGACAACATGAACCTGACGGCCAGCGTCGGTTACGTGCAGAGCCGTCTCCGCTTGCCGCAGAACGACAACGACATTCTTGGCGTCTTGGGCGGCGGCCTTCTTGGTGGCTTCCAGGACGATCCGGTCGCGCGCGGTTATCTGGCGGGACAAACGCCGCAGGAGATCTCGGCGATCAGCACGCACCAGAACGTGGACCGCTTTACATCGTCGATCAACGGTTCGTGGCTGGTGATCCCGTGGCTCAACCTGAACGCCACGGCGGGCCTCGACTTCACCGACAACTCGAACCAAGAGCTCGTTCCGCCTAACGAAGTGCAGTTCGGCGACTTGCCGCTTGGCCAGAGGACCTCGAATCCGTTCCAGACGTTCGTGTACACGATGCAGGGCGGCGGGACGGCGACGTTCAACCTGACGAATGACATCAAGTCGGTCTCGACGGTTGGCGTCGATTACAACAACGAGACCATTCGCGGTACCACGGCGTTCGGTAAGCAGCTGCTCGCCGGCACCGGCTCGCTCGGGGGAACGACGGCGCAGTTTGCCGTTGGCGAGGTGAACACCGGCGACATCACGCTCGGTGCATACGGCACGGAGCAGTTGTCCTGGCGCGACCGCGTGTTCGTCACGGGCGGTCTCCGCGGAGACAAGAACAGCGCGTTCGGTCTGAACTTCAAGGAAATCTACTATCCGTCCGCCAGTCTCTCGTGGGTGCTCGGCGAAGAGCCGTGGTTCCCGAAGACGAACGCGTTCAGCTCGTTGCGGGTTCGCGCGGCGTACGGCGAATCGGGCCGGCAGCCTGGGTTCCGGGACGCGATCACGTTCTTCACGCCGGTGTCGGTCATTGCGCCTAACGGCGAAGAGGCGGCATTCGTGCCCGGCGGCGTGGGCAACTCGAACCTCAAGCCCGAGCGCTCGAAGGAGTTCGAGACCGGCTTCGACGTCGGGTTGATCAACGAGCGTGCGTCGCTGTCGTTCACGTACTATCACAAGCACACGGATGACCTGTTGATCAGCGCGCCGCTGCCGCCGTCTAACGGCGAGGCGTTGTCGATCTTCAAGAACCTGGGCTCCGTGCAGAACCAGGGCGTCGAAGCCTTGGTGAACGCGAACATCCTCACCAAGGATCCGGTCCAGTGGAACCTTGGGATCAACGTGTCGTCCAATCACAACAAGATTCTCAACCTCGGACAGGGCATCACGCCGATCCTCTTCGGCGCCGACAATGCCCAGCGTCACCAGAACGGCGAACCGGCGGGTGCGTACTTCCAGCAGCCGTACACGTTCAAGGACGCGAACGGCGACGGCCTGATCGATCCGAGCGAAGTCACGCTCGGTGACACCGCTGTCTTCATGGGCACGCCGTTCCCGACGCTGCAAACGACGTTCACGACCCAGCTGACGCTCTTCAAGTATTTCCGCATCAACGGTCAGTTGGACTACGAAGGCGGCCAGAAGTTGTTGAACTTCACCGAGGACTTCCGGTGCAAGTTCGACATCTGCGCCGCAGCGAACAATCCGCATGCGTCGCTCGCCTCGCAGGCGGCGAACATCGCGCAGGCGGAAGGTTCGGACGCCGGGTACATCCAGCCGGCAACGTTCTGGAAGCTGCGTGAAGTGTCACTCACGTTGCTCGCGCCGGAGAGCATCGCTCGCCATGCCGGTGCATCGGCGCTCAGCTTGACGGTTGCTGGGCGGAATCTCGCGACGTGGACGAAGTACAAGGGGTTCGACCCGGAGCTGAACGAGAACGCGACGGGCAACTTCTCGGCGGATGACTTCCTGACGCTGCCGCCACTTCGTGTGTACACCGTTCGCATCGACGTGACCTGGTAATGCGATCAGACCTTTACGAGCGAGAATCCAACTATATGCGTACCCGCATTTCACACGCGTCCGCGCGATTCCGGACGGGTGTCGCACTCACGCTCTGCGTTGTCGGAGTGGCGGGTTGCGATCACCTGCTGCGCGTGCAGGATCCGGACGTCGCCAGCCCCGGGAGCGTCTCGGGGGCGGACAAGCTGCCCACTCAGTTAGGCGCGTCGATCGGCACCTTCCAGGTGGGATTTGGAGGCGACGGCTCCGGCGGAAACGAAGGACTGGTGAACATGACCGGTCTGTTCACCGACGAATTCAGCTTCGCCGAGACGTTCCCGACGCGTCGCGTCGTCGACAACCGCAGCACGACGAATAACAACTCGTCATTGCTGACCATTTTCTTCAACATCCAACAAGCCCGGGCGATCGCCGCGAGCGCGTCGGACGCGTACAACCAGTTCGATCCGTCCAACGCCGATCACTCGCAGGTCTTGAGCAACGAGGCGTACAGCCAGTTGCTCATGGCCGAGATGTACTGCGGCGCCGTGCCGTTCTCGAAGCAAAATGCGGACGGCTCGCAATCGAATTCGACTCCGTTGACGACCCCGCAGATGCTGCAGACGGCGATCGCCACGTTCGACTCGGCGATCTCGATTGCAGACAGTGCCGGCGACGGCAACCGGGATGGGCTTGCCCGGGTCGGGAAAGCACGTGCGCTCATGGATCTCGGCGGAGCCAATATCGCGATCGCGGATACCGTCGTGACGAACGTCCCCACGACGTTCGTCTCGCAGGTGCTGCACTCCGAGAACACCTCGCGCGAAAACAACGGCGTGAACGAGCTCGTGTTCTCCGAACACCGTTGGACCGTGGGTGACAGCGAAGGCATCAATGGACTTCCCTTCGTTTCTGCGCACGACCCGCGCGTCGGCACGGTACACGTCGGCATCGGCTTCGACCATGCGACGCCCGTGTTCGGGCCGCTCAAGGACAGCACGCGGTCGTCACCTGAAACGCTGGCGAGCGGCGTGGAAGCTCGATTGATCAACGCAGAGGCGGCGCTGGATGCAGGCAATACCGCCCTGTGGTTGAGCGATCTGAACGATCTGCGCGCCAACGCCACGTCACTCGGCGTCGACTCGACGCTCGCGCCGCTCGCCGATCCGGGCGCAGCAAACAACGCTCGGTTATTGTTGACGATGCGGGAACGGGCATTCTGGTTGTTCGCCAGTGCCCACCGGTTAGGCGACATGCGTCGCCTGACCCGCGCCGTCGCCGATGGAGGCTACGGCTTGGACGTGAATTCCGTTTACCCCGTTGGCACGTGGCACAACACGGCTGGGCAGACGTACGGTTCGGATGTGAACTTCCCGATTCCACTGGAGGAAGGGAACAATCCGAACTTCAACGCAGCGCAATGTGACGTGACGCTGCCGTAGCCGGCACCCGTTACGGCACGAAAAAATCGCGGAGAGGCTCCGGCCTCTCCGCGTTTTTTTTTGAGTTAGGCATTACGCTCGGCGCCGCAGGCCAGGCGGCTCTGACGCCTCGTCAGTCTCCCGACTTGGTCGTCACCTCGATCACGCCGCCGGTCGATCCGGTGCCTTGTTTCATCGCGGCGTGCATGCCATCCGTGATCGACAGCTGTTTGATGTTAGGCGCGGCGATCCGCTGCAGGATGCGTGGATCACTGACGCGAACGCCGTCGACAATGAGGAGGGGCATGTCCGCGCTGGCCAGTAGAAGGCTGCTTCTGCCTTCGCGATTGCGTATCGTGGCCGAGCTGCCGTCCGTCGCCTCGGACATGTTCATTTCCCCGCTCCATGCGACGACGTCCCATGCATTCGATACCTGCATTTTGGAAATGTCGTCGGCCGTGTAGACGATCGTGCCGTCTGGCGTGAGCGGAGGACGGAGATGGTTGGATGGTCCACACGCAACCGTCACACCCAACAGCAGCATCGCCATCGAGGGATAAAGCACCCGCATAGCAGCCTCCTGAGGCCGACCACAGCAGGAACGACGCTATTCCAGAGTGCGGTTGTCTCGGATGAAAGTCAATATGCGTGTAGGCAAACGCTCGGCCAGCGCGGCGACCGCGAGACAGACCCTTCGTTAGTCCGGAATGGCCCCGCCCGGCAGGACGTACGTGAGCGGATCGACGACCTTGCCCTGCACGTGAATCTCGTAGTGCAGGTGCGGGCCCGTCGACAGACCCGTATTCCCAACGTTTGCAATCACCTGCCCGCGTTTGACGCGCTGTCCGACACGCACGACGATTCGCGAACAGTGCGCATACTTGGTGACGATGCCGTCGCCGTGGTCGATCTCGAGCACGTTTCCATACCCGGTCTGGACGGTCACCATCGTCACGGTGCCGGCGGCCGGCGCCACGATCGGCGCACCCATCGGTGCGCTCACGTCGATGCCCTCGTGGGGACGGCGGATGTGCAGAATCGGGTGGAAGCGCGAACGGCTGAAGGCGCTCGAGAGCCAGCCGGCCGTCGGCATGATCGACGGAATGTGCGACAACCGCTCGGCGTGCTGCGACAGCGTGTCGGAGACCTCGGCGAAGCTCGCCGCGAGGGAGTTCGCGCGACGGATCAGGATGTCGAGACTCGGATGTGTGGCGAGTCCTTCGCGCATCACGCCGCTGTCTGCCGGATGGTCGTTGAGGAACGCCGCGACAGAGTCCTGCGGAAGGCCGGCGAGCAAGCGAATCTGCTCGTCGCGCCGGGCGATGGTCTCAATCGTGTCGAGGAGTCCGTCCAAACGCGCCTGCAATGCGTGCGACGGGGCCTTTGGCTGATCAGTGGAGATACTCGAGCGCGTGAACGCGGCACCGACCAGCACCGCGACCAACACCACCGCGCCGCCCGCGAGACGAGCGGCGCGCCTGATCGCCCGGGAGCTGATCGTGACGCTCCGCGCGGCGTCGCAACCGTTCGGGACGAGCATGATGGTCCAACGGCGGTCGGCACGCATGGAGTCCTCTTCGGGCAGCGGTATGGAGGGGTACAGCAAGAGGACGGGCTTCACGTGGCGTGAGTCACGGTCTGAAACATCTGTTTTCATTGCGCCACATAGCGTTCCTTCACTCTCGGGCGAGGTGACGGAGCGGCTATCTGCGGTGCGATGAACTGGATGCCGCGGGACTCAGGCAGGTGCCGTTTCTCGTGGAAACAGAGCGACCCCTTTTTCGACGCGCCAGCCGCCGGGATCGAGCGAGTCCACCGGCGCGTCGAGCGCTTGAGGCCACCGCTGCTCATCGACGTTGCCCGCTCCGCCTAACTGACGCCACAGCTCCTGCGCCTTGGTGGGCATGAACGGCTCGAGCATGAGCGCCAGATGCGTGAGCATCCACGCGAGCGCCGCGAGCGTCTCGTGCAGATCCGGCGTGCGCGATGCATCCTTCGCCAGCTTCCACGGCGCTTGTCGGTCGACGTATTCGTTCGCGCGTGCGACGAGACGCCAGGCGGCCGCCAGCGCCTCGTGCAGGAGCAGGCCGTTCATCGCGCGCCGATACGCCGCGCGTTCGGCCTGCACCCACGGCGCCGCCGCTGCGAGTGACGCCTGCCTAACGCTCGGCACCGCGCCCTCGCAGTACTTCTGGATCATGGCGATCGTCCGGCTGGCGAGGTTGCCGAGTCCGTTGGCGAGGTCCGAGGTGTAGCGTTCCTCGAAGCGTTCCCACGAGAAGTTGCCGTCGGCGTCGAACGGCACTTCGCGCAAGAGGAAGTAGCGGAACGCATCCGATCCGAATCGTTCGGCGGCTTCGGCGAGCTCGAGCTTGACGCCCGCGCTCTTGCTGAACCGCTCGCCGCCTAACTGGACGAATCCGTGGGCCCACACGCGCTCGGGGAGCGGCTCGCCGGCCGCCCAGAGCATGGCCGGCCAGATCACGCAGTGGAAGCGCGTGATGTCCTTGCCGATCACGTGCAATTGCGCCGGCCAGTGCGCGTGCGAGCCGGGGAAGCGCGTGGCGGTCCAATAGTTAGGCAGCGCGTCGAACCACACGTAGGTGGTCTGGCGCTCGCCGTCGCTCGTGGGACGCGGGAACGGAACACCCCACGAGAACCGCGAGCGGCTGGCCGACACGTCCTCGAGACCCTGGTCCAACAGGCTCACGATCTCGTTGCGACGCGACTCGGGCTGGATGAACTCGGGGTGCGCGATGATATGCGCGCGCAGACGATCCTGGTAGGCCGACAGCCGAAAGAACCAGTTGCGTTCTTCGACCCATTCGAGCGTGCGCGTCGGGTGCAAGATGCAATGCCCGTCGACGATCTCGGAATCCTGCTTGAACGCTTCGCAGCCGACGCAGTACCAGCCTTGGTACGACTTCTCGTAGAAGTCCTCGGGGTGGCGCGTGAAGATTCGCTCGAGGAGGTCGCGCACGCCTTCGCGGTGCTCGACCGACGACGTCCGAATGAACTGGTCGTGCGAGATCTCGAGGCGATCCCACATCCGCTGGAAGCTTTCGGCGATGAGGTCGGTGAGCTGCTGCGGGGAGAGGCCGCGCTCGGCCGCGGTCTGCGCGACCTTCTGTCCGTGCTCGTCCATGCCGATGAGGAACCACACGTCGTCGCCTGACAGCCGGTGGTAGCGGGCGATGGCGTCGGCGCCGATCTTCTCGAAGGCGTGGCCTAGGTGTGGCTCGCCGTTGGCGTAGTCGATGGCGGTGGTGAGGTAGAATCGAGGCACGATACGAGTACGGTGGGGCGTGTCGCCGGACGTGGGGGGCGGCGCGCCGTTAGGCGCGGCGCATCACTTCGCGTCGCCGCCGGGGCGGCTGCGGC
>DATEKK010000262.1:0-1244 GCA_035277485.1 Gemmatimonadaceae bacterium
GGCCGGTTCAATCGGTGAGTGCAACACCTGATCTTATGCATTCACCGAGGGGGTTGCAGTGGAACAGCCGAGGGAAGCGGCGATGGACCGCCAGTGGGGGTTTAGTGCAGTGCAGCAAGCGGAGGTGTGGGCGCGGCGGAAGGCGGGCGAGTCGTTGTCGGCGATCGGCAGAGCGTTAGGCAAGCAGGAAGGCTCGATCTTCATGCTGGTCATGGCTCAGGGGGGCATCGCCCCGGCGCCGCGCCGCCGGGCCAGCTGTGCGGTGACGGCGGCGGAGCGCGAGCAGATCAGCCGGGGCTTGGCCGCGTCGCAGTCGATCCGGGCGATCGCGCGCGAACTCGGGCGGCCCGCCTCGACGATCAGTCGCGAAGTTGCCCGTCACGGGGGGCGCACGCGGTATCGCGCCGTGGCGGCCGATCGGCGCGCGTGGCGGCGCGCCAAGCGGCCGAAAGCGTGCCGGCTCGCGCTCGAGCCCGAGCTCCGACGCCTGGTCGTGGCGAAACTCGAGCAGGACTGGTCGCCCGAGCAGATCGCGGGCTGGCTCAAGCGGGAGTATCCTCAGGATGCGCATATGCACATCTCGCATGAGACGATCTACCGGACGCTCTACGTGCAGGCGCGGGGCGCGCTCAAGAAAGAATTGCAGGCGCATCTCCGTCGCCGGCACGTGGCTCGGCGCAGTCAGAACGCCACGACCGTGGGGCAAGGGCGCGGACGGATCCCCGACGCCGTGTCGATTGCCGAGCGCCCGGCCAGTGTCGAGGATCGCGCGGTGCCCGGGCATTGGGAGGGTGATCTCTTCTTCGGCACGCGCACGACCCAGATCGTGACGCTGGTCGAGCGGTCCTCGCGCTTCGTCCAGTTAATCAAAGTGCCGAGCGCGGAGACCGTCGCGGTCGTGCACGCGCTCACGCGGCATGTCCAGCGGCTGCCTAACGGGCTCATGGCGTCGCTGACCTGGGATCGCGGCAAAGAGATGACGCAGCATCGCCGGTTTACCATCGCCACCGACGTGGCGGTCTACTTCTGCGATCCGCAGAGCCCCTGGCAACGCGGCACGAACGAGAACACCAACGGGCTCCTCCGCCAGTATTTTCCCAAGGGCACGGACTTGTCGACCGTCACGCAAGCACAGCTCAACGCGGTCGCGCGTCGCCTCAACATGCGCCCGCGGAAAACGCTCGGCTTCATGACACCGGCGGAGAAACTCGCGTCCACTGTTGCACTCACCGATTGAATCCGCC
>DATEKK010000263.1:0-4812 GCA_035277485.1 Gemmatimonadaceae bacterium
GCCCACTTGGAGTAGATCGGGTAAGCGAAGCTGGAACCGGCCCCGGTGAGGTCGGCGCCCTGCGCGATGGCGGCCGAAGCGCTGAACGTAATGGCCGTGAGGCCGAGTGCTACGGCACGCGTGGACCTGTGACTCACGAGTAGCTCCTCTCAAGTTGGTGTGTGGAACGGTGCATCGACGGCGTAACGCAACGACCGTGACCGTGTCACGGTCGGGTCACGCCGTGCTCGGTCGCGGGCGTCGCGCGCGCGGCACAGGAAGTGGGCGGGACTCGACTGCGACACCCCGCCGCGGGCGGCGCGCCAGCGCCGCAACCCGTGCATCAACACGGCGTGCGCCGCGTCGTCCAGCGGCTCGGCCGCCGACGCGTCCACACGCTGCAGCCACACTCCGTTAGGCAACGATTCGCACTGCTGGAACGCGCCGATCAGCGCGGCCACGGACACGCGGCCGCTCAGGTACAGTGTCGCGCTCTGGGGGTGGGCTTCGACGGCAACCTGGGTGGACAACCGCATGCATTCACTCCGCTGTGGATGGTGAATGCATGCCGGCAGCGCATCACGCTCCCGAAGTCGCTCCCGTCACGGGCCGGTAACAGCGTAATGCTGCGCGTCGTGCGGCGTGTCGGCGTTGGCAGGTGGTCGCGGGCCGGTGGGGAAAAACGCGCGAACCGTGGTCCCGCGCCCCGGCAGACTTTCGGCTTCGACGCGGCCCGCATGCGCTTCCACGAGATGGCGCACGATGGCGAGTCCGAGACCCGTGCCGCCAGCGTCGCGCGACCGGCCGGGATCCACGCGATAGAATCGTTCGAAAATGCGCGGCAGGTGCTCCGGTGCGATGCCGATGCCGGAGTCGCGCACACCCACCCACGTGCCCGCGCCATCTTCCGCGAGTGTGGTGAACACGGTGACGGTGCCGCCGGCCGGCGTGTAGCGCACGGCGTTGTCCACGAGGTTCGTGATCACCTGCCGCACAGCCGTCGGATCGGCGTACACGGTGGGGGCGCGCGGATCGACCGCGATGTCGAGCGTCACGGCATGATCGGCGCGCGCGCGGCGGGCGGCCGAGAGGATGTCGTCGGCCACCGCCGCCACGTCCACCGGCGTTGGGTTAGGCCGCCATCCGCCGGACTCGATTCGCGACAGATCGAGCAGGTCGTCGACGATGCGCCGCATGCGCTCGGCGTTGGCGCGGATGGCCTCGGCGAACTGCGCACGCTGCTCGGCGGGCACGTCGTCGGTGACGATCGTTTCGGCGAATCCGCCGATGACGGTGAGCGGCGTCTTGAGCTCGTGCGACACGTTGGCCACGAAATCGCGGCGCACCGACTCCAGCCGGCGCGTGGCCGTCAGGTCGAGCAGGGCGAGCACGGCGCCGCCGTCGCCTAACGGACGCGCCGTGATCGACATCGTGCGGTCGTGCACCACCGTCTCGCTCGGTCCGCTCGGCTCGCCGCCTAACGCGGCGCCCAACGCTTCGCGCAGGAGCGCGTCGCGCGGCAAGAGGTCCACCGAGAACGGCACCGGCCGGTCGACGCGCAGGAGCCGCCGCGCGCTGTCGTTGAGGCGCACCACCTGCCGGTGCGCATCGACGGCCAGCAAGCCTTCGTGCAGCGACTCGATGGCGGCCGACAACAGCCCCTGTTCCGCCTGGAGCTCGCGCAAGCGGGACGCGAGCTGCTCCGCCATCCGGTGCATCGCCGTGCCTAACTCGCCGACCTCGCCCGGCGCGCTCAGCGACGGCCGCCGCGCCAGGTCGCCGCCCGCGAGCGACCGCGCCACGTCGCGCAGCTCGACGATCGGCTGCGTGACCGCGCGCGAGAACGCGAACGTGAGCAAGAGCGCCGCCGCCAACGCGATCAGCGCCGCCAGCACCACATCCCCGCGCGCGCTCGACACGATCTCGCCTAACTGCGCCGTGCTCACCGACACGCGCGCGATGCCGTTGGACGCGCGCACCGCCACGTAGAGCTCCGCGTCCCCGCGCGATGGACTCGAGCGCGTCGCCACGCCGGTGCCGGTCGCGCGCGCGGCAACCACCTCAGGACGCGCGGAATGGTTCTCGAGGTGGGGCAGGGCGTCATCGGCGAACTCGGAATCGCCGATCACCCGGCCATCGGGTCCGATCAACGTGACGCGATGCCCGAGCGCGACGCCTGCGGTGTGGGCGAGGGATTCAGGGTCGGCCGACGGCTGCTCCGTCCATTGCGCCGCGACGAGCTGCGCCTCGTGCCGCAGTTGTTCGGTCTCGCGCGACGTCAGCTCTCGCGCGAGCCGCTGGCCGCTGATCACGACCACGAGAATCGCGAGCACCGTGATCACGAGCGCGAAGCCCGCGAACAAACGGCGCGCGAGTCTCACGTGAGCGCGCGCGGCGTCCGCAACCGATACCCGAAGCCGCGCACCGTCTCGATCAGATCGGACGCGGCGCCCAGTTTCGCGCGGAGTCGCTGGATGTGCATGTCGACGGTGCGCGTCTGGATGTCGGGAGCGGCATCCCACACCGTCTCCAGCAAGTGCGAGCGCCCCTGCACGCGCCCGCGCCGCTCGGCCAGCGTGAGCAGCAGGCGGTACTCGGTGGGTGTGAGCTCGACGTCCTGCGCGTCCACGCTCACACGATGCGCCGCGCGATCGATCGAGATCGGCCCGATCACCAATCGGTCGGCCGCCGAATTCCCGCCCGCGGAGACGCGGCGCAAGATGGCACCGACGCGCAACACCAGCTCCTGCGGGCTGAACGGCTTGGTGAGGTAGTCGTCGGCGCCTAACAGAAGCCCGCGGATCCGGTCCGCTTCCTCGCGGCGCGCGGTGAGGAGCAGCACCGCCACGTGTCGCGTGCTGTCCGAGCCGCGCAGCTGCTCCAGCACCTCGAAACCCGACATCCCCGGCAGCATCAGGTCGAGCACGATGAGCGCCGGATGCTCATCGCGCGCCATGCTCAGCGCGTCGGCGCCGGTCGACGCGGTGGACACGCGGTATCCGGTTTTGGCGAGGTGGTAGGCGACGAGTCCGACGATATCCGGCTCGTCGTCCACGACGAGCACGCGCTCGCCCGATGCGGGAGTGACGGCGGTAGCGGTCATTGCAGCGCGCCCTCCGCGTGCACGGAATCCTGTATTTTGGCGACGATCATATCCACCGCGAAAACGTTGTCGGTTGCGTGCGGCACAATCAGGTCGGCGTAGCGCTTGGACGGCTCGACGAACTCCAGGTGCATCGGGCGGACGGTCGTCTCGTACTGCCACAGAATCTCGTCGATCGGACGACCCCGCTCGCGAATGTCGCGGCGAATGCGGCGCGCCAGTCGGATATCCGCATCCGCATCCACGAAGACTTTGATGTCACACAGATCGCGAACGCGCGCGTCGGCCAGGAGCAGGATGCCATCCACGATGATAACTGGCGCAGGATCGACGGAGATGGTCTCGCACTCGCGCAGATGCCTCACGAAATCATACACCGGCTTGTCGATGCGATGGCCCGCCGCGAGCTCGCCGATGTGACGCGCGAGCAGGTCGAGATCGGAGGCGTCCGGGTGATCCCAGTTGACGCGTCGCCGTTCCTCGTCCGAGAGATGCGTGAAATTTCGGTAGTACCCATCCATGTCCAGCGTGACGACAGGCACCGGCGACGCCGTGGCGACGTTTCGCGCAAGCGTCGACTTTCCAGAGCCGGAGCCGCCCGCAATGCCGATGACCAACGACCTCATGGTTCGCTCGACGTGAATGCTGATCGAATCGCTGGGTCCAGGAAAAGTGGCGGCCCTGTCACGGAGATGTATCGAACAATCGTTGGAATCATGACGGGGCGCCAGAGCGCTGGCGGCAGCCCGAGCCCTGCCGGCCGGGACCGGGCGTTAACTTGAGCGCCATGCGTGCGTTACTCAAATGTGCCGTGGTGCTGTTCGTGGTCGCGCCGAGTGCCGCCGCGCGGGCGCAGGGCGCCCGTTTCTACCGCCTTCGCATCATCGCGACTAACGACTTCCACGGCGCACTCGATCCGGTTTTGGATGCGCGCGGTGTACCGCATGGAGGGGCCGATGCTATGGCGGCGACGATCGCGCGTGCGTCCCGCGACTGCGCGCCGCCCGATTGCAACACGCTGCTCGTCGATGCGGGCGATTTGTTCCAGGGCTCGGCGGCCTCGAACCTCGCGCACGGCGTGCCGGTGGTCGCTCTGTACAATGCCCTCGGCTACGCCGCGACGGCGATCGGCAACCACGAGTTCGATTGGGGCTTGGACACGCTGCGCGCGCGCATGCGCGACGCGCGATTCGGTATGCTCGCGGCCAACGTCCGCGATCTCTCAGGGCGCCCGCCTGCGTGGGCGCGAGACGATACGATCCTTCAGCGCGGCAAGCTACGCATCGGGATCATCGGCGTGATTGGACCCGAGACCTACCACAGCATCATGCCGGCGCGCGTGCGCGGACTGCGTTTCGCCGACCCCGCACCGATCATCGACTCGCTGGCGCGGTCGCTCCGTGCGCGCGGCGTCGATGCCGTCATCGTGCTGGCGCACAGCGGCGCGTTCTGCGGTGGCGGCCGCGCGAGGTCGTGCCACGGCGACGTGATCGACATGGCTTCGCGCCTAACGGAACCGGTGAACGCGATCATCTCGGGTCACACGCACTCGCGCATCGACGCGCGCATCGATCGTGTGCCCGTGCTGCAAGCGCGTTCCTCGGGGCGCGCGGTGGCGGTGCTCGACCTCGCGATCGCGCCCACCGCGGCTCGCGATTCGGTGCTCTCGCAGGTGGTGCTCGAAGCGAGCGTCAGGGGCGCGCCGCCCGCGGTGGCCGACTCCATCGTCC
>DATEKK010000264.1:0-1940 GCA_035277485.1 Gemmatimonadaceae bacterium
GGGGAAGCGCTCGCTTCGCTCGCTGGGGGAAGCGCTGCGCTGGGGGAAGCGGCGGCGACGCCGCCTGAGGGACCGGAACGACATCAATGGTCTGCGCGACTTGGAGTGTAGTGCGCCTAACCGGCCCGATGCACTCTTCAACCACAGACAACTGATGTCATGCCACTCCCTCAGGCGGCGTCGCCGCCGCTTCCCCCAGCGCAGCGCTTCCCCCAGCGCAGCGCTTCCCCCAGCGAGCGCAGCGCAGCGCTTCCCTCTTCCCCTCGCAGCTGTTTGCTAACGCTCCGTCTACTTGTTCTGGATGTTGAAGCTGTTGGACAACACGGGGGCTCCCGCCACGCCGTCGAAGCTGCCTGTGATCGTGAGCTGATACCCGCCGGCCTTCGTCAACGACACGCCCGCGAACGTCACGAGGCCGTTGGCGTCGGTCGTCCGCGTGACCGTCACGCTCGGCGCGCTCGTGCCATCCTGGAAGAACGCGATCGAGCTCTTGTTCCCCGCGATGGCCAACGTCACGAGCACATTCGGCAGTGGAGTGCCATTCAGCGTCGTGACCGTCGCCTGAATCGGGTTGCCGGAGGTGTCGGCCAACGGCGCGGAGTTCGTGCCGTTCGCCACTCCCTTCACGAACGCCAGCGTCACCTTCTGCATGTCGATCACCACGCTCGGACTGAGCTCGCTCGCGCCGCCGCCAACCGCCCCGAGCTTGAACGCTGCCTGGGCTGTGTTCGGCGTGAGCAACTCCGCCGCGTGGCGGCCGAGTGCGGCCAGGAATCGCGAGCTCGGCGTGGACGCGGCGGCGAACGCCGGCGGCCCGCTGCACGAGAGCGACTGGAGCAACAAAATCGTGTTGATGTGCTCTACTCGCATTGTGGGTGTGACGTCGAGATTGCACACGCCAATCGTGAGCGGCGAAGAGAAGGCGAGCGCACCCGATGCGATGGTCGGAATGGTGCGCAGCTCGAACGCGCTGCCCACTTCCGGATCGTTCGTCAAGAAATCCGTGATGCGCGACCCGTAAATGAGGAACCGCTTCGCCTGCGACGTGGCGCTGATCGACGTGCCCCACCCCGCCGGCGCCTCGGCGGCCCAGAACGGCGTGTTGCCGCGCTCGTAGGCGCCTAACGAACCGTCCGAGGCATCCTTGCCGCGCACTTCGTAGAGCCAACCAGGACCGAGCGCGCCGGCCACGGTGAAGTCGCCGGGGATGGTGGCCGTGATGTAGCTCTCCATGCAACCCAGGAACCCGGTCGTCAGGGCGTTGAACACCGTGCCGGTCGTGCCGCTCAACTGTGCACTCGTGCCGCGCATTGCGGCGAGACGCGAGAGTCCATCGAACGCCTTGTCCGTGGCCGCCGCGTTGGGACCGTTCTTGGACAGCGACTGCAAATCGCCGATGATCGTGAACAGCGGATCCTTGTTCGACGCGGCGTACGCCCTGGCGTTCTGCTTGAGCGTCGTGAAGTTGCACGTCACGGCGAGTGGGCCCACCACATCGCTCCGTGGTGCGGCCGATGCGGGAGGCCGGGCGGTGTCGCCGCAGGCCGTGAGGGCCAGCACCGATGCCGCGACGAACCCAACCGTGCTGAGGTGGCGCATGAGGATAGAGTCTCCGAACCAGCGAGTGTGACGTGCGAACGCAGGTGCCCCGCACGCCGAGGGTGAACAGCTACTCCGTTAGGCAGTTAGGCGTCGATCACGATGGAAGGTCAGTTGGCTCCCTTGAGGAGAGCCTGGTACCGCGGGTCCGACCGTAGGTCCTTGAGCCACCACGACTCATCCTTGGCCGCGAAGGCGCGCTGCTGCGGGTTCGACGCCAGGAACCGGGCAACGAGATCGATCGCGGCATCCTTGTGACCGCTCTGCGCGAAGACGATCGATGCATAATTCGTGAGCTCGCCGGTGGGGTCGATCTGCGGATCTCCCTCCGCGGATTTGGC
>DATEKK010000265.1:0-4774 GCA_035277485.1 Gemmatimonadaceae bacterium
CGTCCTGCACGGCGAACACGTCCTCGAGCTGCCGGTCGTACGTCTCGCTCCACAAATCGTAGCCGTTCTCGACGTTCACCAGCTGCGCCGCGATGCGAATCCGGTTGCCCACTTTGCGCACGCTGCCCTCGAGCACCGAGCTGACGCCGAGTTTTTCGCCCACCTGGCGGATGTCCACGTCTTTGCCCTTGAAGGCGAAGCAGCTCGTGCGCGACGCCACCTGGATGGCCGGCACTTTGGCGAGGGCGTTGATGATCTCCTCGGTCATCCCGTCGGCGAAGTACTCGTTCTCCGGATCGGCGCTCATGTTCGCCAATGGCAGCACCGCGATGGCCTTCGTCACACTGCGGTATCCGTCGCCGGTCGACCGCTGCGCGCCCGTCTCCGAGTCCCTGCTCAGCGTTCGCAGGGCGGCGGCGAATTCTGCGGCCGTGGGATACCGGTCCGCCGGCGTACGTGCGAGCGCGCGCGTAACCGCGGTGTCCACTGCGTCCGGCACATCGCGTGTGGTGCGCACCTTGGGAATGGGCGACACGAACCGCTTGGCGATGATCGCCTGCGCGTTGATGCCGGTGAACGGCGGCTCGCCCGTGAGCATCTCATAGAGCACGCAACCCAGCGAGTACAGATCGCTCCGCCCGTCGGCGCCCAGTTCGCCGGACGCCTGCTCGGGACTCATGTACGCGGGCGTGCCTAACGACAGACCGGTCTGCGTGAGCGACGCGGCGTTCCCCGACAGCGCTTTCCCGATACCGAAGTCGGCCACCATCGCGGCGCCTTCGTGCAACAGAATGTTCTCGGGTTTGATGTCGCGGTGCACGACGTTGTGCCGGTGCGCGTAGTCGAGCGCCGAGGCGACCTCTCTCGCGATGCGCAGCGAGTCGGACAGCGAAAGCTGGCGCTCTCGGTCCAACCGTTCGCGCAGCGACCGTCCTTCCATGCTCGGCATCACATAGAAGAGGAGCCCGTCGGCTTCGCCGGAGTCGAACACCGGGAGGATGTGCGGGTGCGTGAGACCGGCGGCGAGTTTGATCTCGCGCAGGAACCGATCAGCGCCGATTTCCGCGGAGATCTCCGGTTTCAACACCTTGAGCGCCACCTGGCGGTCGTGCCGGAGATCGTGCGCGAGAAACACGACGGCCATGCCGCCCTGCCCAAGCTCGCGATCGAGCGAGTAGCGGGTCGACAATCCATTGGCAAGGCGCGACTGGAGCTCGAACATGCAGCGACAAAAGATGCAGACGCCGCGTCTCGTGCGCGAGGGCGGGTCGACAACCTGACCGAGACCGAATCGTTGCGGATCGCGCGTGATCGTGACCCGAGTGCGTTGAGCGCGTCATGCAAAACGCAGACGGTCCGCAATCGAGAATCTCGAGCAGGAGACGGCGAATGATCACGCTCCCCACCTTCAAGAAGCGTCAGTCCACCAGTGAAGCGGAGCAACCGCCGCTCGCAAACACCTACAATCCGAGATACGACGGCGCCGCGCTCTTAGGCCTCGTCTCGCGCGCCGAAAAGGCAGCCGAGGAGCTTCGCGGCCTCGAATCCGTTGCCGAGCGTGCGGCAGAGCTCGGTACGCTGAAGGAGCGAATCGCCGAGCTCGAGCGTTCGCTCGAGGTTGCGGAGCGCACTTCGGCGCAGCTCAAGGCCGTGGAAGACCACGCGGGACGACTCGCGTCGGCCCACGAGGAAAGCACCGCCAAGATCGCCAACGCGGACGCAGAGCTGTCCCGCCTCCACGAATCGAGCGCCGAGCTCTTGGGCAAGATCAATGATGCAAGTGGGATGCGGGAGCAGTTGGAGCAATTCCTTGCAATCCAACCGCAATTTGCTGCAATGCGGCGCGAGTCCGAGGCGACGAACGCCCAGCTGCGCGAGCTCGGCGAGAGTCTCGGTCGGCTGCGCGCCGTGCACGACGACGCCTTGCACGCGCAGAAGCATGCGGCGTCGCGTCTCGAGGGTGTCGAGCAGCGGTCGCAGGCCGCGGTAACGAAGGTCGAGGCGGTGGAGCGGAGGGCGGCGACCGCCCAGGAGGCGTTGGACGCGCTGCTTCGTATCGCCGGCGGAATCCCTGATGCGCAGCACCAACTAGGCGTCCTCAAGGCGATCGCCGAACAGGTGGCGCAGAAGACGGCGGTGATCGAGCAGCAACGGGAGGTCGTCGAACGGGCGGCGGCGCAGACCACCGAGGTGTTGTCGCTCAGGCCGCAGGTCGAGAACGCCCTCCGTCGTCAGGAGGAGCAGGCGCAGGCGGTTAGCGCGCTCGAGTCGAAGCTCGCGTCGGTTCAGTCGCTCCACACCACCGTATTGTCACGCGCCGACGAGATTTCCGCGCAGCAGCGGACGCTCGAGGAGGCCGAGCAGGCCGCGCAGCGGTCGCTGTCCGGTCTGCGCGACGAGATGAAGTCGAGTGCCGAGCGATTCGAGCTCGAGAACCGGAGCCTGGATGCGGTGAGCGAGCGCATCGTCGAGCTGCGCACCGCACTAAAAGACTGCGAGTCACGGCTGTCGAGCCTCGATTCTACCGCCCGAACCTTGGCCGAGACCGAAGCGCTGTCGCGCGGTCTGGCCGAGCAGGTGGGGGATCTGGCCGAGGACATCCAGCGGATCACGGCGCAGGCCGACAGGCTGCGCGCGGTTCGCGATGACGTGGGCGGATTGGAGAGCAACTTGAGCGACATGACGCAGCGGATGGAGCGCGTCGAGGGACTCAAGCCGGTGGTCGAGTCGGTGTTCCGCGATCTGGCGACGCTCAACGGGACGCACGAGTCGATTCGCGACGGTCTCGAGCAGGTTCGTCTCTCGTACGAGGAGATGACGCGGTTGCGCCAGCGGCAGGCGCAGACGGATCAGTGGTTGGCGGACGCGGACGTGAAGCTGCGTTCGACGCGCGAGCTGTTGGCGGAGCTCGACCACATGCGTCCGGGCACGGAAGCGTTGCGCGACAAGCTGGCCCAGGTATCGGCGTCGATGGACGCGCTCGAGGGCCGCGCGACGGCGATGGACGCGATGCAGCGTCGGTTAGGCGACATCGAGTCCGGGCTGGCGCAGGCGCAGGACCGCGGCAACGGATTGCAGGCGCGGATGGAAGCAGCGGAGACGCGCTTCGGGGATCTGTTGCGGCAGGCGGCGGAGGCGCGCCGCGTGGCGCAGACCATGGGGACGGTGACGGCCTCGGTCGAGGCGGCCGATCGCCGGATGACGTCGGTGGGCGCCGTGGCCGATGCGTTAGGTGAACGCGCCGCGGCGTTCGCGGGGCTGGAGGACCGGCTGCGCGTGTTCAACCAGGAGTTCGAGCAGCGGCAGACCGCGCTCGATGCGGCGGCGGTGAATCTCCAGCAGGCCTCGACGGTGCGCCGCGAGGCGGCGGACGCGATGCAACAGCTCGAGGAGGCGTCGCGCACCATCGGCGCTCAGTTAGGCGACGCGCAGCAGCGGACCGACACGCTCGCCGGGATGCTCGAGGAGCTCGAGGCGCGCGTCAGTTCGTTAGGCCAGGTGGAGAAGCGCATGGCCAACTTCGAGGCGCTGCTTGCGACGTGGGATGTGGCCCAGCGCGAAGCGGCGCAGGGCATGGAGCAGATCGGCAGCAAGCAGGCGACGATCGACGCGGTGAGTGCGCAGGTGAAGCACCTGTTCGAGGTGGCGGAGAAGACGGCCGAGAACGTGCGGTCGATCTCGACGGAGCGGCGCGAGATCGAGGAAGCGCGCGCGCTGCTCGAGCGCACGCGCGAGCAGCTCGCGGCGGCGACCGAGGGCATGCGCGTCTTCTCCGATCGCAAGTGGCAGGTGGAAGACATCGAACGCCGGCTTGCGCGGGCGGATGCGTTGGCGCGGGACATTCGGTCGTCGACGGAAGCACTCGCGGCACAACGGGCCGTGGTGGATCGCGCGCTGGATGGATCGGCGGCGCTTGCGGTGCAAATGAAACAGGCCGACGCGGTGATGGAGGCGCTCCGCCAGGAATGTGCGGCAGCCGCCAGGCTGCGCTCGGCCATGGATGAAGCGCGCGGCGAGTAAGGCCGACGCGCGGCAGGAAACGCAACGAGGCCGGGGCGTCGAGCCCCGGCCTCGTTGCGTTAGGGAGGGGAAGCGCTTCCCCAAGCGAGCGACAGCGAGCGCTTCCCTCACGTGCGTCCTGCTGCGTTAGGCAACATCCTTACAGCGACGTCAGCGTGTCCTTGACCGGTACGGTGTCGGGCGGAACCGAGTCGGGCGGCGGAGGTGGCGGTTGCCGCGTGCTGTCCGGCGGTGGTACCGTCCCGGTGTCGGGCGGTGGCGGCGACGCAACCGCCGTATCCACCACTGCGACCACGGCCGAGTCCTTGATGCCATTGGCGCTCGCGAATATCGTCACCACTCCGAGCCCCACGCCGTGAACGAGACCCGTGTCGCCGACCGTCGCGATGTGTTCGTTGGACGAACGCCAGGCGACCTTGGCGGATAGCGGTGTGCCGTTCGTGTCGTACACCGTGGCGTGCAGCGCAAAATAATTGTTGATCTCCACCGACGCCGCTTCGGGCGTGATCGTGAGCCACGGATAGCGGTGATTGCCGCCGGGACTTCCGTGGGCAGACGTATCGCCGGGCGACGTTCCGGTCGAATCGCTTCCACCGCCGTTGGCGCCCGAGGTGCCCAACACAGCTTTCTGGGGCGACGCGACGCTGTCGCTGCCGCACGCCATCGCCGCCACCACCGCGGCGGCAAGCGTTCCAATCAACACCACTCGTTTCATCGCTGCTCCTCCCGAGATGTGCGTCCGTTAGTCGCGTTC
>DATEKK010000266.1:0-1129 GCA_035277485.1 Gemmatimonadaceae bacterium
GGGAGGCGCGCGTGTGAGCTTCCTCGCGGCACGGCGATGCACCGGCTGTTCTTCTCGCGTCCGTTCGTGCCGGCCGTGTCGCGTTCACAGTCGTGGGACTCTCCTCAGCACCGGAGGCGGATTCATGAGAGCTCAGTCGCACTCGCGTGTCCGCCTCCGGCGGCGTCGGTTCGCTCGAGCGACGGACGCGCGTCGACGCGATAGAACTCCTCGATGCACGCCGAAATGACGGCGGCGAGAATGTCCTCCAGGCGCTTGCGCTGCGTTGGCGGGCGCAGCTCGTGGCGTGAGTTCCAGCTCTGCTTCACGGCCACGATCAACTCTTCGGGAAGCAAGCCGGCGGCGCGCGCGATGGCGCACACGGGGCGCGCAAACTCCGCCACTTCGCGACGCGACAGTTCTTTCGCGTCGCCCGTGAGGAGCCGACGCCACAGCTCCGTTAGGAGGCGGTCCGCCTCGTCCGGAAGCATGCGCGAATTTTTGGTGGTCATCGGCGGATCCGCCTTTACCCGAGGAAGCGAACCTGGTGCAGGCACCTGCACGAGTCGATCATACTAGGGGGCATCGACCGCCGCTACTGGGGATTAACTCGGTGGTGCGCTTGCCGAAACCCCGTGTTACCCATGGGGGAAAACCCTGAACCGATACGAGGAAGCACTGATACCGGGCCTTCCGCCGCACGCCTATTGCAGTTCACCTTACAGCCATGGAAGCTCGCATCGCCGAACGCACCGATATCGCGGTGATCCGGGTGCTCATCGCCGACGATCATGCCATCGTCCGCGATGGACTGCGCGCGCTCATCTATGCGCAATCCCGTCTGGTCGTCGTGGGTGAAGCCGCCAACGGCGCCGAGGCGGTCGATCGCACGCGGATGCTCAGGCCGCACGTCGTCGTGATCGATGTGTCGATGCCGAACGTCAACGGCATCGAGGCGACGGCACGCATCACCAAAGAATGTCCCGGCGTGAAGGTGCTCGCCCTCTCCATGCACGAGGAACGGGGCTACGTCGCGCGCGTGTTCCGCGCCGGCGCCGATGGCTACGCGCTCAAACGCTCCGCGTCGTCCGAGCTCGTGCGGGCGATTCGCGCCGTCGTCGGCGGCGAACGCTACCTCGACCCATCGCTC
>DATEKK010000267.1:0-14541 GCA_035277485.1 Gemmatimonadaceae bacterium
CACGCGCTCCATCACCACGGCCCGACGGGTCGGGGCGAGGCGCGTATGCGGATGATGCGGTAAGCATCCACTACTCACGCCACGCTGCGGCCCGTCCAGTCATGGACGGGCCTTTTTTGTTGCCCAACGACCACCACCGTGCTCCGAATCGCACTGCCCAACAAAGGCCGATTGGCCGACGACGCCCGCGAGCTCTTTCGCGATGCCGGCGTCGACGTGCGCGCTCGCGACGACCGCGCGCTCACCTCGATGCTTGGCGATCTCTTCGAGGCCATCTTCGTGCGCGCACAGGACATTCCCGAGTTCGTCGCCGATGGCGCAGCCGACGCGGGTATCACCGGCGCCGATCTCATCGCCGAGTCCGATCGCGTGTTGTGCACGCTCGCCGACCTCGAGTTCGGCCAATGCCGGCTCGTCGTCGCGGCAACCGACAGCAGCGAGATCGACGCGATCGATGCGATCCCGCACGGCGCGCGCGTCGCCACGAGTTTCCCGCGGCTCTCGGCGCGCTACTTCGCGCGCGCGTCCCGCGACGTCGAGATCGTGCCGGTGTCCGGCGCCGCCGAGATCGCGCCGCACATTGGGATTGCCGATGTGATCGTGGACCTGGTCTCGACCGGCTCGACGCTGCGCGTGAACGGGCTGCACGAGGTCGCGACAGTGCTCGAGTCGTCGGCGCGCATGATCGTCGCCGCGGACGGCGCGTCGCCTAACGGAGACGGCCGGCGTGCGCTCGAGGAGCTCGTGGGCGCGCTGCAGTCGGTGCTGCGCGCGCGCGGGCAGCGGTACCTCATGGCCAACGTGCCGCGCGTCCGGCTGTCGGACGTGAAGCGCGTGCTGCCCGGCCTCAATGGCCCGACGGTCGTCGACATCTTGAACAGCGGCGAGCACGTCGCGGTGCACGCGGTGGTGCCGGCCGCGCAGGTATACCGCACGGTAGCCGAGCTCAAGGCGCTCGACGCCCAAGGCATTCTCGTGACGCGCATCGAGAGGCTCATGCCATGAGCGCGACTCAGGTTCTGCCGCTTCGCTATCGCGGACGCATTGCGAGCCTCGATGCACCGACGCATCGCCGATTGTGCGAGCGATCGACCTCGAGCGAGCCCGCCATGCGCGATGCGGTCGCAGCCATCATTGCCGACGTGCGCGCCCGCGGTGATGCCGCCTTACGCGAGCTCGCCGTGCGGTACGATGGCGTGTCGCTCGAGTCGCTGGAGGTTCCGCGAGAAAATTTGTTGCGCGCCCTCGCTGATCTCGACGCAGACGTGCGCCGCGCCATGGAACGCTCGGCTCGGAACATCGCGTGCGTGCACGCGGCGTCGCGACCCGTCGCCGTCGAATGCGAGCCCGAGCCGGGGGTCATCGTCGGGCGCCGGCCCGATCCGCTCGGGCGCCTGGGCGTGTACGCGCCGGGCGGCACGGCCGCCTATCCGAGCAGCGTGCTGATGGGCGCCGTGCCCGCGCGCGCGGCGGGCGTCGGCACTGTCGTGCTCTGCTCGCCGGCTCGGCCTAACGGAACGTCGCCGCTCGTGCTCGCCGCTGCCGCCATCGCGCAGGTGGATCGCGTGTTCGCCGCCGGCGGCGCCGGCGCGATCGCGGCCATGGCGTACGGCACCGAATCGATCCCGCGTGTCGATCGTATCGTTGGGCCGGGCAACGCCTACGTCGCCGAGGCGAAGCTGCAGGTCACCGGCGCCGTGGCCATCGATTCGCCCGCTGGTCCGAGCGAGCTGCTCGTGCTGGCGGATGAAACGTCTGATCCGGCCACGGTGGCGATCGAGCTCGTGGCACAGGCCGAGCACGATCCGCGGGCGTGCGTCGTCGCGGTGGCCGTCGGCGACGACACCGCATGTCGCCTAACGGATGCGCTCGCGGTCATCGCGCCGGCGCAGCCGCGCCGAGACATCGTTGCGCGCGCGCTCGCGTCCAACGGCGGCATACTGTCCGCGGCGTCGCTCGACGAGGCCATCGCGTTCGCAAACGACTACGCGCCCGAGCACCTGCTGCTCGCGCTCGCCGACCCCGATGCGGCGCTCGCGCGCATCCGCAATGCCGGCACGGTGTTCGTCGGCGCCTCCAGTTCCGTCTCGTTTGGCGACTATATGACCGGCGCGAACCACGTGCTGCCCACCGGCGGACTGGCGCGCGCGTATTCGGGGCTGTCCCCGCTCGATTTCGTGCGCTGGACCACGTACCAGCGCGTCTCGCCTAACGCAGCGGCATCGCTCGCCGGCGACGTCGCGGCGTTCGCCCGCGGCGAGGGACTGCCCGGCCACGCCACGGCGGCGCTCCGCGCGGGAGGTCTCGCGTGACGACGCCCGCCGTGACCGGCCCGCGCGCCCGGGCAAGCTACGCCGGGCTGTCACTGTACGCGCCCGACCGCCGCCCGTGCGCCGTCGATCTGAGCGACAACACCAACCTGTGGGGCGTACCGCCTGCCGCCGAGCAGGCGATCCGCGAGGCCGCCACGGATGCGATGGCACGCTATCCCGAGCTGTACGCACAGTCGCTCAAGCAGTCGTTAGGCGCCTGCATCGGCGTGGACGCATGCGCGATCGTCACCGGCTGCGGATCGGATGACGTGCTCGACTCCGCGATCCGTGCCTTCGCGGAGCCGGGCGACCGCATCGCCCTTCCCGACCCGACGTTTCCCATGATCCCGGTGTTTGCGCGCATGAACGCGCTCACGCCGGTGCCCGTTCCGCTCACACCGGCATACGACGTCGATCCGGATGCGCTGCTCGCGACGAATCCCGCGATCGTCTATCTCTGTTCGCCCAACAACCCGACCGGCACGACGGTCGCACGCAGCACGATCGACGCCATCGTCGCGCGCGCAAATGGCCTCGTCATCATCGACGAGGCGTACGCCGAGTTCGCCGGCGGTAGCGCCGTGGACCTCGCCATGCGGAGCGACCGCGTGCTGGTCACGCGCACGATGTCCAAAGCGTTCGGCCTGGCCGGGCTGCGCATCGGGTACGCGATCGGCGCGCCCGAGCTCGTCGCGGCCGTGGAGAAATCCCGCGGACCGTACAAGGTGACCGCACTCGCGGCGCGCGCCGCCATCGCCGCGTTAGGCGAGGGCCTGCCCTGGGTGCGCGCGCACGTGGATGCCGCCGTCCTGCTGCGGGAACGCTTCGCCGACGCGCTCCGTGCATTGGGCATGCAGCCGCTCCCCTCGCGCGCCAACTTCGTGCTCGCGCCGGTGGCCGACGCCATGGAGGTCGCCGGCGCGCTGCGCGCCCGCGGCGTCGCGGTCCGGCCGTTCGAGCGCCTCACCGCGCCCGCGGGATCGCCGCTCGCCGCCGCACAGGGCAGCGCCATCCGCATCACCATCGGCCCGTGGCCCCTGCTCGAACGTGCGTTAGGCGCGCTCCGGGAGGTCCTGCCGTGACACGCGTCACGATCTTCGACTACGGCGCCGGAAATCTCCACTCGCTGGCGAAAGCGCTCTCCGGCACAGGCGTGGAGCTGTGCGTGCAACCCGATCCGCTCGCCGCCCTCGATACGGATGTGCTCGTCCTCCCGGGCGTCGGCAACTTCGCGCAGGCGGCCGAGCGGCTTGCACCCGCCCGCGGCGCCATGCGCACCGCGATTCTCGGTGGCCTGCCCACCCTCGGCGTGTGCCTCGGCATGCAGCTCTTGTTCGACTCGAGCGCCGAGGGCCCGGGCGCCGGACTCGGCGTCCTCGCGGGCGACGTCACCCGCATCGCGGCCGCCCGCGTCCCACACATCGGCTGGAACAGCATCGATGAGGCGCGCGATCCGCTCTTCCGCGCGGCGCCGCTCGCCCGCGCCTACTTCGCCAACGGCTTCGCGTGCCGGCCCGCCGGCGACGCAACCGTCATCGGGTGGACCACGCACGAGCGCGACCGATTTCCGGCCGCGGTCCGCGTTAGGCGGTCGCTCGGCGTCCAGTTTCACCCCGAGAAGAGCTCCGCCGCCGGCGTCGCGTTCGTGCGCGCCTTCCTCGCGGAGGCCGCTCCGTGATCGCCATACCCGCGATCGACATTCGCGAGGGCGCGTGCGTCCAGCTCGTGGGCGGATCGTTCGACGACGAGCGTGTGCGCATCGCCGATCCGCGCGACGCGCTGGACCGCTGGGTAGCGGCCGGCTTCCGCCGTATTCATGTGGTCGATCTGGATGCGGCGTTAGGCACCGGCGGCAACCGCGACGCGATCGATGCCCTGCTCTCGCGCGATGCGGCGGCCCTGCAAATCGGCGGCGGCGTACGCACGACGCACGCAGCGAGCGGGCTGTTCGCGGCCGGCGCCGATCGCGTCGTCGTCGGCACGCGCGCGCTCGAGGAGCCGGCGTGGCTCGAAGAGCTCGCGGCCGCCCACCCCGATCGGGTCATCGTCGCGATCGATGTTCGCGGCCGCGAGGTGGTGACCCACGGCTGGACGCGTCGCCTGCCGCTCCCGGTCGATGCGGTACTCGACCGCGTCGGCGGGCTTCAGTTAGGCGGCATCCTCGCCACCGCGGTGCACGTCGAAGGCCGCCTGGCCGGCCCCGATCTTTCGCTCGTCACAACCATGGCGCGCCGCGCGACGGTCCCGGTCATCGCGTCCGGCGGCATCGCGACAATGAACGATCTCCGCTGTCTCGCCGCCGCCGGCGCGGGCGCCGCGGTGATCGGCATGTCCCTCTATACTGGCGCGCTCGATGCACGAAGCGTCGCCCAGGAGTTCCGCGCATGACCACCGTCCGTCGACAAACCCGCGAGACCACTGTGCGCGTCCAGCTCACGAACGACGACAGCGACACGACAATCTCGACCACGATTCCTTTTCTCGACCACATGCTGCTCACGCTCGCCCGGTATGCGCGCTTAGGCCTGCGCGTCGAGGCGTGCGGCGACCTTCCCCACCACGTGAGCGAAGACGTGGCCATCGCGTTCGGCGCCGCGATCGCGTCGCGCCGGCTCGAGACCGCGGCGCGATTCGGCGAACGGACCGTGGCCATGGATGATGCACTCGTGCAGTGCGTGCTCGACGCCGGCGGCCGCTCGTACTATCGCGGACCAGTGCCGAGCGTGCGCTACGAGCACTGGATGCGCTCATTCGCCGAGAACGCGCGCGCCACGCTCCACCTGCGCGTGCTGCGGGGCCGCGACCGGCACCACATTGTCGAAGCCGCGTTCAAGGCGCTGGGCCTCGCGCTCCGCGATGCGATGGCCGACGCCGCCGTTCCGTTAGGCACCAAGGGAGCCGTGTCGCTCGAGGTGACGCCATGACGCTGGCCAAGCGCGTGATCATCTGCCTCGACGTGACCGGCGGCCGCGTCGTGAAGGGCGTCCAGTTCACCGATCTGAAGGATGTCGGCGACCCAGCCGCGCTCGCCGTGCGCTACGAAGCCGCGGGCGCCGATGAGATCGTGTTCCTCGACGTCTCCGCCACCGTCGAGCAACGCACGACCCTGTTGCAATCCGTCCGCCTGACGGCAGAACGATTGTTCGTGCCGCTCACCGTGGGCGGTGGCATCGGGTGCGTGGACGATGCCGCGCGTACCCTGCGCGCCGGCGCCGACAAAGTTGCCGTCAATTCCGCCGCCCTCGCGCGGCCCGCGCTCCTAACGGAACTGAGCGGCCGCTTCGGCACGCAGTGCGTCGTCGCGAGCATCGACGCCAGGCGCGCGGACCGCGGCTGGCACGTGTTCGCGCGCGCGGGCACGATGCCGGCCGGCCGTGACGCGATCGCGTGGGCGCGCGAATGTACCGACCGCGGCGCTGGAGAGATCGTGCTCACCAGCATCGATCGCGACGGTACGCGCACGGGCTACGACCTGGAGCTGACGCAGGCCGTGTCCGATGCCGTCACAGTGCCCGTGATCGCCTCCGGCGGTGCGGGCTCGGCCGACCATGTCTGCGACGTGTTCGTGCACACGGGCGCGGACGCCGCACTCATCGCGGGCGTCGTGCACGACGGCGAGATTACGATCAAGACGATCAAGCGGGCGCTCGCGGCCCGCAACATTCTCATCCGGGACGCCGCATGAGCGACGAACGATTGCTGCTCCTCGAAGCCGTGACCGACGTGGCCCGCGCGGCGGGTGTGGTGGCGCTCCGCCATTTCAAGTCGGTGCTCACCGTCGAGCAGAAGGCCGACGGCTCACCCGTTACCGTCGCCGACCGCTCCGCCGAGCAGTGCGCGCGCGATTGGATCCGCGCGCGGTTCCCGGACGACGGTCTGTTGGGCGAAGAGCTGGGCGCCGTTAGGCAGGACGCGCGGCGTCGCTGGATCATCGATCCGGTCGACGGCACCAAGTCGTTCGTGCGCGGCGTGCCGCTCTGGGGGACGTTGGTCGCGGTCTGCGAGGGCGACGAGGTGCTCGCGGGCGCCGCGAGCTTCCCTGCTCTCGACGAGCTCGTGTGCGCCGCCGTCGAGCGCGGAGCCTGGTGGAATGGCGCCCGGTGCAGCGTGTCCACCGTGTCGCGCTTGAGCGACGCAACGGTCCTCACCACCGACCAGCGCTTCGCGCGCACGCCGGAGCGGGTGGAAGGCTGGCGCCGCCTCGCATCGCGCGCCTCGATCGCGCGCGACTGGGGCGACTGCTACGGATATTGTCTCGTCGCGACCGGGCGCGCCGAGGTCATGCTGGATGGCATCCTTGCCGACTGGGACACCGCGGCGCTGTTCCCGGTGATCCGCGAAGCCGGCGGCGTGTTCACCGATTGCGCCGGGCGCCACACGCCGTTCGGCCGCAGCGCCGTCGCGACGAACGCCGCGCTCGCCGCCCAGGCGCGCGCGGTGCTCGACGTGCCTAACGCAGGAAGCGCCCCATGATCGACAACCTCGAGCTCGACGCACTCGACTTCGCCAAGGGCGGCGGCCTCGTCACCGTCGTCACGCAGGATGTGTCCACCGGCGCCGTCCTGATGGTCGCCTTCGCCGACCGCGAAGCGCTCGAACGGACCATCGCAACCGGGGAGATGCACTATCACTCGCGTCGCCGCGGCCTGTGGCACAAAGGCCTGACGAGCGGCAACACACAGCGCGTCGTGTCGTTGTCCGCCGACTGCGATGGCGACGCCGTGCTCGCGCGCGTGGAACCGGCGGGTCCATCGTGTCACACCGGCCGCGTCTCGTGCTTCGGCGAGGATGCCCTCGGCGCCGACACCTTGTCGGCCCTCGACGCCGTGATTGCGACGCGCGCGCGGGCAGCCGACCCCGCCCCTCCGAGCTACACGCGCCGCCTGCTCGCCGACCGGAACCTGCGCCTCAAGAAGTTGGGCGAGGAATGCGCCGAGCTCGTCCTTGCGTTAGGCGACGGCGATGGCGAACGCGCCGCGTCCGAAGCCGCCGACCTGGTCTATCACGTGCTCGTGGCGCTGCGCGCGGTCGGCGCCGGCCTCGACGACGTCCGCGAGGTGCTCGGGCGGCGTGCACGTCTTGCGCCGGCGGCGCCGGCAGACCCAGTGTCAGGCGGCACTCATCGTATGGGGGATGCACCATGACGGTGCGCTTACTCGGCGTCGAGCTCTACTTCGAGGACGTCGACAGGGCGAAGCGTTTCTACGGCGACACGCTCGGTCTCGATTTGTCGGATGAAGCCGTCGGCCATTTCGCCCAGTTCGCGTGCGTGGGCGGCTTCGTCTGCGTCGAACGCAAGGGGAGCGAAACGTACCCGTCGCGCGACAAAGCCGTCGTGTTTCTGGAGGTCGCCGACCTGCAAGCGATGATCGGGCGCATCGGACGTGAGCACTTCGTGCATATCGAGCGGAACGAGGGCGCGCGCCAATGGGCGGTGGTGCACGACCCCGAGGGACACAACGTGTTGATGATCCAAGCCTGAGCGCATTGCTCCGGCACGCCCGGCGCGGACGCCCACCGGCCGCCTAACGGATTACTGGATCGGCGACGCGCAGGCGCACCTGCGTCCCCCACGGATCGCGCGTCACTGCGTCGCCCGCGTCGCGCCCGACCGCGACGCCCCTGGCCCGAATGCTCTCGGCCGCGCGCTCGATGACTTCGGCGTCCGGCACCTCCAGCGTCCATTCGGCCAGACGCGCCTCGCCCTCGGCCGCCGGTGTCGCGTTAGCCCCGGCCCACGTATTCGTACCGAGATGATGGTGATATCCGCCCGCGCTCAGGAACAGCGCGCCGGGATAGCTCCACACGATGCGGTCGAAACCCAGCGCATCCGAGTAGAACGCGGCCGCATCATCGATCGCGCCGACGTGCAGGTGCACATGTCCCATCACGGTGCCTAACGGCATGCCCGTCCACGCCGTCGGCCCGGCCGCCTCGACCAGACTCGCGATGTCGATTGGGTCCGTCGCCATCATGAGCTGGCGCCCCATGCGGCGCCACGCGTCGCGAGGTCGATCCGCATAGACCTCGATGCCGAGGTTGTCCGGGTCCTGGAGATAGAAGGCCTCGCTCACCAGGTGGTCCGCCGAGCCGGCGCGCACGCCCGCATGCGCGAGATGCCGCACGAAGCGGCCGAGCGATGCGCGATCGGGCAGCAAGATCGCGAAATGATAGAGTCCAAGGCGGCCGCGACGCGGCGCCGGCGCAGCGCCCGCGCGCTCATCGAGCACCACCAGCGGCCTAACGGAATCATGCGCCGCCAGCACCGCGTGCCGCGCGCCGCGGTCGAGCACACGCAGTCCGAGAATGTCTGTGTAGTAATCGATCGAGCGTGCGAGGTCGGCGATCTCGAGATGCACCGGCCCCACACGCGTGTCGGACGGCAGCCGGAAGCCCGGCGGCGCCTGGCCGAAGCTGCCCGGCGTCGCGGGCTCGTCGCCGCCGCCGGCGCCGAAGATGTCGTTAGACGCTACGCCCATGGTATTGCTCATCGCTCACGTGCTCGAGCCATTCTACCACGGTCCCGTGCAGCGCCTCCTGCACGGCGATGTGCGTCATCGCCGTCGTCGGCGACGCGCCGTGCCAGTGCTTTTCGTTAGGCACGAAGGTGACGACGTCGCCGGGATGAATCTCCTCGATGCGACCGCCCTCACGCTGCACACGGCCGCTGCCCGCCGTCACGATGAGCACCTGGCCCAGCGGATGCGTGTGCCACGCCGTCCGCGCGCCCGGTTCGAATGTCACCGCGCTCGCTGCCGCGCGCGCCGGCTCCGCATTCTGGAACAAGGGATCGATGCGGACGGATCCCGTAAACCAGTCGGACGGTCCTTTCGCCGATGGCCGCGAACCGCTTCGCGTGATCTGCATGGCGCTTTACCCAGAGCAAGTGTGCCTTGACGCCGGCACCCGGCCGAGCGTACGCTCGGCGAGCCTGCGGCGCGGTCGCGGATATTCGATACGGCGCGCATCAGAAGGATACCGCGAACTTGACGGGAGGGGGATATGGTCGACGACATGAGTCTCTTTCGCACGACGATTGCCATCGCCTCGCTGACGGCACCGGATCGGCGGATTGAACGTGCCGACGTGCTCGTGGATACGGGCAGCGAGTACAACTGGGTGCCATCAACGATTCTCGACGCACTTGGCATTGCGCCGGATCGGGTGGAGCGCTTCGAGACCGCCGATGGACGCATCCTCGAACGCGATGTGGGCTTCGCGATGATCCACACGAGTGGTCGATCCACGCCGACACTCGTCGTTTTCGCGAACGACGGCGACATGGTGCTCCTTGGCGCGATCGCGCTCGACGGACTCAACCTGCGCGTCGACCTGCTGCGCCGCCAGCTCGTCAGCGCCGGGCCCGTGCCGGTCGCCCAACTCGCTCTCGCCTAACGGACGCTCGCCGGACCCGCGAGCGTCGCCGGCCTACCGGAACTGACCAACGGCACAACAGGCGCCGTGCTCGACGGCGCGCACGGGCCACCCGTGCGCCGTATTGCGACGCGATAGGGGGCCGGTAGGAGGCCGTCGCGCGCTGGTCCGAGATTTGAGTCATGGGCGGATGAGGCTATCAGACGCGATCCATGAAATCCGTCTCACGAAGCGCGAAGGCCAAAACGCCGGCACTTCCGTCCAAGGGCAGCCGGAACAGTTCGCTGTTCGCCGGCGGCGGAGAAATGGGCGAGCGCATGCGTGCGTTCGACTGGGCGTCCACTCCGTTAGGTGCGCCGGAGCACTGGCCGCAAAGTCTCAAGACGTGCGTCCGCATCATGCTCACCTCGCGCCAGCCCATCTGGATCGGCTGGGGCGAGCAGCTGATCTACATGTACAACGATGCGTACAAGCCGATCATCGGCGGCAAGCACCCGCACGCGCTCGGCCGGCCAACATCAATGGTGTGGCGCGAGGTCTGGGATGTCATCGCTCCGATGCTGGACATGGCCATGCGCGGAGACCAGGGCACCTACGTCGAAGCGCAGCGCCTCATCATGGAGCGCAATGGGTACGAGGAGGAGACGTATTACACCTTTTCGTACAGCCCGGTGCCGGATGACGCGGGCAATACGGGCGGCATCATCTGCGCGAACACCGACGACACACGACGCGTGATCGGCGAGCGCCAGATGGCCGTGCTACGCGACGTCGCGGCGCGGACGTCCGAGGCCCGCGTTGTGGATGACGCGTGTCGGCTTGCGGCCGAAGCGCTCGAGACTAACGCAGCGGATTTGCCCTTTGCACTCATCTACTTGATCGACCCGGTCGACAAGACGCGGGCGACCTTAGCCGCCGCCGCCGGGCTGGGCCCGCACGTCGCTTCGATCCCGCGCCAGACGTTCGCCACCGCCGGCGTCTTTTTCCCGATGGCGACCGCGCCGCCGGATGGGACGGACATCCGCGTCGCCGGGGTCGTGCCGGCGTTCGGTGCTCCCATCGACGGTCGATGGGAGCGGCCGCCGACGCGCGTGGCCGTGCTCCCAATCGAACCAACGGGCGAGACCGGTTGGGCAGCCATGCTCGTGGCGGGCGTCAATCCACTGCGCCAGCTCGATGCCGATTACCGCCGATTCCTGGAGCTCGTGGCCTCGCAGATCTCGGCGGGTATCGGACACGCCGAAGCGTATCAAGCGGAGCGTGAGCGCGCCGACGCGCTCATGGCGATCGATCGCGCGAAAACGGTCTTCTTCTCGAATGTCAGCCACGAGTTCCGTACACCACTGACGCTGCTGCTCGGGCCCGTGGCGGAAGCGTTGGCAGACCGTCACACGACGCCGGCGAATCGGGAGCGCTTGTCGATCGTGCACCGGAACGGGCTGCGCTTGCTCAAGCTGGTCAATTCCCTGCTCGATTTCTCGCGCATCGAAGCGGGGCGCATGCAGGCGATGTACGAGCCGATCGAGCTCAGCGCGTACACCGCGGACCTCGCCTCGAGTTTTCGATCGGCGATCGAGCGGGCCGGTCTTCGACTCGTGGTGGATGGGCATCCGCTCGCCGAACCCGTGTATGTCGATCGCGACATGTGGGAGAAGATCGTCCTGAACCTGCTCTCCAACGCGCTCAAGCACACGTTCGACGGCGAGATACGCGTGCGCACCGCCACCGCCGATCACGCCGCGGTCCTGACGGTGCAGGACACCGGCGTGGGCATTCCCGCGGATCAGCTGTCCCGCGTCTTCGAGCGTTTCCATCGTGTGCCTAACGTACGGAGCCGGACGCACGAAGGCACGGGCATCGGACTCGCGCTCGTGCAGGAGCTGGTGAAGCTGCAGGGCGGCACGATCGATGTCGTCAGCACACCGGCCGGGGGGACGACGTTCACCGTCACCGTGCCGTTCGGCACCGCGCATCTTCCCGCCGATCGCGTGACGCGCGAAACGACCGAGGTACGGGATGTCGCGCGTGAGTGGTCGGTGGCCGCCGCGTACGTGGAGGAGGCGTTGCAATGGCTGCCCGACGCTGCCTGGGCCGACGATGCCGCGACCGGCGAGCACGAGGCCGAAGCCGCCGAGCGCGGATCGGCGCTGGTGGCCGACGACAACGCCGACATGCGCGAGTACGTGACGCGGCTCTTGCGCGAGCGCGGATGGCGCGTGACCGCGGTGCCTAACGGAGCGGCGGCGCTCGAGGCGGCGCGCGCCGCCCAACCCGACGTGATTCTCAGCGACGTCATGATGCCGGAGCTGGACGGCTTCCAGCTCCTGGACGCCATCCGCGCCGACCCGCGCAGCAAGTCCGTGCCGTTCATCCTGCTCTCGGCGCGAGCGGGCGAGGAGGCACGGATCGATGGGTTGCACGCGGGCGCGGACGACTACCTCGTGAAACCCTTCAGCGCCAAGGAACTGCTCTCGCGCGTCGACGCGCAAGTGCGGCGCGGGCGACAGGTCGCGCTCGAGCGGCGGCGCATCGACGAACAACAGCGGTTGTTCACCGCGATCGAGGCCGAGCGGGCACGATTTCGCGATCTCTTCGTGCAGGCACCGGCCGCGATCGCCGTGCTGCGGGGTGCCGATCACGTTTTCGAGATTGCGAATCCCAGCTACCTGGCGCTCGTCGGCAATCGGCAGCTCGTCGGGAAGCGCCTGCGCGATGCGCTGCCCGACCTCGCGGGTCAAGACATTTACGAGATGTTCGACACCGTGTACGAGACGGGGCAGCCGTTCCGCGCGCGCGAGCTTCGTGTGACGTTGGACGCGGATGGTGACGGCGTTCCCGAAGAGCACTTCTACAACTTGGTCTGCCAGCCCATTCACGGCGCCAAAGGCCGCGTCGAGGCGCTCTTCCTCCACGCAGTGGAAGTCACCGACCTCGTGCGGGCACGGCGTGAAGCCGAGGATACCCGGCGTGATGCGGAGGAGGCGAACCGCGCCAAGTCGGAGTTTCTCGCGGCAATGAGCCACGAGCTGCGCACACCGCTCAACGCGATCGCCGGTCACGCCGAGCTTCTCGACATGGGGATCCACGGCCCCGTGACGGCACATCAGCATGAAGCGTTAGGCAGGATTCAGCGCAGCGAGGCGCATCTCCTGTCGTTGATCAACGACGTGCTGAACTTCGCGAAGATCGAAGCCGGTCACATGGAGTACGCGCTGGGCGATGTGCACCTGTGGGAAGTGGTGGAGGAAGTGTTGACGATGGTGCAGCCGATGCTGGCGTCGCGGAACCTGAGCTCGAACGTTCACGTCGGCCGTGATGTCATCGCGCGCGGCGATCGCGAGAAGGTCAAGCAGATCCTGCTCAACCTGTTGTCGAACGCCATGAAGTTCACCGACGCCGGTGGCCACATCGAGATCGACACGCCGGACCGCGAAGTCGGCCACTCGCCATCCGATCTCGCGCTGCTTCGTATCACCGACACCGGTATCGGCATTCCGCGCGATCGGCAGGAAGTGGTGTTCGACCCGTTCGTGCAGATCCACCGGAAGCTCACCCACATCACCGAAGGCACGGGACTGGGGTTGGCCATCAGCCGCGACCTGGCGCGGGGCATGGGCGGGGATCTGCGCGTTCGCCGGACGGAAACCGGCGGGTCGGCCTTCACGCTCTCGCTGCCCGCCCGTTAGGCATCCCGGCGAGGGCCGGGAGCGCGACGTGAGGGCTAACGGGAGGCGCGCGTGTGAGCTTCCTCGCGGCACGGCGATGCACCGGCTGTTCTTCTCGTGTCCGTTCGTGCCGGCCGTGTCCGCGTTCACAGTCGTGGGACTCTCCTCAGCACCGGAGGCGGATTCACGAGAGCTCAGTCGCGCTCGCGTGTCCGCCTCCGGCGGCTTCGGTTCGCTCGAGCGACGGACGCGCGTCGACGCGATAGAACTCCTCGATGCACGCCGAGATGACGCTGGCGAGAATGTGCTCGAGTCGCCTGCGCTGCGTTGGCGGGCGCAGCTCGTGCCGCGAGTTCCAGCTCTGTTTCACGGCCACGATCAACTCTTCGGGCAGCAAGCCGGCCGCGCGCGCGATGGCGCACACGGGGCGCGCAAACTCCGTCACTTCGCGACGCGACAGCTCTTTCGCGTCGCCCGTGAGGAGCCGACGCCACAGCTCCGTTAGGAGGCGGTCCGCCTCGTCCGGAAGCATGCGCGAATTTTTGGTGGTCATCGGCGGATCCGCCTTTGCCCGAGGAAGCGATCCTGGTGCGGGCACCTGCACGAGTCGATCATACTAGGGGTCGTCGATCGCCGCTATTGGGGATTAACTCACGCGTGCGCTGCCGAAACCCCGTATTGCCCATAGGGGAAAACCCTTAACCGATACGAGGAAGCACTGATACCGGGCCTTCCGCCGCATGCCTATTGCAGTTCACCTTACAGCCATGGAAGCGCGCGTCGCCGAACGCACCGACTTCGCGGTGATCCGGGTGCTCATCGCCGACGATCATGCGATCGTCCGCGATGGACTGCGCGCGCTCATCTATGCGCAATCCGGTCTGGTCGTCGTGGGTGAAGCCGCCAACGGCGCCGAGGCGTTCGATCGCACGCGGATGCTCAGGCCGCACGTCGTCGTAATCGATGTGTCGATGCCTAACGTCAGCGGCATCGAGGCGACGGCACGCATCACCAAAGAATGCCCCGGCGTCAAGGTGCTCGCCCTCTCGATGCACGAGGAACGGGGCTACGTCGCGCGCGTGTTCCGCGCCGGCGCCGATGGCTACGCGCTCAAACGCTCCGCGTCGTCCGAGCTCGTGCGGGCGATTCGCGCCGTCGTCGGCGGCGAACGCTACCTCGACCCATCGCTC
>DATEKK010000268.1:0-12106 GCA_035277485.1 Gemmatimonadaceae bacterium
CGGCGCCGGCGTTCCGTCGGCGCCGGATGCGCCGCCCGGTCCCATCTCGCGCAACAGGTCCTCGATCGCCACCGTGCGGTCGAGCAGCGCGAACCGCACGAGCAGCGTCTCGAGCAGAATCTGCTGCTGCCCGCTGCGGCGAAACTTGGGCTCGAGGTCCGTGAGCGCCGTGAGCATCCGCACGAGGTCCCCCGGCGTGAACCGCGACGCACGGGCGGTCAGCCCGTCACGCAGCGTGTCGGACAGGTCGCCGCCGTCGCCGCCTAACGCAATGGCCAGCGCCGCGCGCAGCGCTTCGCCGAACGCGCCGAGGAACAGGCCCAGGTCGGCGCCGGCGTCGGCCAGGCGCGCCACCGCCGGGAACACGTCGGCGGCCCGGCGGTCGGCCACGAGATCGAACACCGCCAGCACCTCATCCTCCGGCACCAGGCCCAACGCATCGCGCACGCGCTGCGCGGTGAGCGTGCCGTCGCCTAACGAAAGCGCCTGGTCGGCCAGGCTCAGCGCATCGCGCATCGAGCCGTCCGCCGCCCGCGCCAGCAGCGTGAGCGCATCCGGCTCGGCCTCGATGTGCTCGGCCGCGAGCACCGTGCCTAACCGAGCGCGCACGTCCGCCGTCCCGATGCGCTTGAAGTCGAACCGCTGCAGCCGGCTCATCACCGGCGCGGCCGTCTGCGTGATCTTCTGCGGCTCCGTGGTGGCGAACACGAATACCACCCGCGGCGGCGGCTCCTCGAGAATCTTGAGCAGCGCGTTCCACGCCTCGCGCGTCAGCATGTGCGCTTCGTCCACGATGTACACCTTGTAGCGCTCGTCGCCCGACGGCGCGTACATCGCGCGCTCGCGCAGCTCGCGCGCATCGTCCACGCCGCGATTCGACGCCGCATCGATCTCGATGACATCGAAACTCGTCGACCCGCCCCAGATGCGCGTGCACGATGCGCACTGTCCGCACGGTTCACCCTCGGGCGTGCGGTTCTCACAGTTGAGCGCCATCGCGAGCACGCGCGCCAGCGTGGTCTTGCCGACGCCGCGCGGACCGCACAGCAGGTAGCCGTGTGCAACACGTCCGCGCGCGATGGCGCCGCGCAGCGTGTTCGACACGTGCGTCTGCACCGCGACGTCGGCGAACGTGCGGGGACGGTATTTGCGAGCGAGCGAGAGATACATAAGTCCGAGGGAAGCGCTGCGCTGGGGGAAGCGCGACCAGGCGGTCGCTTGGGGAATCGCTTCGCTTGGGGAACAGGGGACATCGTCGGGACCACTATTCCCGGCGCGACCGACAGGTCGCGGTTCCCCAAGCTTAGCGCTTCCCCAAGCGACCGTAAGGTCGCGATTCCCTGGTTGTCTTCCCCCAGTGCCCCAGGCCTGACGAAGCTGCGCTCGACACCACGTACCGCTGCTACCTTTCGGTCCTGACGGAGTTGGTGGGCTGACGCCCTTCGGGACCTGGGACACGCGAAATATACCGTTCGCGGGAGGGCGTCACAACGTGCGGGCGGCGCGGATCCGTGTTAGTCTGTGCGCAGCGCAGTCGCGGGGTCGATGCGAAGCGCCCGCCAAGCGGGCAGCAGGCTCGCGAGCGCCGTGATGAGCAGCAGCCCCGAGGCCGACGCCAAGAGCGTAATCGGATCCATGGCCGAGACGCCGTACACTTGTCCGGAAAGGACGCGGGACGTCGCGGTCGAGCCGAGCAGTCCCAGAACAGCGCCGCCTGCTCCGAGCGCACAGCCCTTCCCCACCACTATGCGCATGATGTTCGACGGTCCCGCGCCCAATGCCGTCCGGATGCCGATCTCACCCGATCGCTGCGCCACCATGTACGACACGACGCCGTACGTCCCGATCGCGGCGAGCAGGAGACCCAATAGCGCGAAGGCACCGACCAGCAGCGCCGCATAGCTGGTTCCACCCGCTGCCGCCGCCACCACGTCGTGCATCGTCGCCACCTCGCTGAGGGCGAGATCAGGGTCCATCGTTCGCACGATGCGGTCGATGGGTGCGCCTAACGCAGACGGGTCGCCCCTCGTGCGCACCATGAGGATCTTGAAGTTCGAGCTGAACTCGGGGAGTTGCCGATACAGCCCCACGATTTGCGGACGCGGGGGCTCGTTGAGTCCGTCGTTCTTCACGTCCTGGAACACGCCGACGATCGTGATGGGCGTGGGCGACGCGACCGCACGGATGGGATTGTCGAGCGCGATGCGCACGCCCAAAGGATCCCGGTTAGGCATCTCCTCGCGCACGAACGACTCGCTGACGATCGCGACCGCGGGTCCGCCGGCCACGTCCGTGCCGCGAAAATCGCGACCGCGCACCAGTCGCGTGCCGTACGCCCGAAGGTAGGAATCGTCTGCAACCGTGAAGAACGCGGTCGGCCGGTCCTGGGTGCGGTCTGATGCTTGTCCTTCGATCGAAACCGTCTGCAGCCACCGCGCGGCCCCCGGTGGATACCCCATCGTCACCGTGGCCGCATCCACGCCCGGCAACGCCCGAATGTTGTTGCCGAGCCGGTCGGCAAAACGCGCAACGGCCGCGGGGTCGCGATATCGCGCGGGTGGAATGTAGAGTTGGGCCTTGAATAGATGGTCGACGTCGAAGCCGAGCTCTTGGTGCGTGAGGTGTCCCACGCTCTGTGTGAGAATCGCGGTCGACGACGCGAGCATGAGCGCGAGCGCGATCTGAACCACCACCAGGCCCGAGCGCACGCGACGCTGCTCGCGCGAGCCCGTTCCAGTGCGGCCGCCGGCACGCAGCTGCTCCGCGATCTCGACGCGCGACGTCGACCACGCGGGCCACACGCCGAAGACGGCGGCGGCGACGAGCGAGACGACGAGCGCGAATCCGAGCACGCTGGCGTTCACCGACAGGCCGGCGAGCTGCGGAAATTTTGCGGGATGCCAGCGGGCCACAGCCGCGCACCCCGCGATCGCGAGCCCGAAGCCTAACGCTCCGCCCAATCCGCCGAGCACCGCCGTCTCGATGAGCAGCTGCCGAACGAGGCGGCTCCGGCTCGCGCCGAGCGCCGTGCGCACGAGCATCTCGCGCTGACGCGCGGCATGCCGGGCATGGAGCAGGCTCGCGAGGTTGGTGCACGCGATGAGCAGCACGAGCACCACCGCGCCGCCCAGGATGCCTAACACCGGACCGAGCGGGCCCACGCGCGTGTCGGCGAGCGGCGTCACGGTGATGCCATACGGGGCATCCGACGGGTACGTGCGCCTGAAGCGCGCCGCGAACTGCGCCACTTCGGCGCGCGCCTGGTCCAGCGACACCCCGGGACGGAGGCGTGCGATCGCATCGTTGCCCGTGGGACCGCGCCAGGCGCCCGCAGGCGCCACGGCAGGCAGCGCGAAGGGCGTCCAGATGCGAGCGGCAAGGCCACGCGGGCTCAGCCACGCCACATCGAGGTCGGGCACGACGCCGATGATCGTGTACGGCTCGTCGTTGATCTGCATCGTGGTGCCCAACACAGTTGGGCTGCCGCCGAAGCGTTGGCGCCAGAGGCCGCGGCTGATCACGGCGACGTCGTTATGGCCCGGCCGCTCCTCGTCGGGCGCGAACAAGCGGCCGATCACCGGCCGCACGCCCAACGTGGTGAAATAGTCCGTGGACACGAGACCGACCAGCATGTCCTCCGGAGTCGATGCCGCGGCGTGCACGCGAACCGTTTTTGGCCACTCGTCGTACGGGACGAGGTGCCGGAAGGAGCGGGCCGTCCGTGCGATGTCCTGCACGTCCCACTCCGACGGACTGCCGACGACGACGCCATCGCGCGTCGAGAAGAGACGTACCAGCCGGTCCGGCTTGGGAAACGGCAGCCGCGTGAGCATGACCGCATCGACGATGCCGAAGATCGTGGCGTTCGCGCCAACGCCTAACGCAAGCGTGAGCGTGGCGACGACCGCGAAGGTCGGCGTCTTGCGCAGGGTGCGCCAGGCATAGCGGAGGTCCTGGGCCGCCTGATCGAGCGCCGTCCGGAGGCTGGACATACGGCGCAGCTCTTCGCGCAGATAGGTGACGTTCACGACACGCGGCCCACGATCGGCGTGCCACGCCCCGGCGCTCTGGTTCGCGCTCTGCCGGCGTTCGAGCTCGGCGTAGTGCTCCATTTCCTCGTCGATCTCGCGATCGAGGTCGGCGTGGTGGAACACCGCGCGCCACCGGTATTTCATTGCATCGAGGACAGACACCGATCGCCCCTACGTGGCACGCAGCACGCGCTGCATCGCATCGACGAACCGCTCGAACTCGTTGGCCTCCCGCCCGAGCTGCTTGAGCCCGGACCGCGTGATCGCGTAGTATCGCGCGCGGCGGCCGGTGGGCGACTGCTGCCACTTGGCGGTGATCCATCCGTTGCGCTTGAGGCGTTCGAGCGCCGGGTAGAGCGAGCCCGGATCGGCGGTGAGGACGCCGTCGGTGAGGGCCGCCACGTGCTGCGTGATGGCGTAGCCGTGCATGGGTGTAAGGCTGAGCGTGCGCAGCACGATCAGGTCCAGCGAACCGTGCAGGTAGTCGCTCTTGTCGCGAGAGGGCATACCCCGTCCTGATATATCGACAATCGAGTGGTGATCACTCGATTATCGATATATGTGCGCGCGCCCCCGCACAAGTCCCCTCTCGAACGGACCCTTCTGGGTGACCTGCGTCCGAGCTTGTGATCGCCAGTGAGGAACCCATTCGGGAGGGGGAAGCGCTCGCTGTCGCTCGCTTGGGGAAGCGTTCCACTTGGGGAATGGGGAAGCGGCGGGCTACGCACGCCTTGGGGATAGGAACAACATCAATGGTCTCCGCGATGTGAGCGCCATGAGCGACCCGCGCGATCCAGCACGCTCTATCCATAGACCACTGATGTCCTTCCTATCCCCAAGACGTGCGTAGCCCGCCGCTTCCCCAAGTGGAACGCTTCCCCAAGCGAGCGACAGCGAGCGCTTCCCCTTCCCCGGGGCTCGCTGCGATCAGAAACTCAGACGCGGCCCTCTAGAAGGCGGCGGCGACCACGCACGCGGCCCGGTCGGTGCCCGCGTCGTCCACGTCCATGTGAAACACCGCGCGCAAACGCGTCCGCGTCCACGCCGAGATCAACACACCCTGGGTCGCGGCGCGCTCCGACACGGCGCTCGCCTCTGAACCCGGCGGCAAGTCGATCATCACGATGTTCGTGTCCGGCATGACCACGCGCATGCCCTTGACACCGTCCACCGCCTTCGCGAACCGGCGCGCACGCGCGTGGTCGTCGGCCAGACGGTCCATGTGCGCGTCCAGTGCGTAGAGTACGGCGGCCGCGAGAAACCCGGACTGGCGCATGCCGCCGCCGAACCGCTTGCGTACCATCCAGCCCTCGCGCATGAGCGCCGCGGGACCGGCGAGCGCCGCCCCCACCGGACAGCCGAGTCCCTTCGAGAACGACACCATCACCGTGTCGGCGCACGCCGCGAACTCGGCGAGCGGCGTGCCCGATGCAACGTGCGCGTTCCAGAGCCGCGCGCCGTCGAGATGGATGCCTAACGAATGCTCGCGCGCCACGTCGTGGATCGCGCGCATCTCGGCGAGCGGCGTGATCACGCCACCCGCGCCGTTGTGCGTGTTCTCGATGCACACGAGACTCGCCGACAACGTGTAGGGGGTGTACGGTCGAATCGCGGCCCGCAGCGACTCCGCATCCATGACGAGACCCCTGCCCTGCACCGGCCGCACCTGCGCGCCGCAGAGCGCGGCCGCGGCGCCGGCTTCATACATCATCACGTGCGAGCCGGTGCCCAGCAGCACTTCGGTGCCCGGACGCGAGAGCAGCCACACGCCCGTCTGGTTCGCCATCGTGCCGCTCGGGAAAAAGAGCGCCGCCTCTTTTCCGAGCATCGTCGCGATGCGCGCCTCGAGTTTCTTGACGGTGGGATCGCCGTCCAACACATCGTCGCCGATTTCGGCGGTGGCGATGGCCTGCCGCATCGCGGCGGTAGGATGGGTGACGGTATCGCTGCGGAGATCGATCGGCATATGCAGAGGGTGAGAACTCGCGAGACCGCCCGGGCCCGACGGTCACTCCTCGAGCGTCTCACGCTGGAGACGCCGCACGCGGCGCAGCTCGTACACCCGCCCCACTTCGCCGCCCAGAATGAAAATCACCGCCGCATAATAGACCCAGAACACGATCACGACTATGGCCGTGAGCGTGCCCGTGTACAAACTGCCGGGATTGAAGTGGCCGACGTACGACGTGAACAGCGCCTTCGCGAGCTCGAACAACGCGCTCGTCACGATCGCCGCGAGCAACGCGTACTGCCAGCGGATTTTTCGGTTGGGCAGAAACTTGTAGAGCGAAAAGAAGAGCAGCACCATGAACGCCGACGCGACCACCGAGCCGATCGCGTACTCGAGCCGCCCCATCACATCCTTCTGCAATCCGATGCGCTGCAGAATGGCGATACCGTGTGTCGTTGCCAGCCGCAGGTACGCGTTCACCGCCGTGTAGGCGACGAAGAGAATGGTGCTGACGACCGTGATCTCGATGTCGAAGAGCTTGCCGGCGATGATGCTGCGCTCGTGCTCGATGTCGAACACCTCGGCGAGCACGGTGCGGAGCGTGCCGAACAGTCTCGTCGAGAACCACACGAACCCGATGAGACTGTAAATCCCCACCGATCGCCGCGCGCGGATCACATCGTTGATGATCTTGTACATCGGCGACTCGGCGTTCTGGCCGTGCGGGGGCAGCAGCTGATCGATGAAGCGCCACAGGTTCGCCGCCGATTGCGTCTCGGACTGGTTGAGCAGGTAGCCCAGGCCCGAGATCAACAGCAATACGAACGGAACGGCGGCCAACAGGATGTTGAACGCGACGCCGCCGGCGAGGAAGAAAATGTTGTCCTCGCCGGCGTTGTCCCAGATTCGCTTGGCGTAGTCCTTCGTTGCCGCCCAAAAGCGCCGCGGGAACGACGGCTGGTGGTTGGGCGTGACCGTGGCCGCGGGCGTCGGCCCAACGAAAGTGGAGGAGATACGAGCTCCTACTCGGTCTCCCGGTCGGCCGAGTCCGTCACTTCTTCGTTAGGCGCGAGCGTGGCGCGGCGCGCGACGCGCGCCTGGTTGGTGGCCGCACGGTAGTTGGCCTTGGACTGCGCGATCCGCGCCTCGAGATCCAGGCGCGCTTGCTGCGCCGCCTCGCGGCCCGCGCGAAACGCTTCTGCAGCCTGGTGCTTCCGGATCTCCAGCGCCTGACGCGCCGAGTCGAGCCGGTCTTCCACGCTGCGCTTCGCCTGCTCGTAGCGATCTACCATCGTATCGGACAGATCGCCGGCTGCATCGCGTGCCACATGCGCCGCGCGTCGCGCGCGCCGCTTGAGCTGGCGACGCGTCTCTTCGCCGCTCTGCGGCGCGAACAACAGCGCGACGCCCGCTCCTACGGCGAGCCCGACGAGAAACGACGTCGCGCCGCTTCCGCGGCGTTCGATCACTACGTACGGCTCGTCCTCGTCCTCGTAGCGCGCCCTGTGCTTCATGTCCTCATCTCCTCGTCTCTTCACCGGCGACCCTTCGATTTCTGACGGACCACGTCCTTGTCCTTGACGGATCCGTAGCTCTTCACGTTTCGCGCCGCTGCCTCGCGCTCGCCATCGCCTTCCGCCGGCTCGACCAACGCGGCCAGTTCGGCACGAACCTCACCCGGCGTGGTACCCAGCATGTGTGCCGTGCGCTCCACGTCGCCCCCGGTCATCGAGAACGTCTTGAGCGTAAGTTGTCGCCGCGCATCCGCCAATGTCGATCCGACAGGAAGCGACACCGCCGCCGGCGCTTCGGTCGTATTGCGCAGGTGACGTGGAACGACATCGTTCAACCCAATGCTGGCGCCGCGCGACATGATGACGGCGCGCTCCACTGCGTTCTTCAATTCACGCACGTTTCCCGGCCAGTGATACGAGAGAATCCAATCGGTGGCCGCCTCGTCGAACCCCGTCAGTTTCTTTCCATTCTGCTGGGAGAATCGCGCCAGAAATTCGGTAGCCAGTAGTCGCAGGTCGCCCATCCGCTCCCGCAAGGGAGGCAGATACAGCTCGACGACAGCCAGCCGATAGTACAGGTCCTCACGCAGCTCGCCTTCGGTGAGCGCCTCTTGCAAGTCTCTGTTCGTCGCCGCCACCACGCGGATGTCGACGTCGATTTCCTTTTTCCCGCCCAGCCGCCGGACCTGACGCGACTCCAGCGCACGCAGCAGCTTGACCTGGATATCGGGCGCCATTTCCGCGACCTCGTCCAGAAACAAGGTGCCCTCGTGCGCCATCTCGAACGCGCCCGGCTTTTCGTTGGTCGAGCCGGTAAAGGCGCCCTTCTCGTGCCCGAAGAGCTCGTTCTCCAGAATGTCTTTGGGCAGCGCCGCACAATTCAAGGCGAGGAACGGTCCGCGCGCGCGCTCACTCTTCTGGTGAATCGCCCGCGCAACCAGTTCCTTGCCCGTTCCCGACTCGCCGAGAATCAGCACGCTCGCCGTCGACGGCGCAACCGCGTCGATGACCTGATATACGTTCCGCATGGCATCCGACTGGCCGGTCAGTTCACCGTAATGCGTGAGCGCCTGCAGCTCGGACGCGAGCGCGCGGTTCGTTTGCTTGACCTGGAACTTCTCGAGCGCTTTCGGAATGAGCGCCTTGAGACGATTCAGCTTTTCGGCTGTGAGCGGCTTCTCGATGTAGTCGTACGCGCCCTGCCGCATGGCCTGGACGGCAGAATCGACGGTCGCCTGGCCCGTGATGATGATGCACTCGCTGGTGATCTCGCGCGCCTGCATCTCCTGCAGCAGCGCAAGGCCATCGAGTTTAGGCATCTTCAAGTCGGCGAGGATGACGCCGAACCTGCCCTCGAGCAGGTTCTCGAGCGCTTTCTGCCCGTCCGCCGCGACCTCCACAGCGTAGCCTTCCTCCTCGAGCACCGCGCTCAGGCCTTGGGCGATACTGCGCTCGTCGTCGGCGATGAGAATCTTGGGCGTATCCATGTCCTAAGTCTGCGACTCCTCTCGCCGGCTATCGGCGCGGGGGAAAATTATGGTAACCCCGTCCACCCTATCGAGCACCCGAATCCCGGCCTCGAGGGCCGCGTCCTTCACGCCCGCGCCCAACCGCAATTCGTTTTCTCCGGCCGGTCGCGCGTCGCCACTCGATCCCTTCCGTACGACGGTCACTGCAATCTCGCCACTTTCCTCACCGGGTCGCACCCCGCATTCCGCCTCGCCCGCCGGAAGCGTCACCATGTCGACCGCAGCGGCCAGCACCAGCCGAACCGCATCCGCGTCCGCTTCCGTAACCAGCGGCATGTCCGGTGCCGCCCACACCGATAATGACCCGCCCTCCGCGGCGGCCGCCGCGCCGTACAGCGCGGCGAATCTCTTGACCATCGCATGCAAATCTATCGGTTCGCGAGCGGGGCGCGCCAATGCGAGCAGTGCGTCGATTCGCTCCGACAACGCCTCGAGCTCGAAGTATGCCGCATCCGCGAATCGGCTGACGCTGGATGCGTCGACGCCGCGCGCCAACCTCGCGCGCAGCACCTCGAGGTTGAGGGCAAGTCCATTGAGCGGATTCTTGAGCTCGTGTGCGGCGCGCTCGGCCAGGCGCTCGAGCGCCGTGTGCCACCGTGCTTCGACGGTGCTGCTTATTCGCCCGCCTCCGCGTCGTCCGGCGCCGCATGCACGGCAACCGGGGCCCCGGGCGCACGGTGCATCGCCTTTGCCTTCACGAAGCGCGCGACCGTGTCCGCCGTGTTCGTGACGCGCAACTGCTCGAACAGGAAGCCGAACGTCTTGTCGTACGCCGCGGCGAGGTCGCTCTTCACCGACTCCGGGATGTCCCAGATGTCGCGCTTGAACGGACCCAGCGCCTTTTTGCGCGTCTTGTAATAGAACTGCTCGTCGGAATCCTTCGGCTTGCGCTCGTCCTTCGCATTCTCATCGAGCCACGCGTAGATCCGGCTCCGTAAGGCATCCGGCATGTGGTCGTAGAGAATGTTCTGGAAGTTCGTGGCGAGATGGATCTCGCACGCTTCGACGCGCGGGAAATTATTGAACGCGTTGTCGGGCAGCGTGGACGCGCCGTGTTGGACGGCACCCGCCAGGTGGTAGTCGTCGCGTGCGACCTTGGACAGCTGCTCGAGCGCCGCCAGGTCCAACTTGACCGCGGCGATCGTCCCGTCGGGCAGGACGACACCGCCGTGCGACGTCCCCGTTTGCACACTGATCTTCGAGAGCCCTTCGACGTTCGGACCCGTGCGTTCCTTGAGCGTGGCGTTGAAGCCATCCATGAACGCGTGCAGCTCCGGCACGGTGCTGTTGTGCGCACCCACTTCGCCGATCTCGCCGCCCACGGAAATCGTCACGCCATCGGGCTGGATCTCGCGCACGTAGCGCGCAATGTCCACCGCCGTTTGATAATTGAGCCGCTGCTGCTCATCGAGCGTCGCGAGCGAGACGTCGACTAACGTCGAGGTGTCGACGTCGATGTTGAAGAAGCCCGCCCCGATCGCTTCCTGTGCGAGCTGCTTCACGGCCGCGACTTCGCCGCGGCGATCGACGGCGAATTTTTTCGCGTTGACCTGGAAGTGATCGCCCTGCACGAACAGCGGGCCGCGAAATCCTTCGCGCAGCGCGGCCGCGAGCATCACCGCCACGTATTCGCGCGGACGCTGGTCCGTGTAGGCGATTTCAGAGCGCGCGATTTCGACGATGAACGCGCCGGCCTTCTGCTTCACCGCCGTGCGGAACACCGCGCGCGCAGTGTCGTACGCCATGCCGCGCACGTTGATGGCCGGCACCGTGAAGCCATGCGTCTTGCCGTGGCCGCGCGCGAGATACAGATCGTGAATGCTCGAGGGCCGAACGCCGGCAGCCTGTCCGATTTCCCAGAGCAGCCACTGCGCGTGATCCTTCGTTTGTCCCTGCCCGAATACTGCCTCGCGAACCAACTCGTCCATCGCGTCGGTTTGGAGCACGGCTTCGTTGACGACTGTCACTCGACCGTGTTCGACCTTTACGTCATTACCGAACTGATGCACCCATTCCCCCAATCGCGAAGGACAACACGATCACGCCGCCGGTTAGCGCGACATGAAAGGAACACTGACCGACCGGGCCAGCGCCCGCAAGGGGCGCGATTCAGCCGCCAACCCTGACCGTAAGACCATCGAACGCCGGCGCGATCCCCTGGGGTAGTTCCGCTTCGAGATCGGCGTGGCGATTCTGATGCGTGAGGTGCGTGAAGTACGTGCGCGGCGCGCCGATCGCGCGCGCGGCGTCGACCGCTTCGGACAAACTCAAGTGCGTCGGATGCGACGTGCGCAACAGCGCGTTGAGCACCAGCACTTCGACGCCGCGAAACGCCTCCATCGCGTCGGGCGGAATGCGCTGCGCATCGGTGACGTACGCGATCGGACCAACGCGATACGCGAGCACGGGCACTTCCCCGTGCGGAACAGCCACCGGCAGCACTTCCGCGTCGCCGATCTGTACGATCTCACCCTCGCGCAGCGGGTGCGCGTGCCCCTCGGGCTTGGACGTCCCAGGCGGCGGACGCACCTGATCGTCGAAGATGTAGGGGAATCGTTGGGCAAGCTGCTCGAGCGTGCGCGGCGAGCCATAGAGCGGGAGCGGCGCACCGCGGCGCAGCGACACCGCGCGCAGGTCGTCGATCCCGTGCGTGTGATCCGCGTGCTCGTGCGTGAACAGCACCGCGTCCACGCGATCGATGTCGTTTGCGATGAGTTGCAGACGCAACTCGGGCGCGGTGTCAATGAGGAGACGCGTGCCGCGGTCCGTCTCGATCACCGCGCTCGTGCGTGTGCGGCGGTCGCGCGGATCGGGCGATCGGCACACCGCGCAGTTGCACCCGATCTGCGGAACGCCGAAGCTCGTTCCCGTGCCTAAAAATGTGAGCTTCACACGTGTTCGACGCGCAGCAGGTTGGTGGTGCCGGGCACGTCGAACGGCACGCCGGCCGTTACCGGAATCCGATCGCCCGCCTTCGCAAACCCGGCGTCTTTCACGGCGCGACTGCCGCGCTCGAACATCTCTTCGTACGTGGCCGCGGTGGACACGAGCTCCGGATACACGCCCCACACGAGCGCCAGC
>DATEKK010000269.1:0-3153 GCA_035277485.1 Gemmatimonadaceae bacterium
CCGGTGAATTTGTATTCGTCGTCGGAGTCCAAGGCCAGCGTTTCGTTCAATATGCTGCACAAGAAGTGCGGCTCGCGCCTCAAGCAGCAGTACGTCTGCTCGAAGGATGGCGACATCGTGCCGCGCGACGACACCGTGAAAGGGTACGAATTCGCGAAGGATCAGTACGTGATCCTGTCGCCCGAGGAGCTCAAGGCGCTCGAGGAGAAGGCGACGGCGACCATCGACGTGGCCGAGTTCGTTCCGCTCGCCAAGGTGGACCGCGAATACCTCGAGAAAGTGTACTATCTCGGTCCGGACAAAGGCGGCGACCGCGCGTATCGTCTGCTCGTCGCCGCGCTTACGGACACGGGTCGCGCGGCGCTCGGCCAGTACGCGGCGCGCGGCCAGCAGTATCTGGTGCTCCTGCGTCCACTCAACGGCGTGCTGGTGATGGAGCAGCTGCATTACGCGGACGAAGTTAGGCCGACCACCGAAGTGACGGTCCCCGAGGGCGACGTGAAGCCGGCCGAGTTGGCGTTGGCCAAGCAGCTCATCGACCAGACATCGACCGACGTGTTCGAGCCGACCAAGTACAAGGACACGGTACGCGAGCGTGTGCTCGAGACCATCGAGCGCAAGGTGGCGGGCCAGGAGATCACGTCCGAGGCGGCGCCGGAGACGGGCGGCAAGATCATCGACCTCATGGAAGCGCTCAAGGCGAGTTTGGCAACGCCGTCGGGTGCGGCGCCGGAGAAACCAGAGAAGAAGGGGAGAAAGGCGTCGTGAGGTTGATCGCGGGGACGAGCGGGTACGCGTTCAAGGAATGGAAGGGCTCGTTCTACCCCGAGGATCTGAAGGACGACGGGATGCTCGGCTTCTACGCAGGCAAGTTTCCGAGCGTCGAGATCAACAACACGTTCTACCGGCTGCCGAAAGAGCACGTGCTGCGCGAATGGGCGGCGCAGGTGCCGGAGGCGTTCACGTTCGCGATCAAGGCGAGCCAGCGGATCACGCACCATGCGCGGCTCAAGCCCGAGTGTGCGAGCGCGGTGGAGTTCCTGCTCACCAACACGTCGGTGTTGGGCGGCCGGTTAGGCCCGGTGCTCTTCCAACTGCCGCCGAACCTCAAGAAGGACGTGCCGCGGCTCCGGGCGTTCGTTGACACACTGCCTAACGAACGGATGTTCACGATCGAGTTCCGGCATCCCACGTGGTTCGAGGACGACGTGTACGAGGTGCTGCGCGGGCGGAACATCGCGATGTGCATCACGGAGCAGCCCGAGTTCGCCTCGCCGGTGGTCGCGACGGCACCCTGGGGCTACGCGCGGCTGCACCGGCTCGACTACGACGACGCTGCGTTAGGCGGCTGGGCGGCGAAGCTCGGCGCGCTGCCGTGGAGCGAGGCGTACGTGTACTTCAAGCACGACGAAGGGACGGGCTCGGGGCCGCCGGCGGTTAGTGCATTTCAGCGCGCGTTTCCCGGGTGAACGTGGCGGGTCTCCGAAGGCCGCCAGGTCGTTAGGCGAGAGGTGCGTTGTCGGCAAGGTCCGCGAAAAACGCGCGCACATCAAGAGTGAAGGGCTCCTGGCATCCGGGCGGATGCCACGTCAACACGTCGTCGACCAGCGTCGCGCGCTCATCGCCGGGCCGCCACACTTCGAATGCTTCAGCGTTGCTATCGATGACCCAGTATTCCGGAACGCCATGACGCTGAAAGGCATGGCGCTTGGTGATGCGATCGTGACGGGCCGATCCCGGAGATAGCACTTCGCAGATGAGAAGTGGGTTCGAAACCGGATCACTGCCCGACGCGCGTCGGCCGTCGATTGCCGGAGCAACAAAAATGTCGGGCTCGAACCGGCTTTCTCCGTCCAGCGCGATTTCTCCCGGACCGAGGCTGGCCTCGCCGAGTCGCTGGCTTCGCGCATAGCGGTGAAGTAGTAGCGTCAACTCGACCACGACGCGCTGGTGGCGCCTGTTTGGCGCCGGCGTCACGAGTAGCTCGCCGTCGACGAGCTCGTAGCGCGGCGTGTATCCGTCGCGCTCCTCCATGAGGCGCTCGATGTCCTTCCGGGTCCAACGCTGCCCGTGCGTGGCTGGCATGCCCATAATCTGCTCGGCGAAAGAGGCGTAGTGCAAGTCGGCATGCGACACGATGCACCGTTCGCATCGCTGTCTCGGTATCGATTTTTTCTGAGTGGTATTCATCTATTGCGCACGTAAAGGCGATCTCGTCGTGCACAGCCGACAAGCAGTTCGTGTCGATGGTGCATGGAACGCGTTAGCTGTCGGCGGGTGCGAGCTGGCCAATCAGGCCGTTCGCCGCGGCGAGGAACTGGTCGATGTCGAAATTTTCTGGATCGATCATCGATTGCACGGCGCATCCCTTGATGACGCTCACCGCCACCGCGGCCAGGCCATCGGGCGTCACGCCTGAAAATCGCTCCGGTTCGGCTGCCAGCACCGCGGCCGCGATCGGACGCAGTGCCTCCCGATACCGATCGAGCTCCGCTTGCATCTTCATGCGGATGCGCGGCTGGCTCAGGCCCTTTGCCCAGTAGTCGAAGAACAGGCGCAGGCGCTGGGGTTCGGATGCCAGGCGCTGCATCTCCCGGCCAAGCAGCGCGAGCAAGCGATCGAGCGGCAATGGGATGCCGGCGATCTCATTCGTTAGGCCTAGCGTGGTGGTGGTCTCGAGCACGTAGTCAAGTAACGCGAGGAGGAGACGCTCCTTGGTCTTGAAGTGAAAGAGCACGAGGCCCGTGCTCAAGCCGGCCCTGGCGGCCACACGGCGTACCGTTAGGCCGGCGAGCCCGCCGCGCGATGCGACGTCGTACGCGGCGCGCACGATCTGGCGCCGGCGCGCGTCTTCCGAGGCTTTGTGGCCTGGCATCAGGTGCTCCGCGGCCGCGCCTCGAGTCTGCCGAGCAGTCGGAGCAGGCCGTCCATGATGGTGAGGGGATGCGGGGGACATCCCGCAATCCAGAGGTCAACGGGTATCGACGGTGGGATGCCGACGATCTCCGGACTCTCGTGGAACGGACCGCCGCTCGCCGGGCACGCGCCGACCGCGATCACGATGCGCGGGTCGGACACCGCGGCGTACGTTCGCTCGAGCGCGCCGACCATGTTCCGGTTCACGACGCCGGTGATCACGATGCCGTCGGCATG
>DATEKK010000270.1:0-19455 GCA_035277485.1 Gemmatimonadaceae bacterium
GGTGCGAACACCGCGGCCGGCCCTTCTTGTGTGCGTCGGCTGCCCGATCAGCTCTTGCCCGACAGCTCGCCAACCTGCGGCGCCAACTGCGGCAATTCGTCGTCCTCGCTCGTGGTGTATCCGTAGAGGTACGTATAGTACCGGTACACACCCTGCGCGCGGATGTCGTTGAGCACCGCGCCTAACAAGCGAATCGGCAGCCGCTTCAAGAGCTTGAGCTTCGCGTCGGCCATGCGGCGGTCGGTCGCGCCGGTCCGCAGCACGAGCAGCAGGTTGCCGGTGGCTGCGCCTAACACGAACGGGTCGACGCCCGCGCCGAGCGGCGGACTGTCGAGCAGAATCACGTCGTACCGCGCCCGCAGCTCGCCCATGAGCTGGAGCATCGCCTGCGAGTGCAGGAGCTCCGGCCCCCGGTGGCGGCGCGTGCCGCACGGAATGAGCGCCAACTTCTCGTGCGTCGTGGTGCGGAGAATGGTCTCGAGCGGCGCATCGCCACCCAGGTAGTCGAGCAATCCCGGGCGCCGGTTGGCACCGAACATCGCGTGCAGTTGACCGCGGCGCGTGTCGCCGTCGACGAGCACCGTGCGATAGCCCGCTTCGGCGAACGACAGCGCAAGATTGGATGAGACCAACGACTTGCCGTCTCCCGGTCCGGGGCTGGACACCGCCAATGCGATGGAGCCTGCTCCGGCGTAGGAGTTGGATAGACTCATTCGGATCGTCCGGAAGGCCTCGATCACCTGCGCGGCCTCCTCGGGATTCGGCTCACCGCTGCGCGCGCGCTTGATGCTCGGCACGGCGCCGAGGATCGTTAGGCCGAGATCGCTCGTCACCTGCTCCGGATAGCGGAAGCGCGGATCGGTATGGTCGAGCAAGAGCGCGAGACCGAGCGCGCCACCCAGGCTGGCGACAATTGCGAACGCAATGATGCTCGGACCCGTGTTCTTGGTGGGTAGCAAGGGCGCGACGGCCGTGTCGAGAATGCTGATGTCCGGAATCGCGCTCGCTTCGGCCAGCTTCATCTCCTGATACCGCGCTTGCAGCATCTGGTAGAGCTGGGTTTTGGTGTTCACGTCGCGCTCCAACCGCATCTGATCGATCGTGCGCGCCGGAATCGCCTTGAGCTGTTTGCCGGCGGTCGTGATCTGACCCTGGAGATCATTTTCACGCGACTGAATCTGAGCGACCAATGCGCGCAGGATACCCGGAATGGTTTGCGTACGCATGGCCTGCACGCTGGTGCGCAGTGCCACCACCGTGGGGTGCTGCTCGGTGTAAACCTCGCGCGCCGTGCGCAACTCTCCCTCGCGCTTGGCCAGATCCGTGAGCGCGCTTTGGAGCGCCGGCGACTGCTTCGCCGTCACAATCGGGACGAACGCGTCGGCGTTGATCGAGTTCGGGTTCTGAATGAGTTGCTGCAGCGCCGCCTGATCGTGCTTGAGCAGCTCGAGCTGCGCCTGGTCCGTGAAATAATTCCCGACAACAGGGTTGCCGCCGCCGGCGTTGGCGCCGCCGAGCGGATCGTTAGGCATGCCCGCCTGACCAACGGCACCGGGCACCTGATTGGCGCCCACCTGCGCGCCGGTGAGCGGATCAATGCCGCCGCCTGGGCCGGGATCTGTCGGCAGGGTTATCGAATTCTGCCGGAACGACTGGTACGCCGACTCGGCGGCGCGAAGGTTTTCACGCGCGGTGTCGAGTTGGTCGCTCAACATCGCGGAGCTCTGCTCGAGGTTGCGGCGCTTGAGCTCACCTGCCGTGCTAACGAACTCCGCCATCACCGCATTCAGGATCGCCGCCGTGCGACGCGGGCTGCGCCCGGTCATCGTCACCTTCAGGAAGGCGCTGCGTTCCGGCAGCGTGACGTCCATGCGGCCGAGTAGGCCGACGGCCACATCGCGTGGATCGGCAACCGTGAACTCGATCGCGCGTCCCTTGCCGAGCGTTTCGGGCCGCGGCTTCCAGAGGAATCCGAGCGTGCGCCCAACGGAGTCTCCGACATTTCCCGATTCGACTGCCGCGCCCTGATCGGTCACGATCGAATATTTGCGACCGGTGGGATCGATGCGCAGCGCATAGCTACCCGCGCGGAATCCGGGGCCGGGCTGGAATCCGGCGAACACCGCGGAGTCGGACAAATTCGTGGGCCACAGATACAACGACATCCGCTTCACCACACGATCCATGATCGTGGAGCTCTTCAGGAGGTCGGCCCATGCACCTGCGGCGAGCAGCTCGTCCGGCTGCAGCGGTCCCGGCGTCTCGCTGCGCTGCGCAGCGGCGCCCGTGTCGTTGATCCAGAGCTGTCCCTGCGTTGCGTACTCGGGCGGCAGAAACCTGGTCACGATCACGCCGGCGGCACCGCCGACGATGACCAAGATCAGGATGAGCCACTTATAGCGCCTGAGGGCAGCGAAGTAGCGCGACCACGGAATACCAGGCTCGTCGCCGTTCTGTGATCCCCATTGCGGCCAGCCACCTTGCGGCATGAAGGCCGGCAGGTTGGGGTCCGGGCCACGCTCGACGGGAAGATTCGAAGGAATGTAGTTGCCGGTCATTCGATACCGACTCTCAGAAGTTGAGTCACGCTCATCGTGCGCCTACAACGCGAGCGTGCAAGACTGGGCCCGACGCGTAGAGCGGATGCAAATCCAGGCCCACACGGTGCCCGTGGGGAGCAACCGCGTGGCCGCGCCAAACCCTGATCAACTATGTGCCAACATGGACTGCGGAATGAGTGCGGCTGGTCACAGGAATACGCCTGCGCTCGCTTGGAATCGAGAGATACGGGCGCGGTCGATGAAAGGTGCGTCGTTACCGGAGAGGCTGCCTTCGCGTTCTATGGCAGGAGCGCCCACGTGCACAGCCAGTTGCTGCGACCCGTCGGGGTCTCGAGCTGGCATATGTATATAATCGGCAACACGTTGTCCCGCACCTAGGCATCACTGGTTGCCGCTGGTCCCACCCGACAAGGCGTGCTTCCGACACAACGATTGCTTAGCTTGAGTCCGCCTCTGTGACCTTTAGGCGTTCCGTGTGATCTACATCATGTGGAACGTTGACAACAGCCATGTAGCGTATGGATTACAGGCGATGTTGCCCATGACCAACGGAACATCCGCGCTGGTTTACAGGGGATCGCCTCGCGAACAAGAGAGGAGACTGCCGCATGTCGATGCCGTTCGTTGAAGAGTCGGAAAACATTCCGGCGCCAGCGCAGGCACCTGAAGCAGCATCGCGTGATCCACTATCGATCCCCGCCGAAGTCAAAGCAAGCATCCGAATCTTGGTAGTCGACGACGATCGCACACTGCGCGAGGGGTGCGCGAGCGTGCTGCAGCTCGACGGCTACAACGTCACCTTCATCGGGCGCGGTGATGAAGCGCTCGAGATGGTTAGGCGTCGAAAGTTCGACATCGTGCTCGTGGACCTGTATCTCACGCCGGTGTCGGGCATCGACATTCTCAAGGCAACGCTCGAAACGCATCGCGACACGATTGTCGTCGTGATGACGGGCAACCCGAGTGTGACGTCGAGCATCGAGGCATTGCGGTCCGGCGCCTGGGACTACTTGCCGAAGCCGTTTTCGGCGACACATCTGCAGGTGCTCGTTGGGCGCGCATCGCATGCCGTGATGGTGGCGCGCGAGACCAACGACCTCCGTCTGCAGCTGGTACAACAGAGCGGCAACAGCGACAAGATCACGCTGCTCGGTGTGTCGCCCGCGTTCAGGCGGGCGGTGGAGCTGGCGCGAAAGGTGGCGTCGACCGACGCGTCGGTGATGATCACCGGCGAGAGCGGGACGGGCAAAGAAGTCATCGCCCAGTTCATTCATCACCACAGCCGGAGGGCGAGCCGCAAGCTCGTGCCGATCAACTGTGCGGCTCTGCCGGAGCCGTTGCTCGAGAGCGAAATGTTCGGTCACCGGAAAGGGGCGTTCACCGGTGCGGATCGCGACAAGCCCGGCTTGCTCGAGACGGCGAACGGCGGGACGCTGTTCCTGGATGAACTGACGGAGATGTCGCACCCGATTCAGGCCAAGTTGCTTCGCGTGCTGCAAGACGGGGTGGTGAGGCGGGTGGGCAGTGAGCAGCAGGATGCGGTGGTGGACGTGCGATTCATTTCGGCGACCAACCGCGATCCGCAAGATGCGGTGAACAAGGGAATACTCCGCGAGGACCTGTTCTATCGCCTCCGTGTGGTACCGATCAAGCTCCCGCCGCTCCGGCAGCGGTTAGAGGACATTCCGCTCCTGGCGAACCACTTTTTGGCGCATTACTGGGCGCGGCATCGATTACCTGGAGACACGCAGCCGAAGCTCACGGACGGGGCGCTCGACTTCTTGCGATCGCGGCCGTGGCGGGGCAACGTGCGAGAGTTACAAAACGCGATCGAACATGTGGCCGTGCTGAGTGAGCCAGGACAGCCGATCCAACCGTCAGATATACCAGTGTATGATGACGGTCCGGTTCCCGCGGCGAAGAGCACGCTGCCGATGTCGATGATGGATGAGCCGTACCACGCTGCGAAGGACCGGTTGATCGCGGAGTTCGAAAAGGAATACCTGACGCGCCTGTCGGCGCGGGCGGGCGGAAACATGTCTCGCGCAGCACGTTTGGCGAACATCGACCGCACGACACTTTATCGTCTCATGGAGAAGCACAACGTGCGGCGTGACGAGTTGACCGGTTCGGGCGAGTGAGCTCGCGCGCCCCGCGCGCGACCGCAACGGCGCGCGAGCCAGAGCGCGTCGAGCGTCCATCGGGTGGCAGCGGCGCGATGCGCGCCGTGTCACCTGTCGTCTCGCTTGCTTCTCCCGATTTGCGAATCACCAAGCCATTACGCGAGGCGCTCCGTCGCGCGGCTGATCGCGTAGCCGCGGCACCTGGTGCCGTCGAGCAGGGCACGCATGCAGATGATCTCCGATTCCAATTGGAGGCGCTGCAGGCGGCGATCGCACAGGCCGCGGCGGGCGAGACGCCGCTGCTGGAGCGCGCGGCGCCCGCGGTGCCGGTCCAGAAGGTTCTCAACTTGCTGCGCGCGGCTCTGGTGTCCGAGATGGCGGCCACGCGCGACGCGGTGCCGGCCGCCGAAGTCATTTCGCTTCTCACCGCGATCGAGAACGTTCAGCTCGCGTTGGACCGCGACGAGGCACATCGCTTCGCCTCGCGGTTGTCGGGCGCGGGCGGTTTGGAGCTGATCGTCGAGGTTGCGCACGACCTACGGTCTCCGCTGGCGTCGATCCTGTTTTTGGCCGAGACGCTGCGCAAAGCCCAGAGTGGCGTCGTGAATCCGGTGCAGGAGCGCCAGCTGGGGCTCATCTACAGCGCGGCGTTCGGGCTGAGCGCGATGGCGAGCGACGTGATCGAGCTGGCGCGCGGGGGCGATCGCCTGGTGGACACGGCGCCGGTGCCGTTCTCGGTGGCCGACCTCATGCGCTCGGTGCGCGACATCGTCCTCCCGATGGCGGAGGAGAAAGGCCTAACGGTGAAATTGACCACGCCGGATGCGGATTTCCGGTTAGGCCACCCGGGCGCCCTGAATCGCGTGCTGCTCAACCTGACCACGAACGCGCTCAAGTTCACGAGCGAGGGGCAGGTGGAGCTCACCGCCAAGCAGTTGTCGCGGACGCGGCTCTCGTTCTCCGTGCAGGACACAGGTCGCGGGATCCCGCCGGAGGTAATGAGCTGCTTGTTCGAGACATTTCGTCGCCGGCGCAACGCCGGCGAGTACACGTTCTCGAGCGCGGGACTCGGCTTGTCCATCTGCCGCAAGCTCGTCGCCGCGATGGGCGGTGCCCTTCAGGTGGACACCAGCGCCGCCGAGGGCACGCGCTTCAGCTTCGAATTGGATCTGGCGATCGCGCCGCGCCTCTAGGACGCGGGGCGATTCGTTAGGCGGAGAGGCGCGCCCGGATCACGCCGTGCGCTTCTGCTATCTCGTGCACGTCCGACGCGGTCAAGATCTCCCGCTCGACGAGCGCCGAGGCGAGCGCGTCCACCGCCGTCTTATGTTCGCGCACGATGGACTCGGCGCGTCGTGCCTGCGCGCTCAAGAGCGATCGCACGGCGTGGTCGACCTCACCCTGTAGCTGTGCGCTCGGCGGTCCGCCCTGCGCGGACGGATCCGCGCTGATGAGTCCCACCTCGTCGCTCATGCCGAATTCCGCGACCATGCGTCGCGCGATCGACGTCGCCTGCACGAGATCGGCGCCCGCGCCTGTCGTGACGGCGTCGGGCCCAAGGAACACGAGCTCGGCGGCCCGACCGCCCAGCGCTTTGGCGATGACGCCTTCGAGGTACGAGCGCGGATGGACATGGCGGTCGGATTCGGGCGCGAAGTGCGCGGCGCCCATCGAGCGCCCGCGCGGCTCGATGGTGACTTTGTGCAGCCGATCGTCGGGGCAGGCGACGAGTCCGACGATGGCGTGACCGGCTTCGTGGATCGCGATCAGACGGCGCTCGGCTTCGCCGACAACGACACCGGAGCGCACGCGGCCGAGGAGCACCTTGTCGCGTGCCTGCTCGATGTGGGCGTTGGTAATGCGGTCGCATTCCTGTTGGACCGCGATGATCGCGGCTTCGTTCAACAGATTGGCGAGGTCCGCGCCCGAATGCCCAACGGTGAGTTGGGCGAGCTTCTCGAGGTCGACATCCGGGTCTAACGGACGGCCCGCGGCGTGGACGCGCAGGATTTCGGCGCGATCGCTGACCGTGGGCAGCGGCACTTCGACGACGCGGTCGAATCGGCCCGGGCGGCGAACAGCCGGGTCGAGCATGTCTTCGCGGTTGGTCGCGGCCATCCACACCACGCCGTCGTTGGCTTCCATGCCATCCATCTCGACCAGCAGCTGGTTGAGCGTGACCTCTTCTTCGCCCGATCGGTTAGGCCGCCCCCGCCGCCCGCCGAGCGAGTCGAACTCGTCGATGAAGACGATGCAGGGCGCCTGCTCGCGGGCGCGCTTGGCCAACTGTCGCACGCGCCGAGAGCCGACGCCGACGTACACCTCGTTGAAGTCGGATCCCGCGGCGACGATCACGGGGCATCCCGCCTCGCCGGCAACGGCGCGCGCGAGCAGCGTCTTGCCGGTTCCTGGCGGGCCCACGAGGAGGACGCCCCGTGGGCACCGGGCGCCCAACGCGCGGTAACGGTCGGGATTCGCGAGGTACGTGACGACGTCCGAGAGATCGGCGCGGGCCTCTCGTGCGCCGCCGACGTCCGCGAGCGTGAGGTGCCGGGAGGGCGGTGTGGCAACGAACCGGGCCGACGCGACGGCGCCGCGCTGGCGGACGACGACGTAGATCAGCACGCCGAGAATGATGGCGAGGCTGAAGATCTGGATCAGGAGTTGGACTGCGCCCGTTGGGCCGGGGTCGTCCACCGTCACGCGGACACCTTGCGCGCTCCACTGCTGGAGATCCGTGAGCGAGACGGTGCGCTGCGGAACATTCGTCACGACGACGCTGGCGCGTCGACCGGATATGCTGCGTGGCGCTTTCAAGGTGGCGACGAGCCGTGCGCCTCCATCGTCCACGTGAAGCTCTTTCACGTCATGGGCGGTGAGCGCCTGAGCGAGCTCGGAGAATGACACCGTCGGAATCGTGGCTGCGGTTTGGTGCAGCAGGCGATAGGCGACGATACCGAGAACAAGTGACGCGCCGATGGCAATGACAATGGGCCATGGGCGGCTTCGGCGAGAGCGCTGACGATGAGTGCGGCGGGACATGTCGGAGAGGCGGTTCCAGCGGCTGGGCCGCGGATCTTCTTTTCGAGACGGGGCGGGCACGTGGCGTCTGCCAAAGGTAGTCAGGCGAATGACGCCGAGGTGCCCGCGATGTAACGCGCGTCGCTCGGGTGAGCGACGCGGTCAGGAAACCTTCCGCGTTTTCCTCCGGAGGAAGTCCATGAGGATGAACTGACCGAGAGTCATCGTGTTGGTGAAATACGCCTTGCCACGGCTGATGGCGGCGACGCGTTTCACGAATTCGACGAGGGCCCGGTCGCGGGCGAGCATGAAGGTGTTGATCATGACGCCGCAGCGGCGGCAGTCGGCTACTTCGCGGAGCGTCTGCGCCGCGACGAGGGCATCGAGACCCATCGAGTTCTTGTAGATCGTCCCGTTAGGCATCGTGAGCGCGCTCGGCTTGCCGTCGGTGATCATGACGATCTGGCGCATGTCCTTCTTTTGCGAGACGAGGATGCGCCGCGCGAGCTTGAGTCCCTCGGCGGTGTTGGTGTGGTAGGGGCCAACCTGGGCGTGCGCGAGTCGGGCGAGCGGAATTTCCTCGGCGGAATCGTGGAAGAGCACCACGCGGAGCGTGTCGCCCGGGAACTGCGTGCGAATGAGGTGCGTGAGCGCCAGCGCCACTTTTTTGGCGGGCGTGAAGCGATCCTCGCCATAGAGAATCATCGAGTGCGAGGTGTCGAGCATGAGCACTGTGGCGCACGACGAGCGGTACTCCGCCTGACGCACCATTAAATCCGAGTAATCGAGATCGATCGGGACGTCGAGGTTGCCGTTGCGAATGAGCGCGTTCTGCAGCGTGGCATTCACGTCGAGATTCATCGTGTCGCCGAACTCGTACGTTCGGCTCGCGGCGTCGGCCTCGATACCGGTGGCGAGATACGGTGTGTCGTGACTGCCGAAGCTCGACTTGCCGAGCGAGCCGAGCAGGCTCCGGAGCGTCTTGAAGCCGAGGAAGTCGATGCCCTTTTCGGTGAGCTGGAACTGCACGTCGCGGGCAGCGGCGCGCGCGAGTCCACCGGGACCGGTTACTTCCTGGTGGCCGGCCGGCATCTGCGGCGGCGCCTCGAGATTGAGATAGCCTTCCTGCACGAGACGCTGGATGATGTCGTCGAGCAGCTTGGCGAGCTTGGCGGTGCTTTCTCCATCGTCATCGGCATCGCCGCGCAGCGCGTCGAGCATCTCCGGTGTAAACTGTCCGCTGTCCATCAAGGCGTTGAGAATCGCCTCACGCAGGGCTTCCATGGAGCGATCGGCGTCTCCGCCGAATTCGCCCCAGTATGGGTGCTGCATCTTGCCGCCGGCGAATCCCGATTGCAGGAGGAAGTCCGCAAGCTTGTCGAGAAGCGATTGGAGGTCGATGGCGTCCGCCATCTCGGGACTGAACTTCGAATACGTGTGCGACCGCATGCAGCCACCTTGCCATCGGTTGGACCAAGTTCGAGCATCGCGCGTGGCGCGCGCCCGCGTGATGATGCGGCGCGATGCTCACTCCTCTATATCTAACACTCCACTCGCCTAAGCGTTTCGGTGACGCTTTCCCCACCATCGTTGGAACAACGCAGCCGGTCGGTAACGCCGTCCAGCGTGGCACCGGTGCCGCGCTATCGGAATCCGATCCGGGTGTTGATCGTGCATCGCAACTTCCGCCTGTTCTGGCTGGGGCAGACGGGGTCGGTGATCGGCACTTGGATGGAGTCGGTGGCGACGGGGTGGCTCGCCCTCCAGCTCACGAACAGCGCATTCATGGTGGGCGTGGTCGCCGCGGCGGGATCGCTGCCGGTGTTGGTGCTGACGTTGTACGCGGGCGTCGTGGTCGACCGGCATCCCAAGCTGCGGATGGTGAAGACGACGCAGTCCCTGCTGCTCGTGCAATCGGCGGTGTTGTGGTGGTTCAACTGGACGGGCCGCATCAACGTCGCGTGGCTCGTGTTGATCTCGCTCGTGACGGGCTCCATCAGCGCGTTCGACATTCCGGCGCGCCAGTCGTTGATGATCGAGCTCGTTGGTCGCGAAGACGTGGTGGACGCGATCGCGCTCAACTCGAGTGGATTCAACGTGGCGCGCGTGATCGGGCCGGCGTTGGCGGCGATCGTGATCGATCGGTTAGGCCTGGCGTGGTGTTTCGCGATCAACTCGGTGAGCTTCCTGCTCGTGCTCATCGGCCTGTCGATGATCCGGTTGTCGGCGAGCGACGAGCGTGCCGCGGCGGCGAAGGCGAGTGCGGCGAGCGGCGGGTCGATGGCCGGGTTGGTCGAGGGTCTGCAGTTCATGCGGGGGACGCGGGCGGTTGGGCTTCTCATGATGCTCGTGGCCGTGTACTCGATATTCGGCATCCCGTTTCTCGTGTTGATGCCGGTGTTCGCGCAGAACGTGCTGCACGGGAATGCGCAGACCTACGGGACGTTGTTGGCCGCGGTCGGCATTGGCGCGGTGCTCGGCGCGTTGTCGCTCGCGATGATGGGTCATCGCGCGCGGCGCGGGCAGTGGCTGGCGTACGCGTCGGCGTCGTTCTGTGTATTTCTGTTCGCGTTCTCATTCACGCGGTCGTTGTGGGTGTCCGTGCCACTGTTGGCGCTGGTGGGATTCGCGATGATTCAGAACAACGCGTTGGCGAACGGTTTGCTGCAGACGTTGTCGCCGGATCATCTGCGCGGTCGCGTGATGGCGGCGTACGCGTTCGTGTTCGTCGGCATGGGGCCGATCGGGTCGCTGCTCGCGGGAACGGTGGCCGAAGTTGCCGGGACGCCAGTGGCGATCGGCGCCGGGGCGCTGGTGCTGCTGGCGTTCGCGAGCTGGGTGTTGTGGGTGCGTCCCGAGGTGAAGACGCTCTGACTTTCCGTTAGGCAGGCGCCGTGAACTTCTCGCGCGCGAGTCGGACGACGATGCTGGCGGCGCCGTCCACGCCGAGCCAATCCGTGTTCAGGCAGAGGTGGTAGTTCTCGTAGGCGCGCCAGGATCGCTTCCAGTACGTGCGGACGTACTGCTCGCGCTGGCGATTCGTGTCGTCGACGACTTTTTCGGCTTCTTTTTCGGAGACCGCGAGACGACGGGCGGCGCGGGCAACGAGCGCCGGGCGCGGTGCATAGCAGAAGACGTGGATGACGTCCTGACGGGAGGCGAGCACGGATTGCGCGCCCCGTCCGACGAGGACCGAGTGGCCGCGGCTCGCGGCCTCCATGATGATGCGCTCGGTGACCTCGATGAGGCGTTCCTCGCTCGGCGGCAGCTCGGCGTCGGCCGGTCCGGGCAGGATCTCGGGTGCGCCTAACGCAAGCGTGGCGGCCAGGCGTTGGGCGAGCGACGGCACGCGCTCCTCGCGCGCTTCCACTTCGGCGGCCGGCGTGCCTAACCGAGTGGCGACCTCGTCGACGAACGCGTTGTCGAGCAGCTGCCAGCCGAGCTCGTGCGCAATGCGCTCGGCGACCTCGGAGCCGCCGGAGCCGTACATGCGCGACACCGTGATGAGGGCCATGGGGCGTGCGGGGCGTGCGAGTTAGACGAGGCGCCGTACGCGCAGATGCTCGACGACGCGGAAGCCGAGCGCGTCCCAGGCGGCGTTGGCAACGGCGTTGTCGGACGCGTTATGCAGGCGGAGCTCCGTGAGGCCGCGCGTCTCGCACCAGTCGATCGCGGCCGAGAGCAGTGCACGCAGCACACCGCGCCGCCGGACGCGCGGCACGACGTATACCGACGAGATGTAGCCGTGCGTCGCCGGAAACAGCAGCGGCAGGCCGCCGGTTTGAATGCAGCGCAGAATGCCGCACACCTCGCCCTCCACCTCGGCGAGGAAGATCACTTCGTCCGGCGAGCGCAGTTGGGCTGCGAAGAGACGGCGCGCGCGATCCGGCGCATCGGGGCGGAGGCGCTCGTAGATCGGGTTGTCGCCGTGCTCGCGGAGCAGCGCGAGGCGCAGCTCGACGATGAGCGGCAGGTCCGCCATGCACGCGGTGCGGACGATGATTCCCGTGGCTGCATCGCGGCGTGTCGCGCGAACGCGCCGCGCGGACGGTGACGGCGCCTGACGATCGATCACGTCATCATCCCGCCGCCGAACAGATCTTGATTCGGACGGCGGCGCTCCGGTGGCTGCGCGCGCGTGTAGTGTCCGGATGCAGAGCGCGAGAGTTTCTTGCGGGCCACGAGCGCTTCGAGCGTGAGCTCGCAGGCCGCCGCGGTGACGAAGTCATCGCCCTGCGTGGCGAGACCGGTGTCGCGCACGAGCTCCACGATGCTCGGCACACGCTCGAACGCGCGCACCATCGCGGACGCACCGAGGTCCTCGCCCACCTGCAAGGCGTTACCGCGGTCGAACCACATCACGATGTCGTCGGTGTTCACGCCGCCCGCACGCGCCTGGAACGCCGCGTCCGCGGCGCGTCGAATGAGCTCGTCGGCGATGGCCTGTCCCCCGACCAATTCGCCCTCGTACTCCAGTTCCATTTTACCGGTGATGGCGGGCAGCGCGGCATAGATGTCGGTGATGCGCGGGACGACCTCGCACTCGCCCATCGCGAGCGCGCGCCGCTCTGCGTTAGACACGGCGTTCTCGAGGACGGTGATCGGCATGCGCTGCGAGACACCGGAGCGTTTGTCGACGCGCTTGTCGCCGCGGGCCTCGAAGGCGATGCGCTCGATCACTTCGGCCACGAAGTCGGGGACGCGCACGGCGAGGCCGCCGCGCCTGGTCCATGCTTCCTGCTTCGTGATCGCCATGCCTAACTCGACATCCTCGGGATAGTGCGTGAGAATCTCGCTCCCGATGCGATCCTTGAGCGGCGTGATGATCTTGCCGCGCGCGGTGTAGTCCTCGGGGTTCGCGGTGAAGCACAACAACACATCGAGGCGGAGGCGGACCGGATAGCCTTTGATCTGGACGTCGCCTTCCTGCATGATGTTGAACAAGCCGACCTGGATTTTTCCAGCGAGATCGGGCAGCTCGTTCAGCGCGAAGATGCCGCGGTTGGCGCGGGGCAGCATCCCGTAGTGAATCGTGAGCTCGTCGGACAACACGTGTCCGCCGCGCGCGGCCTTGATCGGATCGACATCGCCAATGATGTCGGCGATGGTCACGTCCGGCGTGGCGAGCTTTTCGACGAAGCGCTCCTCTCGACCGACCCACGCGATAGGCGTGTCCTCGCCGTGCTCGGCGATGAGCGCGCGCGCGTATTTCGAGATGGGCGCGAACGGGTTGTCGTTCACTTCACTGCCGGCGACGATCGGCATCTCATCGTCGAGCAGCGTGGCGAGCGAGCGGAGGATGCGCGACTTCGCCTGTCCGCGCAGGCCGAGCAAGATGAAGTTGTGACGCGAGAGCAGCGCGTTGACGATCTGCGGCACGACGGTGTCATCGTAGCCGAGGACGCCCTCGAAGATGGGGGTGCGCGATGTCAGGCGGCGCAACAAGTTCTCGCGCACTTCTTCTTTCACGGAGCGCGCGACCGGGTGGGACGACGCATAGGTAGAGCGCTTGAGCGCGCCCAACGTTTCGGGATGAGACGACACAACCTTCTCCATGCCTTCGGGACGAGCGACCGAGCGACGCCGCGGGCCGCGGCCTGGCTCATCGTGCAGCGTACACGCGAGGCGACCCTTGCCGCCAGGGGTGTCGCGCCGCGCAAGTGCTTGGGCTAATCCGCGGGAGTCACCTCGACGAGGTTGTCGTAGAAAACTGGGCCGTGGCCGAGGTCGGTCTCACGCTGCGAGGTGGTATGGTTGGCGTTGCGACCATCGGCGGCGAACTTGCCCCACCAGATGGACGGCGCCCACACCGTTCCTTCGCGCACGCCATCTTCGACGCGCGCCACGGCGAGAAATTCGCCGCGATCGTTGTGCACGAGCACGCGCGAACCGGGCACGATGGCGCGCGGCGCGGCGTCCGCGGGGTGAATGACTAACTCAGGCTCGCGCGCGCCGCGGCGCAACGCGTCGATGTTGACGAACGTGCTGTTGAGAAACTGGTGCGCGGGCGACGAGATGAGCGTGAGCGGGAATCGTTGGGCGAGCTCCGGTGCGCGCTCGGGCGATTCGTACGGCGGCGTGTACGTGGGCACGGGGTCGAGCCCCATGTCGGCGAGGCGCTGCGACACGAACTCGCACTTGCCGCTCGGCGTCAGGAATCCGCCCTCGGCGAACGGCAGGTACGGGCGCGGCACCGCGAGCCGCATCCATCCGCGCTCGCGCAGCGTCTCGAAGGTGACACCTTCGAGGTTGCGGCCTCCGCCGGCGAGCGCCTGACGAATGAGCGTCTGGTCGTCGTCTCGCATCACGGGATGGTCGAGGCCCATGCGAGCGCCGATCAGGCGAAAGATCTCACTGTTAGGCTTTGCTTCGCCGACGGGCGCAATGGCGGGCTGATTGAGCGCCACGTAATGGTGGCCGTACGACAGGTGCAGATCCCAGTGCTCGAGCTGCGTGGTTGCCGGCAAGACGATGTCGGCCCAATCGGCGGTGTCGGTCTGAAAATGCTCGAGCACCACCGTGAAGAGGTCGGATCGCGCGAGGCCTTTGAGGACCATGGTGCGATCCGGTGCGACGGCGGCGGGGTTCGAGTTGTAGACGACGAGCGCGCGCACCGGCGGGCCGCCGACACCGGCGTCGGGGCGGGTGAGCGCCTCGCCTAACCGAATCATGTTGATGGTGCGCACCGGCGGCGACAGGTCGGGGCGCTCGACGGTCGCGCGATCGAACGTGTAGTTCGCGCTCGTGGAGAGTTGCACGCCGCCGCCGGCGCGTCGCCAGTGACCCGCGATGGCGGGCAGGCACGCAATCGTGCGCACCGCCATGCCGCCGCCGGCGTGTCGCTGCAATCCGTAGTTCACGCGAATGAACGCGGCGCGCGCGCGCCCGTAGCGTTGGGCGAGATCAACGATCGTCGATGCGGCGACGCCGGTGATACCGGCGACGCGCTCCGGCGAATACTCGGCGGCGCGCTCGCGCAGTTGGGCTTCGCCGAGCGTGTAGCGCTCCATGTAGTCACGATCGACGAGATCGTCCGCGAACAACACGTGCATCATGCCGAGTGCCAGTGCGGCGTCGGTACCCGGCCGGATTGGAATCCATTCATCGCACTGTTGGGCGGTGCGCGTGCGCAGCGGATCGATGGCGATGATCGGCGCGCCGCGGTGCTTGGCCTCGAGTACGAACGGCCACAAGTGCGGATTCGACGTGAGCGTGTTCGTGCCCCACAACAGCACGAGGTCGCTCTCCGGCATGCCTTCGGCGTCGGCGCCTATATTCGCGCCGACCGTCATGCGCATGCCGACGGTGCCGGCCATCGAACAAATCGTGCGATCGAGCTTCGATGCACCGAGCAGATGGAAGAAGCGGCGATCCATCGATGAACCCTGCACGAGGCCCATCGTGCCGGCGTACGAGTAGGGAAGAATTGCTTGCGGCCCGTCCGCGGATCGCGCGATTTCCGTAAGGCGCGCGGCTATCTCCTCGAGCGCCGAGTCCCACGAGATGGGCTCGAACTGTCCGCGACCCTTCGGGCCGATTCGTCGCAGCGGTTGCGTAAGGCGGTCGGCGTGATAGGTGCGTTCGACGTATCGATTCACCTTCGCGCAGAGGAATCCCTGCGTGAATGGATGCTCGGGATCGCCGGCGACGCGCACGGCGCGTCCGTTCTCGACCGTGACGAGCATCGCGCACGTATCGGGGCAGTCGTGCGGGCACGCGGCGCGCACGACGCGCGAATCGGATGGCACTATGACGGGAGCGGTCACGACATCACGAGTGGTGCGCGGATGGAACACTCTGCAACATGTCGATCGTCGGCGTTTCGAGCCAGAGTGCGGCGCGAATTGCCGCGTGCGCGTTGCACGCGAGGCGCGTTCGCGGCCAAGCGTTTGAGACGCTTAATGTTAAACCTGTAGTGTATCGGCGCCGTGGCCCATGTCGTGCAGCGGTAATTCCGCCAGTCGGGTGGCGTGGTCCCGCGGCTCGGCCGCGTGCGCGAAATGGGGGCGCTACGCACGCTGGACGCGGGGCGCGTCACTCGGCTAACCTTGACAGGCCGATCGCAGGGAGTAGAATAACTGCCGCTCGTTCCTTGCATAGCAGCGCGCGTGCACGGACGAAGGTTGATCAGCCACTGGCCCCCACAAGGAGACTGTAAATGAAGCGCCTTGCCGTCCTCGCTGCTGCTGCGCTCGTGCTTGCAGCGTGCAAAGCGAAGGAAAACGCGCCCGCGACGTCGTCGGACACCACCGCCGCACCGGCGATGGCTCCCGCACCTGCTCCTGCCGCGACGGATACCGGCATGAAGAAGGACACGGGCTCGATGAAGATGGACACGACGAAGAAGGATACGACGAAGCACTAACGCACCCGCGCTCGCGATTCGCGAGCGAGGCGACACAACGGAGGGGACGCGACCTATGGTTGCGTCCCCTCTTTTGTGTTCTGTGCCTCGTGCGCGCCGGCGATCACTCGAGCGGAAACGGTAAGGCGAACAGTTCCGCTTGCACTTCGCTGCGCGGATCCGGCGATGCGGGTGGCGGCCATTGTACGCGCAGCATCGCACCAGGAGCGATTTCGCGTCGCACCATCGCGAGTGCGATCGCGCCGAGCCGCGGTGAGAGCGCGCTGGTGCGCACGTCGCCGACTTGTTTGCCGCTGTCGTCGAGCAGCGCCGCGTGTTCGGGCGGCGGCTCGTGATGTCCGCAGCGAATGCCGCGCAGGTGGCGATTGACGTGGCCGCGGAAGTGCACGCGCGCGACGACTTCCTGCCCAACGTAACATCCCTTGGTATACGAGATCGCGTGCAAATCGTCGAAGTTGGCTTCTTGCGGAATCGTCGACTCGTCGATGTCGAGTCCCCATTCGGGCCGGCCCGCTTCGATGCGCGCGATTTCCCACGCGAGCAGACCCGCGGGGACGGCACCGGCGACGAGCGCGCGCTGCCAGAGGGCAGCGAACGCGGTCTGGGGGACGAACAGCTCGTATCCCTCGAGCTCGAGGTCGGGGACGCGCGCGACGACGACGGACGTGTCGGCATCGAGCAGGACGCGCACGTGACCGTACGGCGCGAGCGCGAGGAGCGATTCTCCCGTTAGGCCGGTGATCTCGGACACGACGCGCCGCGAGTGGACGCCGAACACGCCGATGTCTCGGATGACCGACGATTCGTCGTGATACGGCGCAAGGCGCGGATTGATGTACTTGCGGACGAGCGCGAGCCAGCCCGCCTGCGCGCGCGGCGGCGCATCGATGAGCAGATGCTCGTCGAAGCGGAAGATGCGGACATCGGCGACGATCTTGCCCTTGGGGTTGAGTGCGGCGGCGTACTGGCCGTGGCCCGGCAGCAGGGCCACGACGTCGTTAGTCACGAGGCCGGTGACGAGCTCGGGCGCTGTGTCGCCCGCGATCCGGAGGCGGCCGCGCGCGCTGCGGTCAATGAGCATGGCCGACGTGCGCAACGAGGCGTATTCGCCGGCGATGTGGCCATAGTGCATGACCACGGAGTGTCCGCCGACGTCGCCGACGGACGGGAACGTGCCTGTGACGATGGACCCTGCGGTCATGCGACGAAAACGAGTGCGCGGATGTGGAGCGCCAAGCGGCGATCCGGAACTGCGGAGCCACGCACCGGGGTACGCGGTCCGGCCTGCAACATATTGCTAACCTAACGGTCCGGCAGCGTCGCGCCATGGGCGGCGGCACGGTAGAGGGGCAAGTCCGCCTGTGGGTTTCCGCATGGAGGGCTACCTCGCTCTGGGGAACACGGATTGAGCGGATTCAGCGGATTGGGCGGATCGTTCTGCTGCGGTGAGCGGGACAGGGCTCGCTGGCAGATACCGCTGCTCCGATCGCAATAACACTTTGTTGTTGTTCGAAGGATGACTTCTCGGTGATGCGCGATGAACGTCGTCACGCCGCGGAACGATCCGTTCGATCCGCAGAATCCGCTCAATCCGTGTTCCCCAGAGCGAGGAAGCCCTCCACACGGTGAATTTCAACCTGACCCACTGCTCTGGGCGTACGACGCGTCGAGTAGCTCCACGGGGTGGATGGTGCGCGTGGGAATCCGTGCGCGGAGCGCGCCGGCGCCAATGTGCATCATGCATCCGGGATTGCCGGTGGCGACGAACGGCGCGCCCGCGCGCGCGATTTCGGCGAGCTTGGGCGCGAGCACGTCCTGTGCGAGTTGCGGCTGAACGAGGCTGTAAATGCCGGCGCTGCCGCAACATTGATCGGCGTTCGGCAGCGGTGTCACCTCGAGGGACGGAACGGCCGCGAGCACGGCAAGCGGTTGGCGCGCGAGATGTTGCCCGTGGAGAAGATGGCACGGTGCATCGTACGCGACGCGCTCGGGGATTGGCGCGCCGGGTGCGGGACCGGCGTCAGCGAGGAGCTCGCTCACGTCGCGCCCGCGCGCGGCGACGGCGGCGGCGCGGTCGGCCCATGCGGGATCGTCGGCGAGGAGGTGTCCGTACTCCTTGATCATGAGTCCGCATCCCGATGCATTGACGGCGACAAACTCGGCGCCGCTCTGCTCGAAGGCGGCGATGTTGCGGCGGGCTAAGGCGCGCGCGCCGGCGAGGTCGCCGGCGTGCGCGTGGAGCGCGCCGCAACATCGCTGGCCGGGGGCTCCGACGATGCGATAGCCGTTGGCCAGGAGGACGCGTTCGGTGGCGCGATTGACGTGCGCGAAGAGGCCGCGCATGACGCATCCAGCGAGGACGGCGACGGAGCCGCGGTCGCCGCGCGGGCGCGGTGTGTACGGCCGGCTCGCTCGCGGCGGCGCGCTGGCCGCGAGCATCGCAAAGGCGAAGCCGGCGCGGCCCTTGAGGCGCGCGAGCAGGCGCGCGATTCCCGTTAGGCGGAGGACGCGCGCGCCCAAGAGCACGAGCGCCAGGAGCCGCGGGCGCGCGAACACGGCGAGCACGAGCGTCAAGGGGCGCGGCGGCGGCTGCGTTTCGTTGAGCGTGGCGCGCGCGGCCTCGAGGATGTGGCCGTAGGGGACGCCGGATGGGCACGCGGTTTCGCAGCCGCGGCAGCCGAGGCAACGGTCCAGGTGGGTGCGGACGTCGGGGTCGTCGAGCGGGAGGGTGCCTTCGGCGAGCGCGCGGGCGAGGAGGATGCGGCCGCGCGGGGAGTCGTTCTCGTCGCCTAACGCAAGGTAGGTGGGGCAGGCCTGGAGGCAGAAGCCGCAGTGGACGCAGGTCATGATCCCGGGTAGCGCGGCGGCGAGCGGGGTGGCTGCGACACAGGGAAGCGGGGCGGCGCTGGGCGCCGACCCTTGGGGACTGGGGAATGGGGAATGGGGCGCGGCGTTAGGCATCGGTGTGCTGGACCATCGGCGAGCGTGGGGCGTCGGGCGCGAGGCCGGGGTTCAGGATGCCGGCGGGGTCGAAGGCGGCGCGGATGCGCGAGGACAGTGTTGCGTTAGCCGCGGGCGTAGGACCCGTGGACCAGAAGGTCGGTGCGGCGCGCTCGGCGATGATCGTGCAGTGGCCGGCGGCGGCACGGGCGATCGTGCCGGCGACGTCGACGGCGTTCTCGCGGTCGATCATGACGCGGACGATGCCGCGGCTCGGGGTGGCGTGGCGGCGAATCGTTGTGCCCTGGGCGGCGAGCTGCCAGGTGTCGGCGATGCGGTCGGGGAGATGCGAGAGACGGAACACCGTGCTGCGGGGCGGTTCGGCAGCGCGGAGGCGCTGCCAAACGTCTGACGGAGCCAAGGCGGCGGCGCCGAGCGGGCGCAG